>CAZELD010000022.1:0-30391 GCA_964512855.1 uncultured Muribaculum sp.
ACTGCTTGAAATTGGCCCGATATCATGCGCGCGGGCCACCAACACGAAGCCGCCGTCGTTGCCGGCCGGGGATCCCGTTTCATTTAGACCGGGGCGCCAAAGATTACCCTTTGGTTCTCTGGTCTAAATTTTCATTAACCGTGTATTTCCGACAATCGAGGAAGCGTTCCGGTGGAACTCATTTGGAGTCCTGTCAAGCGCGTGCCGCTGAGGAGAGAAGTGTAAATGGACTTAAGGTGAACACTCCATCAGCGCCATAGATAATGATTACCGCAAGCAAGCTTGCGAGGAGAAACGAAAATGGGATTATGGAAACTGCAAGCGACGGATTGTTGCGCCGTCCAAAAATGAGACTATATTCAACTGTTCAGTAATAAGTTATGTTATATAACGCTCTTTAATAGAGCATGGCGGTTCATTATTTTGGCGCAAAGGTACTAAAAAATCCACAGTTTTATAGCCGCAGTAGCAGTATAAGGCCGATAAAACCTGCTAAAACTAAACAAATCATGTTAAATCGTAGAAGCTGTGTCATATATATCTTGACACAAAAGATATATATGACACAATTTCAATATTACTTGATTGTGAGGTTTGTTACACCGTTTTGCTTGATGAGCGCCTCTCCATTGATTATGTCAAGGACAACATTGTCGAGGAGCAATCCGTCAACATGATTGAGGGTGATGCCGGTGTCGGCGCGGAAACGGGAATTCTTAATCTGCACATTTTTCATCGGCATTTCAGGAAGGCCGTTGAAGAACGCCGCTTTCTTGGCGCTTCGGCAAGTTATATCGTTCATGTATATATCTTTGAACGAAGGGGTCTCCTCTGTCACAGGAACAACTGTGGCATTGCCTTTGCCGCCGTAATATAAGTCGAAGATAAGCGCTTCGCCTGCGATATCATTCATTTTCACATCGTCGATATAAATATTCTCAACAACGCCGCCTCGGCCTCTTGTCGACTTGAAACGAAGACCTACATCAGTGCCGATAAACAGGCAGTTCTTAACTACGATATCTTTGGCTCCTCCCGACATTTCAGAGCCAATCACAAAACCACCATGGCCGTGGTATACGGTGCAGCCGTCAATTAGCACGTTGCTGCATGGAACGCCAAGTTTGCGGCCGTCGCTGTCTTTTCCCGATTTGATGCAGATAGCGTCATCGCCCACGTCAAACGAACTGTTTACAATCAGCACGTTTGTGCAAGATTCAGCATCAATTCCGTCGCCGTTCTGCGCATACCACGGATTGCGGACCGTTACATTGTCAATAATAAGATTTTCGCACAGGAACGGATGCAAATTCCATGCGGGAGAGTTTTCAAATGTGACATCTTTTAACATCACGTTTTTGCATTGGATGAACGACAGCAATACAGGACGAAGGAAATCATGCGCATATTCTATTTTGTCTTGGTCGCCATTGTGGGCTTGCGCTTGAAGATTTTTGTTCTCGTAAACTTCACGTATGCGTTCGTTGGGAAACCACACATCCCCCTTTTCGGTTACTGCGCCGCTTTTTAGAAGGGCTTTCCATTGGCTGTCGGTGAGCTTTGATTTTTTTACCGGACGCCAGCATTGTCCGTTACCGTTGAATGTGCCGAATCCTGAAATCATAATGTTCTCTTTATCGCGCGCTGACAATGGCGATGTGGCGCGGTGGGCGCTGACTCCCTCCCAATTGGATGAAACAACAGGATAATCGGCCAAGTCTTCGGAGAAAAGAACTAGAGCGCCGCGGTCGAGATGTAGATCTACGTTGCTTTCAAATGATATCGGCCCCGTGTACCATATCCCTTCCGGAACCACGAGGTGGCCGCCTCCCTTTTGTGCGAGATGTGACATGGCCTTAGCGAAAGCCTCGGTGTTTTTAGTCACTCCGTCATTTACTCCTCCGAAATCAGGGAGCGACACGGTGTAGCCGGGAATAGTTGGCTCTGTGACCGGTTGAAGATTGAGTGGAAGATTTTTGTAATAGGTTGAAAAATCGGTTTTCGCTTGTGCGTTCGGCGCGGTAACGGCAAATATGGCTATAGCGCTTAGGATGACATCGCGTAATTTCATGATTTTTTTTTGTTATTAAATGTTCACAAATATACGAAGAATATTCGATTAAAATGTGCCGATTTATGTGTATTTATGGCAAGAATCTTTTATTTTTGTCGAAAATACAATAACCCCAAAAGTTTGACCCATGAAAAATAGATTGATAATCATTGTGCTGGCTATTCTCGCTTCCCAATGCATTGCATTTGGCGCGATGAATGTTGTAGACCCGGAGAATCCGATAAATATGCCCGATGATTCCACCGTGATATTTGGCGGTCGCCATTATGCGCTTAATCAGTCCATGTTGTATCTTGATGGGTCGCTTGCCGAGGCTGTCGCTCCATTTGTTTTCAACGATGTTGCCAAGGCATTGGATGCGGCGTCGCATGGTGACGGCGCTGTGACGCTGTTGGTGGCTCCATGGGTATATTGGCTTGATGACCCCGATGATCCTCAAATAAAACGCGATCGCAACAATAGCAACGGTATTCCATACGCAGTGGAATTGAGGTGTGATTCGTTGAAAATCGTGGGATTGACTGCTGACCCGAAAAATGTGGTGTTTGCGGCAAACAGGGGGCAAACTCAAGGCGCTTTGGGTAATTTCACTATGGTTCATTTCTTAGGCTCCTCGCTTGAAATGGAGAATGTGACGTTCGGAAATTATTGCAATGTGGATTTGGAATATCCATTGTGTCCTGAAATGAACAGAGCGAAGCGCAATGCGGCGATAGTGCAGGCTCAAATTGGAATATGTGACGGGACAGATCGTCTTTTTGCCCGTAACTGCCGGTTTATAAGCCGTCTGAATATGTGTCCTTTTGTCGGAGCGCGCAGATCGCTGTTTAAGGATTGCTATATGGAGTGTACCGATGATGCTCTTTCCGGGACTGCCGTGTATCTTGACTGCCGGTTTACGTGGTTCAGCACCAAGCCGTTTTACGGCACGTCAAAAACCGGAGCTGTCTTTCTCAATTGCGATATAGATCTTGTGAACTCCACATCGCAATATATAACGAAAGCGCCCGGAATGGTGACGATTGTCGACTCTCGGTTCAATCGCCTTAACAAAGATTATAGAAGAATTGCCCTGCAATGGACTCGTGATTCTTCACATCACACGTGCTATCAAAGCAATGTGCAGGTAGACGGCGAAAGTTATTTGATTGATGCTGAACGTCCGCAGTTGAGTGTGGACATTACTGACCGACTTCTGCTCGACGCATATAAGGTGGAGTATAATGGAGCGACCGTCTACAATACTCCTAATCTTCTTGCCGGAGATGATGGATGGGATCCGCTCGGTATGCGTCCTACGATAGAAAAATTGCAGGAACTGACCGGGCGTAAGCTTCTCGGCATTCCGGTGATGGCTGATTTTGGAACGGGAAATTTGAAAATGCAAGCTTCGGGAGACAAGGTTTCGCTTATTCCGATGTATCGTCGTTGGGGAGATTATCCTACTGCGGATGACAATATGGATGGGCTTACTGAATGGGCTTATCCCGATTGCTTGAAACTTTACTCGGAAGAGGATGGAACAGTGACGTGCGTCAGTGGTAATGTTATTCCAAAATCGGTTTTGGGAGATGTGACGATGACAAATGAATTTGGCTGGCGAGCTAAGGCTTTGGTCGAGGTAGCTCCCTATTTAAAAGCCGCCCCCGAGTTTGTAAAGATGCCGAGCCTCGTCTATGATAAAAAATTGAAAGCTATAAAATTGGATTATTCGTTGTCGGGCATTGTCTATGATGAAAGTTTTGTCGCATGGTATCGCCGTGATGAAGCTGGCGACACAGTTAGAATACGTCATGGACGTGTTCCGGGGCAATCAATATATAATCCGGAGTATGCCGATAAGGGGCATCATATTTTTGCGGTCATAACTCCCAAGGGTGATGATACCGAGGCCGGGGAAAAGAGCATAGTGGAATTCGGAGAACTTGTGGCAGACAAGCATTTGAAGGGCGTTGAGCGTGATCAGCATAATTTGTCAACTGATTTTTCTGATATTCCGGTGCATTATCAGCCTAAAGTCGGAAAAGGATTGTGGACTTTTGACGCATACAAACCGATTGACACGAAGATGCATGATTGGGATCCGGCGCCTGAACGCGGATGGTATTATGGCCGCGGCACTGACGGAGCTGTCGGTGTAGGGCTTGTGCAGATGACTAAGGGAGCGCGGATGTTTTACTCCCCTTATCGAGATAAGAGCGATAATATGTCAGTGTCGTTGACTGTCGAGCCGTGTAAACCGGTTGGACAAGGTTTTGGAAGCGCGACGGGACAATATATGGATGTGTATATCAAGTTTGATCCAAGCACATTGTCAGGATATGCTTTGCGCATTGAGCGCACGCCCGCTTATGACCGAGCTGTAGTGTTCACACTTATGCGTTATGACAAAGGAGTTGCCACGCCCATAAGTGATTCGGTAGCGTCTAATTGTTATCGCACGCCATGCAATATCAGTTTGTCGATAAGCGATGGCGTGTTCACGGCATCGGCATCGACTACAGCCGCTCCAGCCGAATTGAGGGACGGCGTTCTTGATTCGGTATCGCTGTCGGCTGCCGTTTCGGCTACACCTCACTCTGCGCTCGGAATACAGCATACCGGCTCCACAGGCGCGAGCGCCACTCTTATCAGCAAGCTCGACGCAGAATGGCGTTAGTTGTGACAGCGAATCAAAGCACTTGACATTATGTGGTTGCGGTGTAGGCTTTTTCGTGTACGCCTGATACCGCTCGGCCCGAGGGGTCATTTTGGTTGCGGAATGATTCGTCCCAAGCCAACGCTTCGGCGGTGCTGCAAGCGACCGAGGGCACTGAAGGCACGCAGGCTGCTGCGGTGGCAGAGGGGAAATGCTCCTCAAATATTGAGCGGTAATAGTATTCCTCTTTGTTCATGGGAGTGTTGACGGGGAATCGCCGTGCGGCATTTTTCATCATTTCGTCGGTTACTTGCATGGCTGTCAACGCTTTTAGCGAGTCGATCCAAGAATATCCCACACCATCGGAGAATTGTTCTTTTTGTCGCCAAGCAATCTCTTCAGGAATCATATCTTCAAATGCTTTGCGTAGCACCCATTTTTCCATTTTACCGTTGCCGGCCATTTTATCGGCAGGATTTATGCTCATGGCAACGTCGAGAAACTCTTTGTCGAGGAATGGCACACGTCCTTCCACACCCCATGCCGACAGCGATTTATTCACTCTTAGGCAGTCGTATAGGTGCAGTTTTGACAGCTTTCGTACGGTCTCTTCATGAAAAGCTTTGGCGCTTGGCGCTTTGTGGAAATATAGGTATCCGCCGAATATCTCGTCGGCGCCTTCGCCTGAAAGCACCATCTTGATGCCCATTGATTTGATTACACGGGCGAGGAGATACATAGGTGTGGATGCTCTTACAGTTGTCACATCGTAGGTTTCAATATAGTAAATCACGTCGCGTATTGCGTCAAGCCCTTCCTGAATGGTGTAGTTGATTTCGTGATGCACGGTGCCGAGATGTTCAGCCATTCTCCGCGCCGCTTTAAGGTCGGGAGCGCCTTTTAGTCCTACGGCGAAAGAGTGTAGTCTTGGCCACCATGCTTCCTGTTTGCCGTTGGCCTCGATGCGGTTTGCCGCATATTTCGCAGCGATGGCTGAAATAATGGATGAGTCAAGCCCTCCGGAAAGCAACACTCCGTAGGGGACATCGCTCATAAGCTGTCGTTTAACGCTCGCTTCCAACGCGTCGCGCAATATTTCGACTGATGTAGAGGCATTTTCCACATTTTCATATTGTTCCCAGTCTCTGTGGTACCATCGGCTCAAGTCTCCGTCGGAACTTTTGTAGACGTGTCCGGGAAGGAATGGTTCAATTACATCGCATTTTCCCTCCAACGCTTTCAGTTCTGAGGCAAAATATTTACGATTATGCTTGTCGAATCCCATATAGAGCGGTATCACTCCTATCGGGTCGCGCGCCACCATATAAAAGCCGGTGGCTGTGTCGTAAAGTGCGAATGCGAATATGCCGTTGAGTTTTTCGAGAAAGTCGGGGCCATATTCTAAATATAGTGGGATTATAACCTCGCAATCGCTACCTGTTAAAAATTCGTATTTACCTTCAAATTCTTGCCGCAGTTGTCTATGGTTGTATATTTCGCCATTGACGGTAAGGATAATACGTCCGTCATTGCTTTTCAATGGCTGTCCACCTGATTCAGGATCTACGATTGAAAGGCGTTCGTGGGCGAGTATGGCGTTGTCGCCGCAATATATTCCCGACCAATCGGGGCCGCGGTGACGTATTTTTTTTGACATTTTCAATATTTCGGGACGAAGTTCTTCGGTGCATCCCTTTGTTTCAAATACAGCGACTATTCCGCACATAATGTTGTTTTTATTTGTGATTTATTGCATTGTGCTTGCAAATATACGATAATAACATCATAATGCAAATAAAAGTTTTAAAATTAACGCAAATTTCTTGTGGACGTCTTTGTACGGCGTCTTGTGTTTTTATGGTGTATGACAAACGAAGCTGTGTCAATGTATATTTTGACACAGCTTCGTTTGTGAATTAATTGGGTGTGGATTAGATGGCGTCGTCTTCTACGGTTTCGATGTCGGCTGGAGCGTCGGCGGTCACCGCTTCGAGCTTTTTCATTATTGCGAAGATGAAAAGCGCTGAGACGCAGCAGATGATGATTAATATGCCCCACAAGGCAGCAACCGAAATTTTGCCCCACAGTATCATTGGGATTGAAACAAGATAATTTCCGATAGCTGTTGCGGCAAACCATCCGCCCATCATAGCGCCTTTGTACTTAGGCGGCGCGACTTTTGACACGAATGAAATGCCCATTGGCGATAGCAGCAGTTCGGCGAAAGTGAGCAGCAGATAGGTTGAAATCAACCAGTTAGGCGATACTGCTCCTGCGGTTCCCGACAGTCCGATGGATCCAATCAGCATAACGCCGTAGGCAACGGCTGCGAGGATCATTCCGTATCCGATTTTACGCGGAGCCGACGGCTCTTTCTTGCGTGATGCGAGCCAACTGAAGAACGCCAATGAAACCGGCGTCAGCGCTACCACATAGAATGGATTGAATTGCTGATATTCCTGCGGCTGGATGCCTGATAGCGGATCAGGGGTTATTTTATAGATGTAAATCAGAATACCGGCCACGACAGCGAGTATGAGCGCTGATACGATTTTGCCTGAACCGCTTTTGCTTTGGAATAGGTTGAACAGGGCATATACTCCTACTGCGATGGCGGAGAGCGCCCATACGTTGAATCCTATTCTTGTCCACCCAAACGCATCGGGCGATGTGCAGCTCTTGGCGAACTCGGTAAGGGTGGCTCCGTTTTGATGGAATACCATCCAGAAGAAAATCACAACAGCGAATACTAACAAGAGGGCGATGACACGGCTTTTTGTTTGAGCGGGTGTTAGATTCTGTTCAGCCGCAGGCTTATTATCGCCTGCTTGCGATTTTTTATCAACGAGTATGTGGGAATAGGTGCGTCGTCCGATCATATATATAAGATAGCTGACGATCAAAGACAGGCAAGCCACACCGAATCCATAACTGTATCCGGTGGAGAGCGTTGAGATGTAATGGGAGCAGAAATCGGCTATATTTTGCCCTACGGTCATTCCATTGGCCTGAGCCAGCCCAACGAGTTCGTCCCCGTTTCCATGTCCATCGAGATATGCGTTGCAAAGCGCGGGAAGATTCTGATGATAAACCAGTCCTTTGGCGTTCATTGCCATATTTACCATGGCGGTGGCTGTCATAGGCGCGAACATTGAGCCGACATTTATCGCCATATAAAAAATGGAAAAGGCGGCATCACGTTGTGACGAGTATCGAGGATCGTTGTAAAGGTCGCCTATCATCACTTGCAGATTGCCTTTGAACAGTCCTGTTCCGCAAGCGATCATTCCAAGCGCAAGGCATAGTATGACAAGGGATGACGTTGACCGTATCTCGGTTGGGATCGCCATTACGAGGTATCCCGCAAACATAATGAAGATGCCCGTCACCACACATTTTGAGAAACTCCATCGGTCGGCCACCCATCCCCCTACAAGAGGAGTGAAGTAGACTACGGCGAGGAATATGGCGTAGATCTGTCCCGACACGGCCGCATCAAATCCGAATTTGGCCTGTAGGAACAACAAGAAGATGGCGAGCATCGTATAATAGCCAAATCGCTCGCCCATATTGGCAAGCGATAAGACATATAGAGCTGAAGGTTGATTCTTGAACACGGTATTTTTTTATTTAGCGACTCGTTCAAGCCATTTTACCATACATAACATAACAGCCATTGAGATGAAGCACACGATAGCGAACACACTCCAAGTGGCTGACAAAGAAATGCTCTGATACATGACCGCGCCCAGAAATAGGCAAGCGTTGCCCACGGCGGTCGCGCCAAGCCAGCATCCTTGCATCAAACCTTGCAGATGGGCTGGGGCCACTTTAGATACGAATGAAAGTCCGAGTGGAGAAATGAAAAGTTCGGCCACGGTTAGAATGAAGTAAACAGAGAAGAGAATCCAAGGGGTCACTCGTTCTGCGGCCGGCACAGGCGCTCCTGCTAAAGAAGCTTGAGAGGGTAATCCGAGCGACGCAACGCACATCACTACGTAGGCGAAAGCGGCAATACACATACCGATCGCAATCTTGCGCGGTGTTGACGGTTCTTTGCCTCGGCGGGCAAGCGCTGAGAATATCCACATCACAATAGGGGTTAAGAACACAACCACAAATGGGTTGATAGACTGGAATATTTCGGCCGAAAGCGGCATATTGCCGAGCGCAAGGCGGGTGTAGTCTTTAGCGAACATAGTAAGCGTCAACCCATTCTGATGGAATGAGAACCAGAAGAATATAACGACGCCAAATACTGCCATGAGCGCCAGTATGCGTTGTTTGATCTCTTTTGCTGATTGACGTATTTCTTCCTTTTCAGCTTCTGATTTTTCTCCGACGGGAGCTTTCTTCGCTCCCGGAGCGGGAAGTCGTTTCTTGTAGCAGAGGAAGATCGCAAGCGAGATGAGCATAGCTATGATGGCAACGGAGAACGCATAGTGGAATCCGGTGTTGAACGCCGCAAGATAATTTTGGGCAAATTCGCGGAGAGTAGATAGATTGACTTCGGTCTGTGAAACTTGGTTGGCATATTCGAGGAACAGATTGGTGTCAACTTCACGGTCGGCGAGAAGCGCGTTGCAAAGCCCGGGGAGGTCGGCGTTGTATGCGTATCCCTGCATTTTGACAAACGTGTTGCGTACCCAAACGGCGACAAACGGCGCTATACATCCGCCGATATTAATGAACATATAGAAGATTTGAAACCCGGAATCACGCTTGTGGCTCCATTTCGGGTCGTCGTACAACTGTCCGACCACAGCTTGCAAATTGCCTTTGAACAAGCCGTTGCCGAATGCAATTACGAGCAAAGCTCCCAGCGCTATCCATTCGGTAGTGATAAGAGCTGGAACAGCGAGCAGGGCGTATCCCAATGACATAACGAGAAGGCCGGCTATGATTGTGCCTTTGTAGTTTTTAGTTTTGTCGGCTATCACACCACCCACAAGCGCGAGAATGTAGATGGCGCAGTAAAATACAGAATAGAGGGCTCCGGCCTGACTTCCGTCGAGGTCGAATTTAGACATGAGGAACAACGTCAGAATCGCCATCATGACGTAGAATCCAAATCGTTCGCCCATGTTGCTTAACGCGGCGGGTATCAGACCCTTGGGTTGATTGAACATGATAATGATAGAAGTTAGTTATTAATATTATTTTTTCTTTTTCGCTTCTTCCAGTTCTTTGAACGCAATGGCGTAAAGGCGCATTTGTTTCACCATAGCCGCAAGTCCGTTGCTGCGGGTGGGGGATAGGTGTTCGGCAAGACCGATTTTATCAATAAAATAAAGATCCGCATCGAGAATTTCTTGCGGAGTGTGACCTGACAGAGTATTGACCAACATACTTATTATTCCTTTTACGATTATAGCGTCGCTGTCGGCTTTGAATTCTATTTTACCATCGCTGTCAAGCTCAGCGTTTAGCCAAGCCCGGCTTTGGCATCCTTCGATCAGATTTTGCGGAGTTTTGTATTTTTCCGGCATGGGCTCCAATGCGTTGCCCATGTCGATGATGTAAGCGTATCGATCCATCCAATCATCAATGTCGGCAAATTCGTCGATAATTGCGTCTTGTTGTTCGTTGATTGTCATGATGCTTATTGTTAGTTTTTTTCTAAGTATATGGTGTTGGCTACGGTTTGTCCCACGGCTTTCAGTGTCGCCTGGTCAATATTGTCCATGTTGTCCTGCAATGTGTGCCAAGAAGGTGGGAATGAGCCGGTTTCGTGGTTGCCACATTCGATTATGTCGATTGAGGGTATTCCTGCATTGTTGAGGTGTAGATGGTCGTCGTTTACGGCTCCTCTGACGGTGTTTATGAAACGGTTTCCATAACCTGAAGCGTTTGCGACCGCCCATACTTTGGAATTCACATCGCTTGCGTAGCGTTCGGACGCATACTCACGGTAGAATTTTGCATTGCGGCCACCAACCATATCGAGTAGTATTCCGTAGGCCGGTCGGCTTTCAGGAGAATCGGCGTAAGGGGTGTTGGCTGACCAATATTGGCTTCCGAGGCACCATGTGTCGTCATTATCTTCAATCATACTGCTCGAACAGCCTGAATCTTCGCCGTCGAGAAACAATAAATCCACTCCGATCGCAGGTGCTTTTTCATTGAATAATCGCGCTAATTCCAACAATATTCCCACTCCGCTGGCTCCATCGTTAGCTCCGTCGATGGGCGTGGCGTGATTTGTTTTGTCGGGGTCGTTGTCGGCCCAAGGACGTGTGTCCCAGTGTGCGGCTAATAATACTCGGCGTTTCGCATTTATGTTGAATCGGCCCATTATATTTGTTAATGGGAGTGTCTCGCCCTTGAAATTCTTAGCAGAACATTTTTGGATTATTATGCTGTCGGCTCCATTTAGTTTTGAAACAATGTAGTCGGCGCAGGCGCTATGGGCAGGAGCGCCGGGGACGCGCGGCCCGAATGACACTTGTTTGGCGACATAGCTGTATGCGCTGTCGCTGTTGAACTCCACAGGGTTATTGAAATTTTTCACGTTTTCGGCGGTTTCTTTCACTCCGGCGCTTTTACATGACGCAGTTAAAAGAATTAAGAATGCCAAAAGTAAGTTTAAACGTGTCATTACAATTGTTTAAAGTATTTTATCAAAGTTACGTCAAAGAGCCGAATCTATAAAATGTTATACATTTTTTAACTTTTGTAACGTCTTGGTTTTCGTGATACATTCGGGCACTTCCGGAAGGAAGTGGGTAACGTATATGAGCGATGGTTTGTCGCGCGACACGAGTTTATTCAGAATAGCTCTTACGCTTCTTTTTCTGGCGGCGTCTAGTCCATGTAGCGGTTCATCCATTATCAGCAGTGCCGGATGTTTTATTAGAGTTCGAGCTATCAGCACCAACCGTTGTTCTCCGGCAGATAGTGTGTTGTAACGTCGGTCGGCAAGCTCTTCGAGATGGAGCAGTTTTATCCATGCTTCGGCGCGTTCACGGGCAAAAGCGCTGACACTCCCGTAGTTTCCTACCGTGTCTCGCAGCCCTTGCGCGATGACATCGGTGACAGTTCCGTTGAATTTGAAATACAGGTGCATTTCGGGAGATACGTATCCGATGTGCTTTTTTATGTCCCAAATCGATTCTCCCGATCCGCGCCGGCGGTCGAAGATTGTGATATCATTGGAATAGGCTTGCGGATTGTCGGCGCTGATAAGGCTTAAAAGCACGGATTTACCGCTTCCGTTAGGCCCGGCAAGCGCCCAACATTCTCCATTTTTGACTGTCCAGGATTCATCTTTAATGATTTGTTTGTCGCCGTATCTCACGTTGCACTTGTTCATGTTTAATGTGATGTCGTGTTCAATCGGCTTTTCCCATGGCAAAGGGATCGCATCGAGATTTACGGCGAAATCCATCAATGACATCAGAGAAGCTCGCATTGCATCGTCGTCGGGCGTGTTTTTTATCGGTTGCTCGATGGTGAGGTTGCGAATTGGGATTATTGAGGATGTGAAAGTCGGAATCTCACCGGGATTGCAAAGAAGGAGGATTATTGAAATGCCTCGCGCCGAGATTGTGTCGAGCATTTCGTCGAGCAGTTTTCGTGACGCAGCGTCAAGCCCTATGTAGGGATTGTCGAGTATAAGCAAGTCAGGCGTGTCGAGGAGTATGTTTATAATCAGTAGCTTGCGTAATTCTCCGCTCGATAGGAAGTTCAATTTTTTATCTTCGATACCGTCCAGTCTTAGCTGGGCGCATAGCTCTTTCCATTCCGGTGTATTGATTTTGTCGGCGAACACGTCGCTTACAGTAGGCACTTCGTCGTTCATTGTGGCTTCATGCCGTTGCTGATAATATTCCGCTTTCGCTCCAGTAAGAGAGTGTATGTCGTTGAACTCAATGAGTTTGGTCTTGAGTTTTCCTCTTGGCGAAGATATGCTGTTGGTGGCAATGTTCCATCCTTTTTCGATTATTCGTCCGAGTGTTGATTTACCGCTGCCGTTAGGCCCGATTATGACTGTAACGCCGGCTTCTATATTGATGTGCCGGGGATTGTTGATTGACACTCCGATGTATCGGAGGCAATCGCTCTTTAGATAGATTAACGGCTCTTCCATGCGCAAATTTAAGTTTTTCTTGCCTATTAAGGAGCATTGTCGGCGGAAATGAGTAAATTTGTGGTGGAATATATTCAAAAAAACAGATATTTAAATGAATTTTGTTGAAGAACTGAAATGGCGCGGAATGCTCCATTCGATGATTCCCGGCACAGAAGAGGCGCTTGCCAAGGAGAGTGTCACGGGGTATTTGGGAATTGATCCCACAGCCGATTCTCTTCACATCGGCCACTTATGCGGAGTGATGATATTGCGCCATTTTCAGCGTTGTGGACATAAGCCTATTGCATTGGTGGGCGGCGCCACCGGAATGATTGGCGACCCTTCGGGGAAGTCGGCTGAGCGTAATTTGCTTGATGAGGCTACGTTGCGTCATAATCAGGAGGCGATAAAGAAACAATTGTCACGCTTTCTTGATTTTGATTCGGATAAGCCTAACCGCGCAGAGATGGTGAATAATTATGATTGGATGAAGGATTTTTCATTCCTTGACTTCGCACGCGCCATAGGCAAGCATATCACGGTCAATTATATGATGGCTAAGGATTCTGTAAAGAAACGCCTTAACGGGGAGGCTCGCGACGGTCTTTCGTTCACAGAGTTCACTTACCAGCTTCTTCAGGGGTATGATTTTCTGCATCTGTATGAGACAAAAGGATGTAAGATACAGGTGGGCGGAAGCGACCAATGGGGAAATATTACTACGGGAACTGAACTGATACGCCGTAAGCTTGGGAATGAGAATGTGGCCTACGCATTGACTTGCCCTCTAATCACAAAGGCCGACGGCACGAAATTCGGCAAAACGGAGAGCGGCAACGTGTGGCTTGACCGTCGTTACACATCTCCTTACAAATTCTATCAGTTTTGGCTAAATGTGTCGGATGAAGATGCTGCCCGTTACATCAAGATATTCACATTCCTCACTCAGGAGGAGATCGCTGAACTTGAAGCTGAACAAGCCAAAGACCCGGGATTGCGTCCGTTGCAGAAGCGTCTCGCCAAGGAGATTACGGTAATGGTGCATTCACCGGAGGATTATGAGGCGGCTGTTGAGGCTTCAGAGATTCTATTCAGTAACAAGGCTGCCGATAAGTTGCGTTCGCTTGACGAACAGACGTTGCTCGATGTGTTTGAAGGCGTGGAGAAGCACGAGATAGAGCGCTCCGATCTTGACGGAAGTGTGAATTGGGCTGCGCTGCTCACCGACAAGGCGAAGATTTTCCCAAGTAAAGGCGAATTGCGTAAACTCGCACAGCAGAATGGTTTGTCGATCAACAAAGTGAAAGTTGCCGACATAAATCAGCCGGCGACTGTCGCCGATCTGCTTAACGATAAATATATCCTTGTTCAGAAAGGGAAGAAAAACTACTATCTCCTTATTGTGAAGTGAGATATACCCAATTAGTCCAATACAAAAAAAAATCTGTGTCGCAAGACACAGATTCTTTTTTGTATCAGATGAGGGCTTTCATCTTTTCAAGCAGGGTGGCTTTGGGCTGTGATCCAGCAAGACGCTCCACCAACTTGCCATCTTTGAAAATAAGTATGGTAGGGATCGACATAATGCGGTATTGCGCGGTCAAATCGTTTTGCTCGTCGATGTTATATTTTCCTATCGCGGCGCTGTCGCCAAGCTCTTCTGCGACTTCATCGATGATGGGGCTCATTCTTACGCACGGGCCGCACCATGTGGCCCAACAGTCGATTAGCGTAGGTTTTCCTGACGCGATGAATTCATTCACGTTTTGGTCGGTAAATTGTATTGCCATTTCTGTTATTGGGTTAAGTTTAAATTTGCCGCAAATTTAGTAAAAGTTATTTCTTCGGTCAAAATTATTTTGCAACGACGGTTACTCTATACCCGGCTTAGCTCAAAATCGATGTTCAGTTCGCTCAATGAATTGAGTAATTTACGTGAAACTGGTATCTTTTTGTTTGATGACAGGTTGATTGACCGGTTCATTGCGGAATCATGTATGAGGAAATTCAGATCCACGGGAGAGCCGTCGCTGTTTTCCGCAATCATTGATTTGAGCATCGAATGGGTCGATTCGGTGAGATTGTCGGTGTTGAGCAAGAGCGTTATTCCGGTTACAAGTTTTCCTTTGACATCTTCGAGCAGGGATATGTGAGTGATTTGGAAGCGTAGTTCGCTGTTCTGGCCCCGTCGGTCATATTTCCCCCTGATCATTATTGGGGTGTCGGGGATTCCGAATGGGCTGAAGTTAATGAAATCTTTACCAAACAACATGAACTCCGCGCTTCCGGTGTAATCCTCAATCTTAATGATTCCGAAATACCCCGATTTGCACATTTTCTTTGTGAAGTCGGTCACGCGGCCGCCGAGTGTTATCTCCCTATTCTCCACCGGCCCCTCCTCTGCAAAGTCTTTGAGCGTCATTGTGCATCCGTAGTTAAGCTCTATGTAATACGGGTCGAGCGGATGACCTGAGAGATACATCCCAATGAGGTCGCGCTCTTTCTCAAGCTTCAACATATTGACCCAGGGCACAGCCGGTTTCACTTGCGGACGTCCTGCGGTGGTAAGCTCGTCATCAAACCCGCCGAACAGGGAGTTTTCGTTTTTGCTCTTATCATTTTGGTAGTTCTGCCCATAGCGCACAAGAAGTTCGGAGAATGTCTCCTCCTTGGCGTTTGTGCTGAAATAGTCTTCGCGGTTAAAGTCGGAAAAGCAATCAAACGCCCCTGCCAAAGCGAGGTTTTCAATTACACGGCGGTTGAGCGCGCTCCGGTCGACGCGTTCTACAAAATCATAAATATCTTTGAATGGGCCTCCATTGTTTCGGGCACGTATGATTTCGTTCACGACATTCACGCCGATACCCTTTATAGCCGCCATACCAAGACGTATTTCGCCCTCTTTGTTGACACCGAACGCCACGAATGATTCGTTCACATCGGGGCCTTTTACGTTGATGTGCATCGCCTTGCACTCGTCCATAAACACGGTGAGCTTGTTTATGTCGGCGAGATTTCGGCTCAATACGGCCGCCATATATTCGGCGGGATAGTTAGCTTTAAGGTAGGCGGTTTGGAAAGCCACCCATGAGTAGCAGGTGGCGTGGCTTTTGTTGAATGCGTAGGAGGCGAACTTTTCCCAGTCGGCCCATATCTTTTCGAGCACTTTTGGGTCGTGGCCGTTTTTCTGTCCC
The DNA here is from genome assembly GCA_964512855.1 of uncultured Muribaculum sp. Classification (GTDB taxonomy): domain Bacteria; phylum Bacteroidota; class Bacteroidia; order Bacteroidales; family Muribaculaceae; genus Muribaculum. Next base: position 15,978 of record CAZELD010000022.1, read on the forward strand.
CCTTCGAGGAATTTCGCTTTCAGCGCGTTCATTTTATCGATGAGCTTCTTACCCATCGCCTTTCTCAGCGTATCGCTCTCGCCGCGGGTGAAGTTGGCGAGCAGTCGCGACAGGAGCATCACTTGCTCCTGATAGACGGTTACGCCGTAGGTGTCTTTCAAATATTGCTCCATGATGGGGATATCGTAGACTATGGGCGATTTTCCGTGCTTTCGCGCGATGAAGTCGGGGATGTAGTCCATAGGCCCCGGGCGATATAGGGCGTTCATCGCGATAAGATCTTCAAACACTGAGGGCTGAAGCTCGCGTAGGTATTTTTGCATACCCGCCGACTCAAATTGGAATGTGCCGGTGGTTTTCCCGGCGCAGTAAAGTTCGTAGGTCTTTTTGTCGTCTATGGGTATGTTGTCGATATCCACGTCGATGCCCCGTGTCTGTTTGATATTGGCGAGGGCCTCTTTGATGATCGACAGCGTTTTAAGGCCGAGGAAGTCCATTTTGATAAGACCGGTGTCCTCTATGACACATCCTTCATACTGAGTGACAAGCAGTTTGGTGCCGTCCTTGTCGGTGGCGGTGCTGACCGGCACCCAGTCGGTGATGTCGTCACGGCCAATGATTACGCCGCAAGCGTGTACGCCGGTGTTGCGCACGTTTCCTTCAAGCTCTTTGGCGTATTTCAATGTTTCGACCACGAGATGATTAGGGCTTTTAAGCTCGGCTTTGAACTCGTCCACGTGCTCGTAGCAGTTTTTCAGGGTGGGTTTCAGTTCTTTGCCGTTCACTTCTGGCATGTGGCGCGGTATGAGCTTCGTCAGGCGGTTGCTCTCGGAGAGGGGTAACTGCTCGATGCGTGCCACATCCTTTATCGCCGATTTTGCGGCCATTGTGCCGTAGGTGATGATGCGCGCCACCTTTTCCGCTCCGTATTTTTCGGTCACATAGCGTAGCACCTCGGCTCGGCCGTCGTCGTCGAAGTCGATGTCGATATCGGGCAGCGAGATGCGGTCGGGGTTGAGGAAGCGCTCAAAAAGGAGGTCATATTTTATCGGGTCGATCTGCGTGATGTCAAGGCAGTAGGCCACCGCTGAGCCGGCAGCCGATCCACGCCCGGGACCTACCGACACGCCGAGTTTACGGCCCGCTCTGATGAAATCCTGCACGATGAGGAAGTAGCCTGGGAATCCCATGTTTTTGATTGTGTCAAGCTCGAAGTCGAGACGTTCGCGGTGAACGTCGTCGAGGTTCTCGCCCCAACGCCGTTTAGCGCCCTCGTAGGTTAGGTAGCGGAGATACTCGTCGTTGTCGGTGAATCCGTCGGGGAGAGGGAAGTTGGGCAGAATCGGCTTATGGTCGATGGAGTAGGGGGTCACCTTGTCGAGAATCTCGATGGTGTTGGTAAGCGCTTCGGGGATGTCGGCGAAGAGTTCGTTCATCTCGGCTTGGGTTTTCATCCACTCCTGCTTGGTGTAACGCATTCGTTTTTCGTCGGTCAGGAATTTGTTGGTGCTCACGCATATAAGCCGGTCATGCGCCTCTGCGTCGTTTTCGTTGACGAAATGGACGTCGTTGGAGGCTATCACCTTGATACCATACTTCTTAGCTATCCTTAGCAGCTCGGGATTTACCTGCTGCTGCACCTCGTAGACTGCGCGGTTGGCTCCCGGTTTATTGGTGGGATGGCGTTGCAGCTCTATATAGTAATCCTCGCCGAATACGCTCTTGAACCATTGCGCTTGCCGCTCAGCTTCCTCAATTTCGCCCGCTTGAATCAAGCGCGGTATTTCACCGCCAAGACAGGCCGAGCAGACTATCAACCCCTCACTGTGGGAGGCGAGCGCCTCTTTGTCGGTGCGCGGGTGAGAGTAGAAACCCTCTGTCCACGCTTGCGACACGATTTTGATTAGATTATGATAGCCCTTTTCATTCTTGGCGAGCACTACCAGGTGGCGTCCTGTGTCCTTCTTGTCAACGTGTTCGTGGAGCGACTTTTGTGCCACATACATTTCGCAGCCGAATATGGGCTTGAAAAATTTTTTGTTGAGTTTTTCAATTTCGGCGCGTTTTCCATCGGCGGCGGCAGTGTCGCCGGCCTCTTCAGCCTCCTTAAGCGCCTTTTCGGCGTCGGCGATGGCGCTCTTCACCTTTCCGTTTTTCTTGTTGACATAGTTGTAAAGCTCTTTTATGCCAAACATATTTCCGTGATCGGTGAGCGCCAGTCCGGGCATACCGTCGTCTATGGCTTTGTCTACCAAGGCTGTGACTGACGCCTGCCCATCGAGGACAGAAAACTGGGAGTGTACGTGTAAATGAATGAAAGGGTGCATTAGATTGGAATTAGGTCAGCTAAGTTACTAAAATATCTCCACCCCGCAAAACTAATAAGGTTAATTAATTCCGGGAAACAATATTTGGCATATTGGAATATTCTTTGTAAATTTGCAACATCAAATGACAACTACAATAAAATGAGGATAATTGCTGAACGTACAATCCGCGATTATTATGAGAAAAACCCTCCGTCTAAAGTTGCTTTAGAAGATTGGGTTAAGACAGTAAAAAAGGCTCAATGGAATTGTTTTGCCGATATAAAATCAACATTCAATTCTGTAGATTATATAGGTAATCAGCATTATGTTTTCAACATAAAGGGAAACGATTACAGAATGATAGTTGTTATAAAATTCATACCGAAATTTGTCTTGATACGTTTTATTGGGACACATAAGGAGTATGACAAAATAAAGGATTGTTCCACAATTTAACATCATAAGAAATATGACAAAGATTGAGAATGAGAGACAGTATCAGGTGGCTCTCAAAAGAGTGGAAGAACTAATGCTTTCTCTGCCGGAAGATACTCCGGAAGATGATCCTGAAATGGTCGAGTTGACATTGTTAGGCAACTTAGTGGCGGATTACGATGAGGAACATTATCCTATTGGCGAACCCTCGTTGGTGGATATGCTCAAACTCCGTATGTACGAAATGGGGCTTACGCAGGTCGCCCTCTCAAAGTTGCTCGGCATTAACCCTTCTCGCATTAGCGAGTATCTTTCGGGCAAGAAAGAGCCTACGCTCTCACAAGCTCGTGTGATAGTAGAGCGTCTTAATATTGACCCGGCAATAGTATTGGGGGTAAGTTATGCCGGATAACTGACATCTGCCAGAGAATCGTCTTGAGATAAAGATGAATCTTTCAGATTCAATGCATAATTCACAATGCTCGATGCTTGGCACATTCCAATAAGCCCAATTGGGCTTATTGGGGCTTATTGGAGCTTGAGGTTGTTGACGAGGTGGGCCATATCGGCGGCTATGGCATCAATCGCCGGCATAATAAATCCCGTGCTGTCAGTCTGCATGGAATTGAATTTCATTGTCGCATGGAGCGCCATAGTGGCGCTGTCGGTAACCATCATCTGCACAGGAGCCACGCACTCCGGCGTTACAATCACCCATCCTATCAGATTGGTGTCAGGGCGCAATGTGCGAATGTCTCCCTCATAAATACCCATCTTGTCGGCCATCGAATCAAATCTAAGCCGCAGCACCTTCTTGATTTTAGCCGAATCCGGTATCGCAACCAATCCATAATACACCGTAGCGTCATACTGCGAATACACACTCCTGAAAATATACACTCCCGGATAAGAGCCTGTCAAAAACGTCGTTGCGGCGGCATTAGTTTCCACATTATAAGGAATACTGTCCACCGGGGCATATTCCACCATATATTCACTTCTGCCAGTGCAGGATGAGAGCGCTATTGCCGCTGCCGCGCCCCACATTAAAATCTTATTCATAATTATTGGTCTAAAAAACTTAGGGCCGCGTTGAGCAGCCCTAAGTCTATTTATATTTGTAAAGGTTCTGATTACCAAAGTGTGCCGCGTTTCCAACGCTGGTCGCCGATATTCTTCTGATATACTTCGCTGTTGATTACATCCGGAGTATTGTTGTAGAACAATCCATTGAGGTTAGCGCGTTCGTGCATATCAGGATCAGGTGAATGGTTCGGTGGATTCGGAGAGCTCATCAACTCTGTCGGGAGAAGACCTGAAGCGTGAACTACAAGTTCGCTCAAACCATTGGGATATGCATTCGGATAGGCCGAGAATTTACCCATTGTATTTGACGATCCTGAGAATGCGGCAGAAGTGAACACTGCGTCATCGCCCTGTGCAGCAGGATCCCAATTTGAACCATAGTTGTCGCATACATCAAACACGATATCATCACCGCCGTTGATTTGGCGGATGTCAGCTCCGGCAAAATACATTGTACGCTCATCATCAAGATCCTTAGCTTGAATGAACAGATTCTGCTTCATGGTTATCTTAGAGCCGGTAGGCACATAACGCAAAGAGAAGATGGGAAGACCTGTTTTACGAGTACTGAAGTTGAGCACAGTGTTGTTGCTGAACGTGATGTCATACTTCACGCTTGCAGGCCAGTCAAGGTTCACATTGTTGTTAGAGAACAAAGCCACATTCGGACAGTCAACAAATGTATTGTTGGTCCACACCATGTGAGTGAACACATTTGACTTACCGGTAGCAGGTTTGCCGTCATCAGCAACCCAAGCATAACCGCGGCCGTCATTGTTGTAGTACATACAGTTCCAGAAGATGTTGTTGTCGATGATAATGTTGTCGAACACCTTACGCTTCTCACCCTGCACACGGAAGAAACCGCGGATAAGACCTTGGAACGAGCAGTTACGAATCTGGAGCGAGCTGAATGTCACAGCCATACCGGTTGAGTGCATATTAGCAAAGTAGTTACCTGATGCGCTTCCGCGTCCTGCAGCCTGATCACCATAATTACGAGCCAAAGGCACTTCAAAGTCGATATCCTCGAATACCATGTCGCCAACGAGGATAGGAGCATCACCTTCGCCGGCTTCTTTCGGACGGCCGAACATGAAGTTGAATGTGCGGGGAGATCCTTCATTCATGTCAATACCGCTCAAGAACACTTTAGCGCGCTTGCCGGCTGCGACATCGTCTGGATTAGTGCGAAGAACGAAACCTTTCGACACATTCACACCGCCATAGAAGTAATAGTTCTTGCCACCCTCAAGTTCGAAAATCTGACCCTCAGCATAGGTATTGTCAACCATGTAGTTTGAAAAAATAGTATCTATACGAGCGCAATTGTATTCCTGGAGGCGGGCGGCTTCGATAGTGTCAGAAGCGCCGGCACGGACTTCATCCCAATAAAGGATTTTCGGCTCTCCTACTGTACCGGAAGTACGCGGCGCCATTGTGTTGTAAACGGCATCCACCTTAATCGGGATATTTGTGTTCTGAAGGTTAACTACGTAGGTTGAGTTCTGGTCAAGACCGGTAACATCGACATAACCGTTCACATAGTCACTCTCCTGAAGTTCATAGTAGCGGAATTCCTCCGGCACAAACGCATTGGGGTTGGTAAGCGAAGCCTCAACTGTCAAGATCTGAGCCACGAAATTGCCATTATCATCTACTTCAAAGTTTTCGAGCAACGATTCGTCGCCTCCTCCTGCAGTTGCGAAACTAAGGTCGAAAGTGACGCGGAACGAATCTTTGGTACGGTTAGTGATATTTACCACGTCGGGCACATCATAACGAGATTCAGTCGAGAGTCCGAGATAATCGGCCCACTGGCGACCGTTTCCGTAGCCGTACCACTTGGAGTGATATTCGCAACTTGAATCAAATTCCCCGGTCTGGGCGTTGTATCCGCGCGGGTCAAGAGTGCGAATTGCGAAACGGTAGGGGTTTGAATATTCAAGATCCTTGATCAAAATATTCAGCACATCAGGACCCACGATAGTGTCCCAAAGAATCTTGACGGGATCCTCCCAGTCTTTAGCCTCTCCGGAGGAGACAAGACCCTGATTGGACATCTTGATCTCATATCCTGCACAACCGTCAACGGCAAACCATGCAAGATATATATCGTTAAGGTCTTGAACTCGACAAGCGTAGGCTTCATCACCCCAACCCGTGTTGTTGTCTACACGGAAAAGAGTCATGTGTTGGCGGTCTACGTCGCCATACTCATCATCAACAACGGGATCATCATCTTTACAAGAGTAAAGAGAAATTGCCGATAGAGCTATTAATGGATATATGAATTTTTTCATTGTTCTGTTAAGGTTAGATTAAAGTATTAATAACCATAATAGTTGACGTAAGCGCCGCCCGCATCCTGAATTGCAGCCTGCGGATAAGGCATGAGGTAACGCACCACCGGAAGAGTGCTTGCGTTGCGGATTTCGGGAAGTAAGGAGGTGGTTCCATCCTTCACCACAACTACATCAGAGCTTGTTTCGTCAACACCGCGCACAAATCCATAGAATGAGTACAGGATGCTTCCGTTGAATGAACCGTCCTTGCACCAGTTCTCGTAGTAGCTGCCTTTCTGCCATTCAGAGCCTGAAGGCACAACTGTGTTCGTGTAAAGGTTGTAGAACTCAAGCACGTCAAGCTGAGTGTTGGGGAATGTTTTCTGGCGCGGGTCATTAGCCGTGTTTGACGGATTTTCGACAATCTTATAACCGATAGTGACAGGAATTTCATCCCAGAATTCGTCATGCTTTCCGTCATATTGCGATACGCTTTCAGTGTATGCTGATGGATATGCGTTGTTCTCAGCCACACCAAACATACGGAGGAATGCGTAAACAAGCTTCTCAGCGTAAAGATTGTTGCGCACGAGGTCTTTCCAACGGAGATTTTCGCCGCCGAATTCAAACATACGCTCGTCAAGCACCGCTTTTAGGAATGACTCCTGACTTGCTGATGCCGTGGCGATGTAAGTGTCAACCTTGTCGGCCTGATTGTCTGAGGTGCGGAATGCGCGGCTGCGCACTTGCTTGAACGCGTCTATAGCTTTTTGTCCGTTAGGTCCGTTCACACCGCCTTCAAGCTCGTTGATCGCTTCCGCGTAGGTGAGAAGAACGTCGGTGTAACGCATATACGGGAAGTTGATACCGGTGCTTCCGGTTGAAGTGCTTCCAAGACCTGTGTTAGACCACAGCTTTGACCATTTATTGTTGTAAACCTTGTAGGCGTTAGGCTCGATGGTGGGAATACCGTCGTAGGTGTAGTTCCACATACCGATAAGGTAATCGCGACGTATGTCCTCTTCGTCAAACAAGTAACGAACCAACGGGTGAAGGCCGACAGCCCCTGACGTTTCACCCCATGAGTAGTTGGTGGAACTGTTTTGGCTGTAGAAACGATAGCCGTGGACATAACCAATATTCCCGCTGGTTTCCTTAGTGTAAGGAATCTCAAAGATGGGGTCGTCGCTGCTGTTAACTACATAGTTGCACTCGTCAACGAAGACATCAACGAAGTCCTTGGACAGAGCGTGCGTTCCCGAGCTAATTATTGAATCGCAGTAGTCAGCGGCGATTTGATAGTAATCAGCGTAGTTTTCCGGACGCTCCATGGTTCCGTAGCTTGAACGATTGGTCTTGTTAGGCATAAGGGTGTAACCGCCGTTGGTCATTGCCATACGTGCGATCATGGCCCATGCGAACTCCTTTGATGCGTGCTCCACACCGTTGGTGATGTCAGACGCAAACTGCATGGTGGGAGCGGCAGCCTTAAGGTCGGCGATAAGCTCATCAAGAATCTGATGACGGTCGACGATGTCGAATATCTCCTTTTTGGATATGTATGAAGGTTCGAGTGTGTAGGGGATATCGCCGTAGTACCATACCATCTCAAAATAGAAGATGGCGCGGAGGCATTTGGCTTCGCCGAGCATCTGGAGAGCGTCCTCGTCACCCTCTTCAACGAACGATGATTTCGACATCTGGTCGATGAAGATATTGCAATGCTCGATTGCATTGTAAGAAGACTGCCAGAATGAACGCGCGGTTGAAGATTCGGCCGTGCAATCGAAGCGGCGAACATTGTTTGTTCCGGAAGTTTCACCGGAGTAAGAGTTGAAATCAAGGTCGCTGTTGAGAATCAATGTACCTCCGGTGATGTTAGTCGATACTGAGATCAACTTCGCATACAGGCCGTTCAACGCCATTTCGGCATCAGCCATCGTGCCGTATGCGTAATCGAAGTCGAACGCTGACGGAGTTTCAACCTCAAGATAGTCGTCGCACGAAGCAAACGATGAGGCTACAAGTCCGGCAAGTAATATATTACGTATTTTCATTGCTGTTTATGTGATTAAGGTTAGAATGTTACATTGAGACCTACTACATAACCACGAGAACGCGGGTAACGGTTGAAGTCCCATGACGGGGTAGTACCACTCATAACGTCAACCTCGGGGTCGTAACCGGAGTAGTTTGTGAAGATGAATGGGTTGGAGAGCGAACCGTAAACGCGAACTCTTGACATTCCACACTTCTGTGTCCACTTCTGCGGGAAAGTGTAACCAACGGTGATGTCGTTACAACGAAGGAATGAACCATCCTCGACAAAGTAGTCGAATGTCACCTGATTGGTGAGGTCGGCAGGGTTCCAGATGCTTACATCCGAGTTCAAATCAAGATAAGTTGTTACAGGATCATCAAGGAAGTATGCCTTGTAGTAACATTCAGGATCATTGCGTTTTGTGTAGCGCCAACGGCCTTCGCTGAACTTGTTGAGAACATTGTAGAAGTTGCCGCTGTTGTTGATTGATGATGACAGGTAGTAAGCGGTTGCGTTGTAAACGTCAAAGTCGAGGAAGAATGTGAAGTTGGCGGTGAAGTCAAGGTTTTTCCACTGTCCGTTGAGGCTGAAACCTCCCTGGAGTTTCGGAGTGGTGTTACCGATGACTGTACGGTCGTTTTCGTCAATCACACCGTCATTGTTCAAGTCTTTGAACTTGATTTTACCCGGCATGGTTGCGTCACCTGAATTTGAACTTGAAAGTACGTTGTTGATAACGGTACCGCTGATGCGCTTGCCGTTTTCGTCAAGTACTAATGGAATAGGCTCTGCGGTAAAGTTGGTCAACGGATTGAAGTTGAACTCGTCGGCGGTGTAAAGTCCGTCATAAACCCATCCGTAGATAAGACCCATTTGTTCGCCCACCTTTAGGCAGTAGCTGTCGTAGCTTGACCCGTCACGGCTGCTCTTGTCCCAAAGCTCGGTGTCGGTACCGTTGAGCTTGTCAACTGTCATCTTGTTGGCACCGAGTGTGACGGTAGCGCTAAAGTTGTAGTCGCGTCCGCGGAGGATTTCCCCTTCAACAGTCAACTCGAAACCCTTGTTGGTGATTTGCCCCACGTTACGCCACTGCTGGGTGTAACCGGTGTTGGTCAACACTTGCGATTTGTGTAGAAGGTCGCTGGTGGTGTTCCAATAGAACTCGGGAGTGATCGTCAAGCGGTTGTCAAACATTGATAGGTCGATAGCGGCGTTGCGGGTAAGGGTGGTCTCCCATTTGATCTTCGGGTTGGGAAGATAAGAATCCATCACATAATACAATTCACCGTTTTCGCGGCTTTCACCGAAACCGGGGCCGCCTGATGATGAGAGGCCGTAAGCGTAGTTCCACATATCGGCCTTGGTCAAGTTCTTACCTGCTTTACCGATAGCGGCGCGGAGCTTCAAATTGGAGATGAACGGAGTGGCGTCCTTCATGAACTCTTCATTGGAGATAACCCAACCGGCTGACACAGAGGGGAAGAAGCCCCATTTGTAACCGGGAGCGTAGAACGAAGTACCGTCGGCGCGGGCGGTGAATGACAACAGATACTTGTGGTCGAAGTTATAGTTGACCTGACCGAAGAATGAAGCCATGCGGTTGGGCGTTCCAATGCTTGATGTAGAACTCCAAGGAGTACCGAGACCCATATTGGCGATAGCCTTGTCGGCGGTAACGTCATGCGGGAAGTAACGGGCCGACATGGCGTTGCTTGAAGCCTGTGAGTGCTGGATTTCCTGACCTAACAAGAAGTAGAAATTGTTCTTCTCGCGGAGGGTCCAGTCGTATGATACTGTATTGGTCCAAGTGTATTTGTCGGTCTGAGTTTTAGTCATATAAGCCACGGGAAGACCGCTGTTAGCTTCAGCCGATGAAGTTCCGAGGCCATAGAACTTGTCGATTTGGTCAAACTTCAAATAATAGATACCTTCAGTGCGCAATGTCAAGCCTGCGATAGGCTTCCATTCCAACGCGGCCTGATTGGTGAACTCATAGCGGTGACGCTTGTAAAGGTTGCGGCTAAGGTCGGAACGAGGATTGGTGTATTCAAACATTGCCTCTTCATCGGGGTCAACGGTACCCACTTCCCAGTGCGCGAACTCGCGAAGACCGTTGGTGGGACGGTAACGGAGCACGTCAATGATACCGCCGGTGCCGATGTGCTCACCGCCTTCACCCATATCGCGGCGATAAGACATCTTGGGGTTGAAGGTGAATGTCAAGTTCTTGCTGATTTTGACGTTCAACTTGGTGTTGATGTTGGTGCGGCGCACGCCGGTGTTCATGATGATACCGTTGTCCTCGCTCTGGGTGATCGACACATTGTAGCGGATGTTCTCAGTGCCGCCGCCGATCGACACGTTGGCCGAGTAGCTCATCGGGGTGTCGCCCATCACCTCGTCCTGCCAATCGTGGGTGACGGCATTGCGGTAAAGGTCGATATCCTGCGGGTGGCCGAAGTTGGCTCGGAAGAATTTAGCGTTCGAGCTTCGGGTAGAAGTACCTACCGACCAGTCATACTGGTAGTCAGCGAAGTCATAGCTGTTCATAAGGTCGAGCTTCTTCGACAAGTGGCTCCAAGTCAATGATCCGTTGAACGAAACGGTAGTTTTGCCCTCTTTAGCCGACTTGGTGGTCACAACGACAACGCCGTTACCTCCCTTGGCTCCGTAGATGGCGGTCAACGACGCGTCCTTGAGGATGTCGATCGACTGGATGTCGCTCGGCGGGATGTCGTTGATGTTATCGGTCTGGAAGCCGTCGACGATAAAGAGCGGGTTGGAGTCGGAACCGTCGCCTGATGCCACTGAGGCCGTACCGCGGATGCGGATGTTGACGTCAGCGCCCGGTTGGCCGTCGACAGTGGTCACCTGAACACCGGCGACTTTACCCTGGAGGGCCACAGCGGCCGAGGTAACAGGAACAATTTCAAGTTTGGCTCCCGACACCGAACCGACCGAACCGGTCAAGTCGCGGCGGGCGCGGGTGCCGCCGTAGCCGACCACCACAACCTCGTCGAGCGAGGAGGCGTCGTTGCTGAGCACGATTCTCATTTCGCCCGGGGCGGCGTCAACCTCCTGGGACTTGTAGCCTACATAGCTGACGAGGAGCTTCGCTCCTTTTGGGACAGAGATCGTGAAGTTGCCGTCAATGTCAGCTACTGTGCCGTTCTTGGGGTTGCTCTTTTGGACGACGGTGGCGCCGATCAGCGGCTCGTCGGTGTCATCAAGCACAACGCCCTTGACGGTGATGTTCTGCGCAAGCATCCCCAAAGGAGCTAAAAACAATAGCGCCAACGTGAGAATAAGCCTGCTTCGAATGCTTTTTGCATCTTTCTTCATGGTTGCATTTGAAATAGTTAATAATTATTTTTAATATTTACACTGTTGCCTGTCTTCATGCGGCCGCAAACGCGCGCTTCCGCAATCCTTAATCGCGCGGATTAAGGATTCAAGAGCACAAAATGACTGCGAAATACAATCATTATTTGTTCCATCGATACATTTTGCGAATGTCAACGAATTGAATTTCACGCTATTATATAAAAGGCCAAATTACTAAATTTACGGTTAACTAATCGATCCAAAGCCGCGCAATAAGGTTAAAAATTGTGGACGGCAATGGAATCATCGACAAATATAAGGCTTTTTTGTAAAAAAATGTATATAGATCAAAAAAAAATTGCATATTTAACATTTACATTGAAATAACACAATATTATTCAATTTTAAGATAATGTATAAAATACGTTATCTAAGACTATTTACACCTTATTATATAATTATATGGCATTAGCCCGATTAGCCCAATTAGTCTAATTGGCCTAATTGAGCCAAAGATTTTTCGCACTGAGGTCTATTAGCAAAAAACTCCGGCCAATATGTGGGCGAACCTGAAAGGTTCATCACTCAATAGCCGATGTGGGACAACCTCAATCTTGACATCTACACAGAAATCGATAAGTATTCAAATCTTGATGTAGAGTGGTTCCCGAACAAGGATATCTCTATGCTTCACATTTATTCCCTCTACGAAAAGGGACGTCCCGCTAATTATGATCCTAAGGCCTGGACTGCAAATTCACTTTTCGGAGATTGGCAGGATTTGAATACCAACAGACTGAAAGCTCAGGTTTGCTACTCAATGTTTGGATATAATGGCGCGGTAGGTTATCAAATTGTAATGGGAACCTCGTCATGTTCTTCTGCCGAAAGATGGCAAGACCCGGCGAATCTATTAGGCGACACCATCGTGGCCGGAGATGTGCTTAATGTTACATTCACGCATCTTAACTATTTATACAATTACGCATTTTCAATCCGTGCTCTTGACCCTCGCGGAGCAAGCTATGATTCCGCGACCAAGACATGGACTGTTGATGACTCCTGCCCCTATCACTCTAAGTGGTATGGCCGCGGAGATGAACGTCACAACACCGACTATTTCCGTTTGACTACCTTAGAGCGCTACGACGTGCCCGATGTGGTTACGATTTCTGACCGTACAGAGACCTCATTCCGTGTTAATTTTGACCTCGGCGTTGCAGCCGGACAGGCCGATGAATTCCCGGAATTTGAGCGTGATGAGGATGGTAATTTTGTGGCTCAGATTCTATCGGTGACCGCATCGACAACAAATCCCGACGCGCGGATCGATTCAAAATGGGCAGCATATCCACTTTCCCCGGATCAAGAATGGCTATGTTGACATCACTGATCTCGAGCCAAACTCGGCATACGTTGTGGATCTTCTCAATACCAATGTGCCTTACCGTGTTGACCAGGGCTACAATATGCTTGCTCCGCGCACAACCGGTGAAGTTGGACAACCCGTATTCCTTGGGTGGTCCGCGCTTAAAGATGGAATACTTTTTGACGGCCTGTTGGATATGAGAGCCTCTGACACGATTCGTGAAGCAGACGATTACGAAGCGGTTCGACTTGATCCTGTAATCACATTCTTTAACGGCTCTTCGGAATTTGCTGAGGGAACAATATTCGAGCTTGAGGGTGGTAAAAAAATTATTATATTGGCACATCTCCTGAAATTCAGAAGGGATTCACTCTGCGCACGCGTTCGGAAGATGTGGTTCAAGGTAAACGCGCGATGATATATATGGGCGGTATAAGCAAAGATCCGGTATCGGGCGATCCGCTTTGCTATAACTGGATGTGGGGCAAAGTGCCTTCCGCCGGAGAGAGCGGCGCGCCGATCATGGTTAGTGATATAATTTTCGAGAATCTTGATTTCAACAGCCCGTTGGCTAAACGCCATAATCCTGTCACAGGTAACGATGGCACAGGTAACTATTTTGGCAACTGTGACCGAAATTGTTGCCCGGTTTCATTCAATAGTATACAGATTAAAAACTGCTCTATTCAGAATGCTATCCGTGGCGGATTTACAGTTGAGAACAATGCATTCCTAAATTATTGCACCCGCAGTAGCAGTCAGTATATGTTCAGTCTTCGTTATATCCCCGGAGATACTGAATTCCATGTTCACAATAACCTGTTCATTCAGGCTAAGGATGCGGATGATACCCGTGCTATGAATCTCGTCTTGGTTGATGTCCGCCAGGTTAATACCGAACCTTACTCCGGAATAACCGTAGGCATATCAGGAAACTATGGCTGCACTTGGGATCCCGACGGGCAGAAGGATGATGGAACTCCGACAGGTAGCAAATTCTCTGATTCCAAGAATTCATTCGGAGGTATGACTAAAGAAGCAGGATGGACTCCCGGTATAACCGATGGCTCTGAGCTCAAAGTTCTTTGCGGTTCAACACCGTTGCTCCCGACAGAGTTGATGCGTTCTCCGAATCCTCCGCACCACTCGCCCGATCCATTGATGCACCAGCGTGAAAGCCTCGACGGCCTGTTCTACAACCATACCGACGACAAGGTTGTGAACCATGAAATTTACAAACTCGGTATCGGTGACACCCGTTGGCGCGACGCATTTGATATGCAAACATTCTGGCTCCTAAAAGCTAATGAATAATATCTCATTCTTTCAATAAGACTAATTAGACCAATTAGACCAATAAGACTAATAGGACTAATTGGACAAATTAGGCCAATTGGGCTAAGTGGGGAGGGAGGAAATTAGGAAAAGTTTTCCGAAAAATTTTGTAATATACTGTTCTGTAGTATGTTGTAAAATTGGATAGGTCTAAAAGTTGTCCAAAATGAAAATTGTGGATAACGTCGTAATAAAAATTGTTGATAACTTAGTGGAGAAAATTGTTGCAA
>CAZELD010000023.1:0-16936 GCA_964512855.1 uncultured Muribaculum sp.
TGCGACAAAGTTAGTCAAAATCTTTCACGTGACAAAATATTTTTGCATTATCGACCAATAGCGTCCTAAATATTCTGTAAATATTTGAAATTCAATGATGTTTTTCATTAATACTCTCTTTAAGATAAACAATTTGTAACATATTGAATACTAAAATATTAGATGTACCCGTGGTATTTTATTTAGGACAATATTGATTATCGACTAAAAAAAAGGAAACGGGCCAAAAATTAGCTCTGTAAGAGCGACGCAATTGTTTCGCAGTGTTGTAGACCTTAATATAACTGGAGCGGAATAGCTGCGATATTGTGGTAAACCCCGCACGAGTGCGGGGTTTACCACAACGACGCGCCTACGGTGCTTGTAAATGTTATCTCAATTCTATAATACCATTTCACGGCATTGCGCTAACGCTCCAAACCGGGGATGAGGTCGAACCTGAAAGGTTCTTCTGTCCGGTAGCCGGGGGTTAAGCGCAGCGTACCCCCGGAAGAGGCACACACTCCTATATGAATCTGGAGGATTCTTCTTTACACATGATGGTTCTCTGCTCGCAGAGAGTCATTCCCGCAGGTTAATAGCCGCTTCACGGCAGGTTTGTTCTTCTTTCTAAAGGTAGGTTCTATAAAGCATTGTTTCTAAATGCGAATATAGCGAATATTCTTGATATAGTAACGCACTGCCCTCGAAAATCGTTTTAAAATGACGACGGTATATTTCCTATAAATCTTCATGGGGACAAAATTTGTAAAGGCGGGGAAAAAGACGTAATTTTGCAATACAAATAATTATCACCGAATACGAAATTTATGAAAAAGGTTCTCCTTCTCGGATCCGGCGCCCTCAAGATCGGGCAGGCTGGCGAATTCGACTACTCCGGCTCGCAGGCATTGAAAGCTATGCGTGAAGAGGGTATTTCGACAGTGCTTATCAATCCAAACATCGCAACCATCCAAACATCAGAGGGTGTAGCTGATCAGGTGTATTTCCTGCCCATCACACCTTATTTTGTTGAAGAAGTGATAAAAAAAGAACGCCCCGACGGGATTTTGCTCGCATTCGGAGGACAGACCGCGCTCAACTGCGGCACCGAACTTTATCTCAACGGCACCCTTGAAAAGCATGGCGTAAAGGTTTTGGGCACATCGGTCGAAGCTATAATGACAACCGAAGACCGTGACCTGTTTGTAAAAAAACTCAATGAAATAGATATCAAGACACCTGTTTCACAAGCGGTTGAATCGATTGATGACGCTATCGCCGTGGCTCATCGCATCGGCTTTCCGGTAATGGTTCGTTCGGGGTATGCGCTCGGAGGCCTTGGCTCGGGAATATGCGCTAACGATGAAGAGTTCAAGATTCACTGCGAAAGCGCCCTCGCCTACTCTAAGCAGATTCTTATCGAAGAATCCCTTAAAGGCTGGAAGGAGATTGAATTTGAGGTAATCCGCGACTCCAACGACCATTGCTTCACCGTAGTGCCGATGGAAAACTTCGATCCACTGGGCATCCACACCGGAGAATCAATTGTAGTGGCTCCGATAGTATCGCTCACGAAGAAGCAGATAAAAATGCTTGAGGAGATAGCCATCAAGGTGGTGCGCCACATTGGAATTGTGGGCGAATGTAACATTCAATACGCATTTAATGCTGAGACCAACGACTATCGAATAATCGAGATCAATGCCCGCTTAAGCCGTTCGTCAGCCCTCGCATCAAAAGCCTCAGGCTATCCGTTGGCATTTGTGGCGGCAAAGCTCGCCCTTGGATACACCCTCGACCAAATCGGGGAGATGGGAACGCCAAATTCAGCGTATGTAGCCCCGTCGGTCGACTACATGATTGTCAAGATTCCGCGTTGGGACCTCACAAAATTTGTCGGCGTAGATCGTGAGATAGGTTCTTCGATGAAGTCAGTGGGCGAAATCATGTCAATTGGAAAATCTTTTGAAGAGATAATCCAAAAGGGGCTGCGCATGATCGGACAAGGTATGCACGGATTTGTCGGCAACAACGACATAAAGTTTGACGACCTTGACAACGCATTGTCGCATCCCACCGATCTGCGCATATTCGCAATTGCGCAGGCGCTTGAAGAAGGCTACTCAGTGGAACGCATCGAAGCGTTAACCAAGATCGACAAGTGGTTCATAGAACGCCTTGAAAATATCGTGAAATACAAGCACGAGCTGTCTAAGTACAACAAGATCGAGGATCTTCCGAAAGAGGTGCTTAAAGAAGCGAAACGTCTCGGATTCTCCGATTTCCAAATAGCCCGCTTCGTGGAGGATCCCGCTGGTAATATGGAGCCGGAAATACTCCGTGTACGCGCCCACCGCAAATCGCTTGACATCGTGCCCCACGTAAGACGCATAAATACTGTTGCGTCGGAATATCCCGAGCTTACCAATTACTTGTATGTGACCTACGGCGCGGATGAAAATTCAATCCGCTATGACATGAACGCAGGCAACAACATCGTAGTGTTGGGGTCAGGAGCTTACCGCATAGGCAGTTCGGTGGAATTTGACTGGTGCTCGGTCAATGCGGCCAATACTTGCCGCAAACTCGGCTACAAGTCGATCATGATCAACTACAACCCTGAGACAGTATCCACCGACTATGATATGTGTGACCGTCTCTACTTTGATGAATTGAGCTTTGAGCGCGTGATGGACATCATCGAGCTTGAAACCCCGCGCGGCGTAATCGTAAGCGTAGGAGGACAGATCCCTAATAACCTCGCCATGAAGCTTTATCGCCGTCATGTGCCTATTCTCGGCACATCGCCTGTGTCAATCGACCGCGCTGAGAACCGCCATAAATTCTCAGCCATGCTCGATCAGCTTGGTATCGATCAACCGCAATGGAAAGAGCTTACCACCACCGAGGAGATCGACAGCTTCATAAAAGAGGTCGGGTTCCCCGTGCTGATACGTCCGAGCTACGTGCTTTCGGGAGCCGCAATGAACGTGTGCTACGATTACGAACAGATGCACCGCTTCCTTGCACAAGCCGCTAAAGTGTCGAAAGAATATCCCGTCGTGGTGTCGGAATTCCTGCAAAACGCCAAGGAGATCGAATTTGACGCCGTAGCGCGCAACAGCGAGATCGTGGAGTATGCGATTTCAGAGCACGTAGAATTTGCCGGCGTACATTCAGGCGATGCAACCCTTGTGTTTCCGGCTCAGAAAATTTATATGGCTACCGCACGCCGCATAAAACGCATCAGCGCCCAGATAGCTAAAGAACTCAACATCTCAGGCCCATTCAATATCCAATACCTCGCCAAGGACAACGAGGTGAAAGTGATTGAGTGCAATCTCCGCGCGTCACGCTCATTCCCATTCGTCAGCAAAGTGCTCAAAAAGAACTTCATTGAAACAGCAACCCGCATAATGTTGGGAGAGAAGGTGGAGAAAGTCGATACCTCGACATTTGACATTGATTACATCGGCGTGAAGGCATCGCAATTCTCATTCGCACGCCTCCACAAAGCCGACCCGGTGCTCGGCGTGGATATGTCATCGACCGGCGAAGTCGGATGTCTCGGCAAGGACTTTGATGAAGCATTGCTCAACGCCATGATTTCCGTGGGACACCATGTGCCGCAAGGGGCTGTACTTGTAAGCTCGGGCGATGTAAGGGGAAAAGTCGATATGCTCGACGCTTGCCGCCTACTGGCTGATAACGGATACAAAATATATGCCACCGAAGGCACTGCAAAGTTCCTTAATTCAAACGGCGTTGAAGCCCATGCGGTATGCTGGCCTGATGAAGAAGGGGAGAATATACTTGACCTCATTTCAAGCCATGCGGTAGATCTTGTGATAAATATCCCTAAGAACCATACAAAGCGTGAGCTTACCAACGGATATCGCATACGACGCTGGGCCATCGACCACAACATCCCTCTGATAACCAACGCGCGTCTCGCCGGAGCATACGTGAAAGCGTTCATCAACAAGCCTGTTGACAAAATCGGCATCACGCCCTGGCAAGCATATTAACAAGAGGTGTCACAACTATAAAGGGGCACAAACAACCACAAGGAAGGATCTGTGTCAAATATATCTTAATCAAGGTATATTTGACACTTCCTCGTGTCTATGCTCTTCTCGTATCTTTTTATAATTTAGGCTCGAAGAGGATTACGGCTTCACCGGTATTTTCACCTTATTCTTCGGCAGCCCCTTAGATTCAACAGTAAGAACAGCATCGCCCGATTTGCCGTCCACTCCTTTTAGAATCACGAGAGCGAGACCATTATAAGCATCACGTTCATGTGAGCTAAACACCGTGAGATCGGTAGCATTGCCATTGTCGGTAGCCACAATCTCAGCAGCTCCGCTAACCGAAAATTTCAACCGGTTGTTCGCAGTCGGCACAATTCGGCCTTTGGCGTCGGCTATAGCGACCCTAACAAAAATAAGGTCATCGCCATCGGAACGGAGAGAATCGCTCTCCGGGGTCACAAGCAACCGCGCCGGCTTTCCTGTTGTCTCCACAACATCTTCGGCCCACACAACGCCATTTTTATAGCCCACCGCTTTCAACTCGCCGGGAGCATAGATAACATCCATCCACTTCAAGCGATCGTAATCGTTCTCTTTCTTTTTGCGGCCTAATGATTTTCCGTTTAAGAACAGCTCGACCTCATCTCCGGAAGTATAAACATATACCGGCGTAACTTCGCCAATTCTATTTTCCCAGTTCCAGTGCGGCAGAATATGCGCTGTCGGGATATCGGGAAGCCAATAGCTTTTGTAATAATAATACCGATCTTTAGGAAATCCGCACAAATCCACAATTCCAAAATAAGAACTGCGTGACGGCGATTTGATACGACCTAATTCCTCCAATTCTTTGCGAGCCTTTTCTCTTTCAGCAGGATCACTGAAATTCAGGACATTAGTCATGTCATCGTTGTAAGGCGTAGGCTCTCCGATATAGTCAAAACCAGTCCATACGAATTCACCGCTTATCTTAGGATATTTTTCCAACATCTCGAATTGCACATCAGGCTCATAGCCCCATGACACAGTAGCCATATCGTAGGATGACAACTGGAAGTCGGCCCTGTTGTCCTCAGGCTCCGAAGTAACCGGGAAAAAGTATTCTCCCCGTGAACTGGTAGCCGAAGCTGTTTCACTGCCATGATAACGGCGCGTGGGATTCTGCTTAAAAAAATTGCTGTAGGCCTTCAAATTGTAGTTTTGACCGAACACATCCACTTGATTCACCAACTCCCTGAATTGAGCATCAGTTTTATTGCTTCCGTAGGAGGTTGGGCGTGTGGGATCTTCGTCATGACTGTAGGCGGTGAGTTTATGGGCTATCGAAAACCCGAGTTCTGATGACTGGTCGGGACACTCATTGCCAATGCTCCACATGATGACCGAAGGATGATTGCGGTAATGACGCACCAACGACCGCATATCGGCCTCGCTCCAATCATCAAATAAACGGCTATAGTCATTCTTGCGCTTACCATTATGCCAAGTGTCGGCAAGCTCCAATTGCATCAATAGCCCCATACGGTCGCATAGCGCGACAAGCTCCGGAGCCGGAGGATTGTGTGACGTGCGGATGGCATTGACGCCCATTTCCTTCATTATTTTCAACTGCCGCTCAGCAGCCGTGACATTGAAAGCGGCTCCAAGCGCACCAAGATCATGATGCATACAGACCCCTTTTAATTGCACACGCCGCCCGTTAAGTTCAAATCCATTGTCAAGGGTGAATTCGGCGGTACGGATACCAAACGGAGTTTCATAGCGATCCAGTTGCTCGCCGTCGCCGATTACTTCAGTGACAGCTATGTACATATTAGGATTTTCCGTATCCCACAATTGAGGATTTTCCACCTTAAATCTATTGGCGGCAGTTATCTTGCCGGTACGGCGCACTGTAACATTACGGTTCTCAAATCGAGCCACCGGCTCGCCTTCAGGACTTCCGTCCAAACCCATACGGTAAATATCAGTCGACACATTTACTTTGCGATCCTTCTTAGAATGATTTTCCAGACGAACACCCATTTCCATGACAGCTTCATCAGGGGAGACCGTCACATTTCTTACAAATGTTTCCCATTGTGACACATGAACCGGAGAGGTCTTTGTGAGCCACACATTTCGATACAATCCCGCTCCAGGATACCATCTTGAAGCTTCATCAGGACTTTCGAGGCGTATCGCAATCGTGTTTTTCTCTCCCGCAATTATATATGGAGTTAGGTCAAGTCGATAGGAAGCATAGCCGTAAGGCCATCCTCCAACATATTTTCCATTGCACCACACCGAGGAATAAGACATGGCGCCATCGATATCAAGATATATCTGCTTGCAACTATCCGCTTCCGGAAGATCGATTGATTTGCGATACCATCTTGTACCCCAATAAGGCAACTTTCCAGTGGCGCCGTCATAATTGATGTCAAAGGGACCTTCGATCGCCCAATCATGAGGCAGATTAAGCTTGCGCCAACCACTGTCATCAAATTCCGGTTTAACGTATGCGACCTCGGCTCCGGGATTGCCTGCCGGACGTTTACGCTTTTCGCCAAAAAGAATGAAATCATTGGCCGTGGGCAATAGATATGGTTTAAGCCTTGAATAATGCAAGGAGGAATCGGCGCCGGCCGGATCATTTTCACAGTAACGCCAACCACGGTTTATGTTGATGCGTTCACGCGCCGAAACCATTCCGGACACTAATAAAATAATTGTCAATAAGAGCGATTTTTTCATTATTCAAGTTATTTCATGGAGATTATAACAATAGCAAAGATAACCAAAATCCTGTTATCAACATAACTATAAAAAAAACGGATGCCTCCATCCCGGAAGCATCCGCTGAATTATTCAAGGTAATTGATTAGTCGATCAGCTCGTCAGCCTTATAACCACCCATTTCGCGAATAGCGTTCTTCAACATCACATATTGCTCAAACAGGTTGTTAACAGGAACTTCACCCTTGGTATAATCATGCATCGGGCTCTTGAGGAAGAAGCTCAAGAAACGCTGAGTGCCATACCAGCCGCAACGTGCAGCCATATCGATAAGCAAGCAGAGATCAAGGCAAAGAGGTGCGGCAAGAATAGAATCGCGGCAGAGGAAGTTAATTTTTATCTGCATCGGATAGCCCATCCAGCCGAAGATATCGATATTATCCCAACCCTCTTTGTTGTCATTGCGGGGAGGATAGTAATTGATACGTACTTTGTGGTAATAGTCAGTATAAAGATCGGGTTGCTTTTCAGAAACCAGGATTGACTCAAGCGTTGAAAGCTTGCTCACCTCTTTTGTGCGGAAGTTAGCAGGTTCATCAAGAACGAGACCGTCACGGTTGCCGAGGATGTTGGTTGAGAACCATCCTGCAAGACCGAGGTGACGCACTCCGATGATTGGAGCGAAACCTGACTTAACAAGAGTTTGACCGGTCTTGAAGTCTTTTCCTGCGATAGGCATCTTGGTCTTCTCTGCAAGTTCCCACATTGCGGGGAAGTCAACGGTTGTGTTGGGAGCGCCCATGATGAAAGGGGCGCCTTCCGACAACGCTGCGTAAGCGTAGCACATTGACGGCGCGATATGCTCACGGTCGTCAGCCTTCATCGCTGCCTCAAGGTCAGCAAGTGTATAGTGAACCTTTTCATCTACCGGAACATAAACTTCAGTTGAAGCGGCCCAAAGCACAACGATGCGGTCGCATTTGTGAGCTGCCTTAAATTCCCGGATATCTTTGCGGAGAGCCTCCACCATTTCCCAACGGGTCTTGCAATCCTTTACATTGTCACCCTCAAGACGCTTTGCGTAGTTGTGGTCAAATGCGGCTTTCATTGGCTTGATGGCCTCAAGCTCATCCTTTACGGGAAGAATATCCTTTTCCTTAAGAACCTCGCAGTTCATCGCTGACTCAAATGCATTCTGGGGATAAACGTCCCAAGAGCCGAATTCGATTTGATCAAGTGATGCGAGAGGAATGATTTGGTTATAGTGGAGATACTTTTTGTCTGCGCCTTCGCCTACACGGATGACGTCATACTGTGTTGATGAACCGATGGGTTTTGCAAGCCCCTTACGAGCCATAAGCACACCGGTCATAAATGTAGTACTTACTGCGCCAAGTCCTACAACGAGAATACCGAGCTTTCCCTCGGCTTTCTTAACTTCACTTTGATTCATGATTGTGATGGTTAATTAGTTTTTATTTCCCTTTTTACTTTAGTTTCTATTTCTGTTTTGCCGATTATCTCTTCACATTCAGGGATAAAAGCGTGTAAAAGTAGTAGTTATTTTTTTAATGTGAAATTTTTTTTTCAACAAACTTTCCTTACATAACGTCAAATTTAGTTAAAAATACTACCGCTTAGTTAATTTTATGCAATTAATCCACTTAAACAGCTTTTATTTGTTAACGTATCATAACGCTGCCTCAGCCAATTCGGACAGATTTTTGATTATCGAGGGATGCTGCACGGCATCCTCCTCATCTGTCCATCCCTTCCCTTTAAGCCACGCCACTTTACACCCTATGCTCTCCGCGGGAACGATGTCTTTCTTATAAGAATCCCCCACTACAAGCACCTCGTCGGGCGAAAGTCCGAGAGCATCCACACCGAGGGCGAATATTTTGGGGTCAGGCTTACGCACTCCAACCACGGCGCTCTCTATGATATTTTTAAAATATCCGCGAAGGCCGAAATCCGACAACACCGATTCTATATTGCCATAGAAATTGCTGACAAGAACCATCGGGTAACGCGCTCCAAGCGCGTCAAGCGTCTGACGCGCTTCATATACACATTCACGAGCCTTGTCATAGCAATATCGGGCGATGGATGGAGCGAACTTTTCAACATCGGCCTTTGCGATTACTCCTCGATCAACAAGATAATCCAGCTCGATCACCATTTTCTTACACAGCAAGTCATAAAAATTATCGCCGGGAAGAATGTGCGGATTGCGGGCAAGCTCTCTTTCGGCATACACGTATGCGTCGCGGAAGGTAGGCTTGTCGACGTTTACTCCCGCGGCGCGGTAGCCGTCCCATATAACTTCGCTCCAATGAGCGCCTCGGCTGTCAATAGTTCCGCCGTAATCAAATATTATTCCCTTTATTTTTTTTATAGAGTCCATCTTGCAATTGCTTTGTAAAATCACGGCAAATATGTCCATGACGCGCCACCATATATATAAGGAGCGCATTAAGAACCGTAAGCTCAAACACGAAATACAACCACGGCATAGCCACAAACAGCGAGATGAAAAGCGCTATCGTGCGCCAGTTAAACGACAGTATATTGGTGTATTTCATCAACGGCAAGCTCTTTTTGCGGAAAGCATCTCGGAAATCGGCCGGAATATTGCCGTCAGGGAAACGACGCTTTAGCTCTTTTCGCAACGCCTGCATCCTCGGAGTCCAGTCCTCCTGATTTTCCGTATAGTTGGTATAGAAATATAGCGTTATCTTGCTCCATACATTCCCTTTCCATGGCATCGACGCTTGCTTGGATTTTAGCGCCTCTGCCGATTCAAGCTCGCTGCCACCTTCTCCTTTAAGAAAATACAGATGAAACTGGCGATAGTAATCGGCCATAGCCGCTTGCTTGGCATGACACCCTCCGGCGAGCACGGCAAGAACCCAAATAACCCATACATGAGCGGAGAAAAACTCGGAAGTGACATTCTCGCGGAAACAGATGGCAAAATATATCGTCACAAACCACAAGTCGCCGGCAAGACCGTCAAGAATACGCCCAAGACGAGAATACTGCTGCGTCATGCGGGCAAGCTGCCCGTCGGCGGAATCAAATGAATTGGCCCACACAAGAAGAGCCATACCGACAACATTTATCCACAACACCGGATAGTAGAACAACACTCCGGCCGCCACACCGAGAAAAATCGATGCGATTGTGATTGCATTGGGCGTAACACCGAGACGCTTGGCAAGACAAGCCCACATATAACCGATTTTCCTATAAAACCATAAGTCGATGTGCTCTTCGGTATCCATCGATTTCAACGTGCTCTGCAAAGACACATTTTCACTTGCCGATGTCATTTCTTATGCTCTTTAATGGTGTTGATTATACATTTAGCAATGTGAGGAGCCGCCTCCTGACGGCATGGCGCGAAACTTGGCCAGTCATTGAAGTCGATTATACGTATCGAGCCGTCGGCATTGACAATGCAGTCCCCTCCATACACTTTCACGTCGAGGACCTCGCTTGCAGCCTGACAGATAGACCTCATGTGCGACTTGTCAAATTCAATGCCCTGCGACTTTCCGTTAATTGCCTCATGCCCATACTTGGAGTGCCCGGCCTCAAACGGATAGAACCAATAAAAAAACGGAGTGCCTTGAACGCCATAGAATTTGATAAGGTCGCCGACAAGATGACGATTGATAACCGCGCGCTTGATGCCGCGAAGAAAATACTCCTGAAGCACCTCCTGAGCCTCCTCAGGATGACGCACGTAGCTAACATCCTCTTTGTGCATGGCGTGGAAATCGCCGCGCTTTATCCAGCACTGGGTGTAGCCCCCTTTTTTAAGTTTTTCGGTAACCGCCTCGTCTGTATCGACAATAAGGCTCTCGGGATAAGGGATATTACTTCCTACAAGAATACGCGTCATGCGCTCTCGTGTGCAGTTTTCGATGCCATAACCCGAGTTGATAACCAACACACCTTCATCCTCCAATTTTTGCAATAGATGCATTGATTTCATCTCTCGGCACATATTGACGATAATTCGCTCCTTCACTTGTCCGGCGATGAATTGCTCCTCGCTATATATATTGACGACAATTCCGCGCTTGCGAAGCTGGTCGGCAGTCGCATTGAATATCGCCGCATCGTTACCGATATGATTCGGAGAATACGCGCCGGCCCTCATTATACCGGCTATTGTTATTTCTGCCATCGTTTTCTGTTATATTTTGCTAATTTTCGCCTGCTATAAACTGTTCAGCCGTTGCTATATCGCCGGCATGATCCACATCCACAATCTTACTGAAAGGATAAGCTTTCAAATTCAAGCCCCCCTCGACAAGTGCGCGCTGATAGTTGCGCATTCGGCTCACTCCTTTCTTCATGCAATCGTCAAGAATATTG
The DNA here is from genome assembly GCA_964512855.1 of uncultured Muribaculum sp. GTDB lineage: Bacteria > Bacteroidota > Bacteroidia > Bacteroidales > Muribaculaceae > Muribaculum. The sequence continues at coordinate 11,124 of CAZELD010000023.1, forward strand.
AGAGCCGGTGGGGTAAGACCATAAATGCCGCCTGATATATATTTCACTCCCGCCCGAGGTGCGTCAAGAAACGCCGTGATGCGCATATCATCGTCAACATCTATATAGAGAGGCTTCTCATCATCGATAAAGGATGTCACTGCCATATAACCGTCTGCGTCATCGCTCGCAGCAAACTCTTTTACATACCGGCTGAAATCTTCGCTGCGGAATATCGTGTCGACTGTCGTAAGAACAAATTTTCCGAGAGCCGGAAAACTGCGGCTAACTTCCCAAAACGAATGCATCGAGCTTGGGGTAGACTTGACAACGAGATGAAACGGCACGTCAAGTTCAAGATTTTCAAGATATTCTCTAACCTCGGTCATCTGCTCATTGACAATAATGGACAACGATTCGGGAGAACACGACATCATTATGTCAATCAAGCGTTTAATCATCGGAACTCCGTTAAGGAGAACCAGCGGTTTGGGTCTTGCAACGCCCTCTTGTGCAAGACGCGAGCCTTCTCCGGCTGCAATAATGGCGTAATGCATTGGTCTTTTTTATTCTTAGAGGTTGTTGGCGCTCTCATCCTTGGTAAGATCGAGCACCACATTATCCTTTCCTTTCTCAAAATACTGTTTCCGAAGGGGATTGCGGAATGCGTATGCGTCATTTTGCCGATTACGGTAAATGTCGATGGCCGCATAAATCGCTTGACGCATTGATTCGGCCGACGCCTCCCATTTTCCCGCTATGTCAAATCCTGTGCCATGGTCGGGGGAAGTCCTTACAAACGGGAGCCCTGCCGTAAAGTTCACGCCGTCATCCATCGACTTAGCTTTAAACGGAGCGAGACCCTGGTCATGATACATGGCGAGAACGCCGTCAAACACCTTGTAGCCCTCTGTTCCGAAAAATCCGTCGGCTGCATACGGGCCAAAAGCCAAAATATTTTTCTCGCGAGCTTTCTCGATCGCAGGAATGATAACATCTTTCTCTTCCGTCCCGAGCAAGCCGTTCTCTCCGGCATGAGGGTTAAGCGACAACACTGCGACACGAGGAGCGTTTACTCCGAAATCCTTGCGCAAAGACGAACTGAATGTGGTTAGCTTTTCTACGATTCCATCGATGGTGATGGCTGAAGGAACTTTTGCGATAGGCAGGTGGGTGGTAACCAAAGCTACTCGCATGGCCTCGCTGCAAAGAATCATCAGGGCTTTCTCGCCTTCACCGAGCGACGCTTCGAGATACTCTGTGTGGCCCGGAAAATGAAACGTCTCGCTATGAATAGCGTCCTTATTGATTGGAGCTGTCACAAGCGCGTCAATCTCTCCGTTTCGCAAATCGGCCACCGCGCGCTCCAAGGCGATAAAGGCGGCCTCTCCGGCGCTTTTCGACAGCACTCCAGGCTCGATTTTAGTGTCCTCCGGCACCACGTTTATGATATTTATCTCATTATCTTTTGCATGGGATGGCGACCCTATCTGAGCCATCGTCACGGCCGGCTGATCCGCGCCCTTGAGATAGTAGGACGCTATTTTAGCTGAGCCATAGATTATCGGCGTACACAGCTCGGTTATACGGGTATCTTCCACGGCCTTAAGTATCACCTCATACCCTATGCCGTTTATGTCGCCATGCGTTATGCCTATTTTGAGTTTTCTATTATTCATCGCAATGAGTCAATGCTTTTGCTTAATTAGTCAAATTTTTCGCTAAGTTACAAAAACTCCGCCACATTCCCAAACACAACATCGTTAATACCGTTAATATGCGACATGGATCCATGCGCCGCCGCGCTCCCATATCAGTTCCACATGAGGAAGGCTCTGTAAGATTTTAATCAACATCCGGTTCCCTTGCTGCGTGCCAGTAGTCAAATCGGCCGCACGTCCGAAAAGATGATAGGAGCGGGCCACACCGCCCACAGCGCTATTAAGTTCCTTACATCGATAACCGCTGTTGACGATTATAGGCATACCAAGTATTTCTCGTGCCGGGTCAAGCACCTCTCGGATAAGGCGTTGCATATTTTCTACCGCTTCACGAGGCGGTGTATTGTCAAGACCGAGCCGAGCGGCAGTTTCGCTTCTCGTAAGCTCTTTTATCGTGAAGTGGCTTACTATCTCTTTGGCTTTCACAGGCGTAACGGCTTCCATAGCTACCGCCACAGCGACAATCAGTTGTTTGTTCTTCATAGTTTTTTAAGATTATGGTTATTTAGACGAGTTCTTATTACGTTGCAAAGTTACAATCGTCTTTTTCGGAATTTACCCGCTTTTTGTCCCACCCACACAAAAATTTCACTATCCGGCAATCTTTAATGGACATTTATCGCCGCATTTATCGCTTTTTGACTATATTTGTAACCAAAACAAGCGAATAAACAACATTTTAACAATGGAATCCAAGAAATTCATACTTCAGGAAAAAGACATTCCGACGGCGTGGTACAATCTCCTAGCCGATATGCCGGTAAAGCCAAGGCCGATACTTAACCCTGCCACAAAGAAACCACTAACCCCCGAGGATTTATATCCGATATTTTCTCAAGAGGCTTCCCGACAAGAGCTTAACGACACCGACCGATGGATTGAGATACCCGACGAAGTGCGCGAAATGTACCGCATCTGGCGACCCACTCCGTTGGTTAGAGCCCGCGGACTCGAAAAATTCCTCGACACTCCGGCCCACATATATTTCAAAAACGAGAGCGTAAGCCCGGTCGGATCCCACAAACTAAACTCCGCTATTCCACAAGCATATTACTGCAAAAAAGAGGGTGTGACAAACATTACCACCGAGACTGGAGCCGGACAGTGGGGAGCTGCGCTATCGCTCGCCGCAAAACATTTCGGGCTTGAATTAGCCGTCTACATGGTGAAAATATCGTATAACCAAAAGCCTTATCGTCGTTCAATCATGCAAACGTATGGCGCAGAAGTTATTGCATCGCCGAGTATGTCGACAAAGGCGGGAAGGAAAATAATCACCGAGCGCCCCAACTACCAAGGATCGCTCGGAACAGCCATTTCAGAAGCGGTAGAACTGGCGATCTCAACTCCAAATTGCAAATACGCGCTCGGATCAGTGCTTAACCACGTGTCGCTGCATCAGACCGTCATCGGCCTCGAAGCCGAAAAGCAGATGGAGATGGCAGGAGAATATCCCGACATTGTAATCGGATGCTTCGGGGGTGGTAGCAACTTCTCCGGAATATCATTCCCATTCTTGCGCCACAATTTCAGCGGAGAGCGCAACACCCGATTCATTGCGGCTGAACCCGAATCATGCCCGAAGCTCACACGAGGAGTATTTCAATACGATTTCGGTGACGAGGCAGGCTACACGCCGTTGATCCCAATGCTCACATTGGGGCATAATTTCGCACCGGCCAACATCCACGCCGGCGGCCTGCGTTACCATGGAGCCGGATCGGTGGTAAGTCAATTAAAAGTCGACAACCTCATCGAAGCGGTCGACATCCCTCAGCTCGACACTTTCAAGGCCGCTACAATATTCGCGCAGACCGAAGGACTCATCCCGGCGCCCGAAAGCTCACACGCCATCGCCGCCGCGATCAAGGAAGCGCTAAAAGCCAAGGAGGAAGGAACACGCAAAACAATCCTGTTCAACTTGTCAGGCCACGGATTGATCGATATGGCCGCTTACGACCGCTATTTCGCCGGAGATCTTAACAATTTCCAAGTATCGGAAGAAGAGATAGCCAACAATGTGTCCTCCCTCGAAAAAATAATTTAGTCCCTGCGACTAAGCCGCCCGAAAAAGTTGCGTCAAATACATCTTGACACAGCCCAAGGTCAAAAAAACAAGAAACAGAAGATATTCATCTTGACGATTCGTAGTCTTATCTTCTGTTTCTTGTGTGTTTATGTATCTTTTAGAAGGCGCCGCCCCCTTGAAGCATTGACCTATTCGGTCACTTCCCGCAAGAGGAAGATCTGGGTGGGGAAATGGTCGGAGTATCCGTTCAAGAAATTATTCCGGGAATAAGTGCGGTGAGGATAATTCTTATATTTACCGGTCTTGGTGCGCAAGAACGGAGCGTTCAACACCGTACATTTCCAATATTGAAATTCCGGGTCTGATCCGTCAACAAGATTTCCCGATACAATGATCTGGTCAAACAGATTCCACTTGCCATTATAGCATAGCGTACCCACGCCATTGTCAAGAATATACCAGAACGGGTTATAATATCCGTCATGTGTCACCTGCTCGCGGTCACGGACGCCGCCATACACTTCTGCGCACGATTTGTTAAACGGATCATCGTTCAAATCGCCCATCATAACAACCCCCCGCGCCGGGTTATCGCTACGCAGCGAATCGGCTATATGGCGTGACAGCTTTGCCGCCGCTTCACGCTTAGGGCTTGACTCCTTCTCGCCGCCAAGGCGTGACGGCCAGTGGTTAACGATGAACCCCATCGGTTTGTCAAGCAAATTTCCGCTCACCACAAGTTGGTCACGGGTTCGGAAATCAGGCTCATCCGGAATTACGAGTCTGTGATTGTTCACATTTTCAAGTTGGAAATACACCGGATTGTACAACAGAGCCACATCGATGCCGCGCAAATCGGGAGAATCATGATGAACAATCTGCAAATTCCACGGATCCTTCCCCTCCGCAGCAAGAGTTTCGTCAATCCTCTTCACAAGATCCTCTACAACGCTGCGATTTTCAACCTCGCTTATGCCTATGACAGCAGGGCCTATAGGAGTCTCAGGCGTAGCAAGAGCGATAATGGCTCTTGAAAGATTACCGAGTTTTTTATGGTATTTGTCAGAGTTCCACATTCTCGGCCCCTCGGGAGAGAACTCATAGTCATACTTCCCGTTATTATTTATCGTGTCAAATAAATTTTCCAGATTATAGAAAGCGACTCCCGCAACCAGATATTTTTTCTCCGTTTCAGGCTGCTGAGCGAAAAGCTGAATCCCTGTCAGCATGACAATCAGCGATAGCAATAAACTTTTTCCCATATAAATAAGTTTTGTATAGTACATGATTTAGGCAGTAAAATTACGAAAATTTGCGTAATTTTGTGCTTTAAAAACCGCAATAAGCATTGTAAAATATTATGGCAAAGAAAATATCAATCATCAACGGGCCCAACTTGAACCTATTGGGCGTGCGCGAGCCGGGCATATATGGCAGCAGCAGTTTCGACAAATGCCTTGAAACGCTCGCGGCGCGTTATCCTGAAATTGAAATATCCTATTTCCAAAGCAATAGCGAAGGCTCGATAATCGATGAACTGCACCGCGTGGGATTTGGGGAAGTGGATGGAATTATCCTAAACGCCGGAGCCTACACCCACACATCGCTTGCCATAGCCGATGCCATATCAGCCATTAAAACGCCGGTGATTGAAGTCCACATCAGCAACGTACACGCACGTGAGGAGATTCGCCATCGGTCAATGATTTCCGGTGTGTGCCGAGGCGTAATCGCCGGATTCGGGCTCGACAGCTACCGTCTCGCGCTCGAAGCGTTTATGTAATATCTGAACCTGTTATTCATCTAAGAGTATGAAAAAGTTTACCAAAATCGTAGCTACAATTTCCGACAAAAAATGTGATGTGGGGTTTATCCGTGATCTTTACGACAACGGCCTTAACGTGGTGAGAATGAACTCAGCCCATCTATCATACGATGGGTTCAAAAAAATCGTGAACAATGTGCGCGCGGTTTCATCGTCGATAGGTATCCTGATGGACACTAAAGGAGCGGAGATACGCACCACAACCAACGCCGGAGACGCTAAAATCACATTCAACGCCGGAGACAAAGTTACGTTTGTG
>CAZELD010000023.1:17036-30247 GCA_964512855.1 uncultured Muribaculum sp.
CAACGCCGGAGACGCTAAAATCACATTCAACGCCGGAGACAAAGTTACGTTTGTGGGAGATCCGCAGGGCGAAACAACCCACGACCGCATCTGCCTGTCATACTCCGATATCGCGCAATATGCAGTGCCGAAAGCTCATTCCCTCATCGACGACGGCGAGATTGACTTCATTATCGACAGCGTCGACGGTAAAACCATCCATGCCACCGCCCTAAACGGCGGCGACCTCGGTTCACGGAAAAGCGTCAACATACCGGGGGTAAAAATTCCTCTACCTTCGCTCTCCGAACGCGACAAGACCAACATCAACATCGCAATGGAACTCGGAATCGATTTCATCGCACACTCTTTTGTGCGTTCAGCGCGCGATGTGATGGATATCCAAGAAATTCTTGACGAGCACAACAGCACGATCAAAATCATATCCAAAATTGAAAATCAAGAGGGCATCGACAATTTCGATGAAATACTCGACGCTTCATACGGAATCATGATCGCACGCGGAGACCTCGGAATAGAAGTGCCCGCTGAACGAATACCGGTCATACAAAGCTCACTTATAAACAAATGCGTGCTCCATCACAAACCGGTCATTGTGGCTACGCAGATGCTACATTCTATGATTTCCAATCCGCGGCCCACCCGAGCCGAAGTCAGCGACATCGCAAACGCCGTGAATCAACACACCGACGCGCTGATGCTAAGCGGCGAAACTGCATACGGAAAATATCCCGTCGAGGCGATATCAACAATGTCGAAAGTCGCAGCGGAAGTTGAGAAATCACTCGCGCAAACGAGAATAATCCCGACGGTAGAGCCTGACGTGACGTCATTCCTTGCGCGGCAAGCGGTGGCATCGTCCAACATTCTCGGAACAAAAGCCATATTGACAGACAGTTATACCGGACGCACAGCACGTTACATATCTTCATATCGAGGGAATGATCCTGTGTTGGCTATATGCTATCACCCCAATGTAGTGAGGTTGCTCGCCCTTTCTTACGGAGTTTTACCCATCTATCAGGAGAAAATGGCGACATCGCGCCGCTACATCAGCACTGCCTTGACCTATCTGATGAAAATAGGCCGGTTAACGCGCAATGACCGCATAGCATATCTTGGAGGATCATTCGGAGAGGGGCATGGAACCTCTTTCCTTGAGATCAACACCGTGGGCGATATACTCGACAATTACCGCATTTTTTGTCTACCAAATCTCGAAGAGGCTAAATGATCGACGACAGCCTTGAAGAATATATAACAGCCCGCATCGATGTTGAGCCGCCGCATCTGCGGAAGCTCAATCGGGACACCCATGTATCATGCCTATACGCCAATATGTGCTCAGGACATGAACAAGGGCGCCTGTTGAAAATGTTGGTGAGAATGATACGTCCTGCCAATATTCTTGAACTCGGAACTTTTACCGGATACTCAGCTCAATGCTTCGCAGAGGGATTACCTGAAGGGGGGCACGTACACACCATTGAAATCAATGACGAGATGGAGGAATTTATCCGGATGCATCTGGACGATTCGCCTTACGCCGACCGCATAACATTGCACATAGGCGACGCCGCCGACATTCTTCCTAAGCTCGGCCTAATGTGGGATCTCGTGTTTATCGACGCCAACAAGCGTCATTATCTTGACTATTACAATCTTGTGTTCCCCGACGTACGCCCCGGAGGATTCATAATCGCCGACAACACCTTGTGGTATGGAAAAGTCACCGACAAATCAGCCCATGACGCCCAAACCGAAGGGATACTCCGCTTTAACGATTTCATTCAGAACGATCCGCGGGTAGAAAATGTGTTCATCCCCGTGCGCGACGGCCTCTCTATCATCTACAAAAAATAGCCCCCGCCGGCTCAACATTCATATACGGAACCTATCGGCTATGCGTATCATATTATCGCATAAATCCCGGTTTCATCTTATAAATTCCAACTTTTGCAGAAAATATCGTAAAATTCATTATAAAAAAACTTGCAGACACAAAAATATTGTTATAATTTTGCCGTATACAATTAAAAATTGTTAGCGTTTATGATTGAATAATAAAATAATTACATCCCTGTATACACTTTACAACATGGAAAAAAGCCTTGTCTCACGACAAGGCTTTTTTCTATTCATAAGCGTTACTCTCCCCGGAAAAAAGTTTCCATACATCGCTACTTTTGTTTAGTGATGTTTTTTCAGTATGTATCGATGAATCCAGTCTGTGCTGTGGCGAATTGTACACCTTTGTAACCAATCCGGAAGACCATGGAGGAAGGGGCACATTGGTGGCGGTCATCAAAGGAACTAAATCAGAGACCGTGATAGCGGTATTGGAAAAGATACAATATGCCAAACGCCGGAGAGTCTGGGAGATTACACTGGATCTATCACCGACCATGATGCTAATTGCTCGCACCGTTTTCACAAATGCGAAGATAATCAACGACAGGTTTCATGTCCATAAGCTTTTTTATGAGGCTATTGACGACTTGCGGATTGCCTTGCGATGGATGGCTCGGGATTTGGAAAACAAAATCATGGCCGACTGCAAGAGAGATGGACGAGAATACGTTCCATTCAGGTATGCCAACGGTGACACTCGGAAACAACTTCTCGCAAGAGCCAAATTCATCCTGACCAAACATTCTTCGAAATGGACCAAAGCCCAGCAATGGAGAGCCGACATCATATTTGAATTCTATCCTGAACTAAAGAACGCTTATGACCTTGCGCTAAAGCTTACCGACATTTTCAACACGAGAACTACTAAAGACAGGGCGAGACTGAAGTTAGCCAAATGGTATAACGAAGTTGAGCGCTTAGGAGCTGGCAACCAGTTCATTACCGTTCTGAATACTTTTTACAACCACTATGACACAATCTTAAACTTCTTTGACAGTCGTTCCACTAACGCTTTCGCTGAGTCGTTCAATTCCAAGGTAAAAGCATTCCGATCGCAGTTCCATGGCGTCACAGACATTCCTTTCTTCCTTTTCAGACTTTGCAAATTATGCGCCTAACTTTTTAACAATTCCACGGAACTTTTGAACTGCCCCCAAATTATTGACTACGTAAAGGACTGGTTTCGCTCCAGCGATAACAAGACCGGAAATAACCGCCGAGAGAAGCGTTGATGTTTATAAGCCACCTCGTAAAGGTGGTTTTCACGGTATCAACTTCAAAACTTTTTTCAGGTCACGCTCTGTTGGCTCCGGCGACTTACGGGTATCCCCTTTTTGATATGAGCCTATAAGCTTCACACCGCATTGCCGGAAGATGGCCTTGAGCGACTTCACCACGCCGCTTGTTTGCCCGAACCAGCGGTTGAACGGCGCCGGTGTCGTCGAGGCTGTCACCACAATCGCCTTTTTCCCCTTAAGCAACGGAGTAGGCAATAGCCGTCCGTCCTCAGTGTCAATGAGAGCATAAACTATCCGGTCAAATAGGATTTTCAACGCGCCGGGCATATTTTCCCAATAACATGGCGCGCCAATCACGAATAAATCATAACTGCCGATATTTCGGCCGATGCGGTGCGCGTCATCCTCACCGAGACAACAAACTTTATCGGTTCGGCACATCATGCACCCCATACACGGCTTGACATCGAGTTCATCCACATATTCCGCATCCACTTCCATGCCGCGCGCACGCATCTCTTCCGCCATCACGTCGAGCATAGCGGATATGTTACCGTTGCGCCACGGGCTTCCATATATCATCAATACTTTCATCGCAAAAATTTCCACCAAAATAGCTAAAAAAATTTCCATGCACAAGTATTATTTATAGAATAAAAGATGTAAATTTGAGAATCATAAACCAATATCAAAATTATGTTTTCACGCGAAACCTATATTTCACGCCGCAACGAGCTTAAAAAGTGCATGGGAAGCGGACTGATTCTTTTTATCGGCAACGATGAAACCGGAAGCAATTACGAAGACAACACTTACGATTTCCGCCAAGATTCATCATTCCTATACTATTTTGGCCTCCCTTACGCCGGGCTTAACGCAATAATCGATATCGACAACGACAAGGATATAATATTCGGCGACGAACTGACTATCGATTCTATAGTGTGGATGGGAAATCAGCCCACTCTCCACGAAAAAGCGGCAACGCGCGGAATCGACACCACCAAGCCGTCGGACGAAATAAAAAGCTATCTCGAAAAAGCGGCTAAATCCGGGCAGAAAATCCATTATCTTCCCACCTATCGAGCAGAGCATAAGCTGAAATTATTGGATTGGCTAAACATAAAACCGGGAGCCGAACAGCCCTCTGTCGATCTGATCCGCGCTATTGTGGATATGCGCAACCATAAAACCGAAGAGGAAATAGAGGAGATTGAACGCGCCTGCAACGTGACCGCCGATATGCACATCGCCGCAATGAAGGCGCTCCGTCCGGGAATGCATGAATATGAGATTGTGGCGGTAATCGAGTCGGTCGCCACAGCCAACGGATGCCGGCTGTCATTCCCGACAATCGCCACGACCCACGGACAAACCCTCCACAACCACGCTCATCACCATCTTGTAAAGCCGGGAGATATGCTTCTTGTCGATGCCGGAGCGGAGACCCCGATGGGATATGCCGGAGATATGTCATCTACGATATGCGCCGACAAGACCTACACATCCCGACAGAAACTCATCTATGATCTTCAAGTGGCTATGCACCTCGCCGCCGTAGACGCGCTCAAACCGGGGGTGCCGTTTAAGGATGTCTACGAATTATCGGCCGAAGTGATGTGCCGGGGACTTAAAGACCTTGGAATCATGAAAGGCGACCCCACTGAGGCCGTTGCCGCAGGCGCTCACGCCATGTTCTATCCTCACGGACTTGGACACATGATGGGGCTTGACGTACACGACATGGAAAATCTCGGAGAGATATGGGTAGGATATAACGGAGAGCCTAAGAGCACCCAATTCGGCCGTAAATCTCTGCGCCTCGCGCGCAAACTCGAACCGGGATTCGTTCACACAATTGAGCCGGGAATATATTTCATCCCCGAACTTATCGACTACTGGAAGTCAGAAAAACGATTTGCCGACTTCATAAATTATGCCGAGCTTGAAAATTGGCGTGATTTCACAGGGGTGCGCAACGAGGAAGACTACCTCATCACTGCCGACGGCGCCCGCCGTCTCGGCAAAAAAATTCCACTTACCACTGAAGAAGTCGAAGCCTTGCGCTAAACTCAAAACCGAAAACTGCGTAAAAAGACGCAGAAGATCATACACAAACAAGAGACAAAGGATAATTAACCAAAAGCATCAGTTAAAAAAGATCCTTTGTCTCTCGTTCTCTTTTGACCTCTTGCATCAAAAGCTTAGAGCTGTCAACAGACCACCCTAAGATTAGTTGCATCCGCCGCAGCCGTCGCCACAATTTCCACCGCCACAGCTATCGTGGTTGCAGCCGCAACCACAACCGCTCGCCGGCTGTATCTCCTCAGGAGTGGCGTCACGCACCACGCCGATTGTGCCCTCAAAACGCACCTCTTTTCCGGCAAGCGGATGGTTGAAGTCCATAACGACCTCTTTGTCGGTGATTTCAAGCACCTTGCCGGTTATTTGATAGCCATCCTGTGTCATCATCGGGATAACGGCGCCGATTTTCACGTGCTCATTGTCAAACTTGCCGTCGACTTCAAATATTTCCTTTTCAAGATGGACCACTTGTTCGGGGTCATATTCTCCAAACGCCTCCTTAGCCGACACCTTCACATCAAACTTGTCACCGGTTGCAAGACCTTCGATAGCCTTTTCCAACGGGACGATGACGCCGCGCGTCACACCGAAGATTATTTTTTCAGGATCTTCCTCGGCCACCTGATGCACCAATTTATCCCCTTCTGGATTCACCTCATAAAGGTCATATACCATTTCGACATATTTGCCGGGTTCTATTTTTTCCATAATATTGTGTTTTTAAATTATCTATGATTGAATATTAACAAATTCCGCGCCAAAAAAGATGTCACACGTTTGCGCCGAACGCGCTTAACAGCGCAGAGCTTATCGACATATATATGACCATACCGATAATGTCGTTGGTGATAGAAATAAAGGGCCCCGTGGCGAGCGCCGGGTCAATCTTAAATTTCTCAAGCGTCAGCGGAACAAATGTGCCGAATATCGACGCAAACACCACCACGGCGAAAAGCGACAGCGACACGGCGATTGTGGTCACCTGCGTGGGGCCGAGCGCGAATATGTTGTATATAAACACAAGCAGCGATATGATGCACGCATTGAGCAACCCCACACCGCACTCCTTGAATATCTGCTTGGCGGCGCCTTTCACATCAAGCGAGCCGTTGGCAAGTCCCTGCACGATAATCGCCGACGACTGTATTCCCACATTTCCCCCGGTACCACCTATAAGCGGTATGAAAAGAGCCATCGCCGGATTCATGGCGAATCCTTTTTCAAAGTGTCCGAGGATGATTGAGTTCCCGATACCGCCTATCATACCGATAAGGAGCCAAGGCAAACGGGCTTTAGCTTGATAAAAAACGGTGTCGTTACTCTCCACGTCGCCGGAGAGACCTGATGCGAGCTGATAGTCACGTTCACGCTGTTCGCGCGCTTCATCCATCACGTCATCGACGGTAATCTGTCCCACCAAACGTCCTATAGAATCGACCACAGGCATCGCCACAAGGTCATATTTTTCAAAGTCGAGCGTAAGGTCATCGATAGGCGTATCAGTTTTCACCGCCACAGGATCAGTCTCCATCACGTGCTTTATCTTAGACACCGAGGGATGCGTTATCATCTTTTTCAACGGAAACACGCCTCTGAGCTTATAGTCGTTGTCAACGACATACACATTGTATATGTCGTCCATGTCCTCGGCCTGCTTGCGCATCTCCTGAACACATTGCGGCATACTCCAGTTTTCGTTCACCACAATCATTTCGGTGCCCATCAAACCGCCGGCGGTGTCCTCGTCATACTTCAACAAGTCGATGATATCGCCCGCCTGCTCCATATTGTCGATGTGCGACAGGATTTCATCGCGATCCTCTTCATCGAGTTCCTGTATGATGTCCACTGCGTCGTCAGTGTCGAGGTGGTCGATGACCTGCTTTGCGATATCCTCGCTCGACATCGCGCTGAGCAACTTGTGGCGGTCATCTTCGTCAAGCTCCATCAATACATCGGCGGCTTTCTCGCCGTCGAGCTGCCTGAACAAGAATTCCGCCTCTTCAAGATCAAGGTCTTGGTAAAGCTCGGCAATGTCGGCTGGATGGAGCTTGGCAAGCTCCGTCTTCGCCATATCGGCGTCGCGACACTCTATAATCTCGCGTATCTGCTCCAAATATTCCGGGGTAAACTCTTTCATGATTCAGCTTCTGAAGAGCCACGCATGGCTGCGACTTTATTGGTTAATGAAATGAAATCGCCGACACTCAACTGCTCGGGACGCTCCTTCCACACAGCATCCCCGCCAAATTCCGTTCCAGCCGGCATTATTCCGCGCAGGGAATTGCGCAGAGTTTTGCGCCGCTGCCCGAATGAGGTTTTGACTATCAATTTGAACAACCGCTCATCACATCCAAGGTCAGTTACATTATTACGAGTGCAGCGTATGACACCCGATTTCACCTTTGGCGGAGGATTAAACACGTTCTCATCGACCGTGAAAAGATATTCCACATCATACCATGCCTGCAGCAACACGCTCAGAATCCCGTAAACTTTCGAGCCGGGTTTAGAGGCGAGACGTTCAGCGACCTCCTTCTGCAACATTCCTGAACAGCACGGTATCAAGTCACGGTAGTCAAGTATCTTGAAAAATATCTGAGACGATATATTATAAGGGTAATTACCTATCACACAGAGTTTTTCTCCACCCATCAACATTGTAAGATCCATTTTCAAGAAGTCTCCTTCTATGATGCGGCCGTCAAGGTCGGGAAAATTGGCGTTCAGGTAATCCACGCTCTCGTTATCGATTTCCACAACTTTCACATCGTGGCCTCCGTCAATTAAAAAACGGGTGAGCACACCCATTCCGGGGCCGATTTCGAGAACAGGCATCCCCTTGTAAGAATCGAGGGTCGACGCTATGCGTGACGCAACCGACAAATCGGTCAAAAAATGCTGGCCTAAAGCTTTTTTGGGTTTTACGTTCTGCATCACCTACCTTTTAGATTAAATAAAGTACAAACTTAGCCAGAATTTTTGAAAAATGCCCCACCAAAGCCCCTAAAAATTCATCCAACTGTTATTATCGGCTGACCGAAGAAAGCGGAGAGCATCCCAAGCGTAGCGATAGTAAAATTGTGCTGACCGCTCAACCATTTTGTAATTTCACTTGGTCTGCGACCGAGAGCATCTGCGAATTGTTTCTTAGTCAGACCACGCTCGTGCATAAGTTCATCTATTCGATCTGAAATCTGGAATGAAAGATCAACCTCATTCTTCACAGTTTCCGGTATCGGCCCCACATTCATCAATATATTTCCGCCTTTCGAGGCTGCGCTCGCCAAAAGCCGCACAAAATGTTGCGGCGATTTCCTCACGGTATCAACCGTGCTGTAGCCGTATGACTAATAGCCATCGACTGGCGGGAAATAGGCCGCCCTGTCGCCGGTATTCTTATAATCGCCAAGATTACCCGAGGCGAAGCGGGCAAGCCTTCCATTAACAACGATTTTACACTCTTTATCGGCCTTGCGTATCGCTTCAAGAATACGCACATTCAGATACAACGGCAGCTTCGCCGGCGTATCAAACCACAATATGTCGGGGTCATAGAGTGTTATAAGCTCCAATATCTGCGGAATTGATTTTTCAGCCACATATTTCTCAGCATTTGCAAGAAATCCTTTTTTCTCACCGAGCCACCAGTCTGCGCCGCCCAATAATTTGTCGCCGCCGGGATTATCATAGTCCCAGTCATTACCCGGAGCGTCGGGGTGCTCCCAGTCAAACGCATGAGAGTAATAGAACCCGAACTTCACACCATGTTTTCTGGCGGCATATCGAAGCTGCCCCATGATGTCGCCGCCACTATAGGCTGTCATACGTATGTCGTAGGGATATGCGTCAGAAGGGAACATGGCGAATCCGTCGTGATGCTTCGCCGTTATGATGAAATATCTCATTCCGGCGGCTTTCACATGACCCATCCATTCGTCAGCGTCAAATTCCGTCGGATTGAACGGAGCCACAAGTTCAGTTTTATATTGCTCAAGCGTAATAGTGGCTTTTCTCATCAGATGCTCTGTGTAGCCACCCAATTCTTTCCCTTTCCACACTCCGGCAGGCGCCGAATATACACCCCAATGAATAAAACATCCGAATTTTGCGTCATTATACCATGATATGCGATCATCATAATTTTTTCGCGCTTCGCTCCACCATCCGTTAAGCGCGCTTTCCAACGCCTCCCGATCCTGCTGGAGATGCAAATTGCCGGGGATATCAAATTCCTGCTCATCTCCGCTGTGCTGCGCGGATGCCGAAAATGCGACTAACGACATCCCTGCGCACAGCAACCACATTAAACTATTTCTCATTGCAACCAATTTAGAGCAAATTAAGCCTAAAAAGATTGCACCGATTATCAATATTATCCCTAATTTTATAAGAAATGACGCTGTGTGAGATGTCGGTTGACACAAATCATGAAATTATGCATCATGAATTGCATCTACAATGTAGCCCGGAGCGGAATCGAACCGCTATCTAAGGTTTAGGAAACCTCTATTCTATCCGTTGAACTACCAGGCCCGCGATTTTATGGCGCAAATTTACACATAAAAAGCGATTTCACGCCACTTTCACTCAATAAACATTGCGACTTTGAAAAAATTTATCGTAAATATGTCGCAGCGACAATCCCCACAACCACTTCATTGGAGAGGGTTTCGAGCGTCAATTCGGCAAGCTCTTTATCGGGATTCAACGGAAGGCAGAGTAGCACTCCGGCGCCGCCGTCGATGCGACGACCATATACGCCCGATATATTGAGGTCTTTCTCAAGATTGTCGCTCACAAGAGCGTCTTTGAATGTGAAGCGATAAGGACGCGGAGAGTTCAGACGAAACGCTTTTCCATCAACGAAATAATCCTGCTCGATAGGAACCCAGTTAAAAGGAGCCACAAGAGGCAATGTTTCGCAGCTTCCATCGGCATATTTCACCCTGAGCGCGGCGTTTTCCATATAACACTGCATGTGGTTGGTGCTACCGGCCATGAGCAGTTCTAATCCGCGCGCCTTCCCCTGAAGAGGAATCGTCACGCTGTCGGGATAGTTGTCAAACAATGACGTGTAGACCACATTATTTCCCTCAGCCGCTGATTTATAAGGTATTCCCAGACGGGTAGTCAACACTCCGTCAGCGTTCAATGCGGCGCGCAATCCGGCATCATCGATATGGGCGGTATCCTTAGGATGGCACCACTCCCCTATTCCTTGCACAGGTATTTGCAAAGTGGTATATGGGGAACGCGGTGACAGATACTGATTGCGGAATATATCGGTCACGCTTGAATTGTAGTATTCCGTAAGATCGATGGGTTCATAAATGTTGCCATCGGCGATCATCAAGTCGATAGCATAATCGGGCATTAAAGTTTCCTCAGCTTCGGGAACTTCGACCCACCAGGCCATATCCCCTTGACGCACCTGCTTGAAGCCTTTGCGGACAGTCCCGGTAGCTGCCGCTTTTGACGCGTCGACGGGAGCGCCCGACCATTCCACAGCTATATCAAGTTCGGGAGCGGCATCGGTAAACACCATTATTGCCGGACGGCCGACACTCTCGTTCACTTTCTCCCATTTCGCCGGATGACCGTTGACAGTCACTGACTTGACATTTTCGCCATAAGCGCCGAGCTTGAAAGCCACCTCCTTGATAGAATCCATCGCAAGCGTCAGTTTATAGTTCTCATTGCCGCCTTCGCGCTTGAACGATAGCGAGAAGTCGGGATGTTTGATTGACGCATGATCCCATGCCGAGGGGAATCCCGGAGCCACAGTGAGCTTGCCGTTCATAGCGTCGGGGGTGAACCCGAACAGCCCTTGCACCACGGCGCGTGAAATAACACCCACCGGGTCACCGAAATCTCGGTAACATTCGCCGCGCGCCGCATCATAGAAACTGATCTGCCCTATATTTCCGGGGCTGGCGCCCATATACATTCCGTCGAGCATGGAACTTTTCAGCAAGCGGGCAGCCTCCTCAGGGCGGCCGGCCTCCCAGTAGGCAAGCACAGTGTGCATAACTTCGGCAAACGCCACATTGTTTATGCTCCATGCGTAGGGCAGCCAGTCGGTAGTGGCGACAGTCGCATATTCCCCTTCGGGCATTCCCGCGCCTTCAACCTTTATGTGGGGTATGTTATTGTCGATATAGCGGGTCGCGCTGTAAGCCTGAAACGGATCGGCGACATCGCTGTCAATGGCGTGATACACAGTCCAAAGAGCCGGATGGTCATGTATGCGCTTATGCCCCATGAAGTCCTTAAACTCGGCCCACACGCCCTTGTCTCCCATCCAAAGTGTGGAATTGAGGGCAGCGAGTATTTTGTCGGCCTCCTTACGATAAGGTTCCGGATCCTCGCCGATCTTCTCGGCGATCTGCGCCGCAAGCTTATTGGCACGGTAATTATATGCCGTAGAATGTGTCACGGCGCCGCTGTTATAATATAGCGCGTCGCTCGCCCAAACACAGCAGTATGCGTCATATAGTCCGTCGTCGTCAGGATCATAATTGCGCTTTTCCCATGCGAGATGAGCCGTTATTACCGGCCACATCTGCCGTGCATACTCCATATCGCCGGTCCAATTGAAGTGCCACAAAAGCTCGTCCATATAGCACAAGTTCATATCATAGTGGTGCATCTGGTCGTTGCGCTCCGGATTCCGGCATATATAGCCGTTGCTGTACATCTGTGTGCCCCACTTCTTATCAGCCCGTGCAAGATTCATTTTCGCATCCTGAGCGGGATGCGGAATCACCGGCTCGACAGAGTTCACTTGCGATTTGGCATAGGCATTGAAGTGAGTGCGGGCGCGTTCGTGCCACCCCAAGAAATCACCGGTATATGCCGCGCGCCATCCGCTTAAGGGCATTCTCCAGCCCACAGCGCCGTGGAGCCATGTTTTTCCATCCCATATTCCGTCGGCGGCAGCCATTATCGCTGACCCGAGAGCGTTGAAATATGGATCGGGGGTGTCAATCACAAGACGGTCGGCGATAGCCTCGCGCTGCGCCTGCGCGTTATCGTAGGCTTTGGCGATATTTTTCTGATTATCAGCCGTAACGTCACGGTCGAAATACTCAATATAGGCCACCGCGCTCTTACCTCCGATTTTCACCGACGCTTGGCGCAGATTGTCGAGGTTCTTCGACGGTGCGAAAGCATTGGCAGGGTCAGCGCCGATGTCACCGCTGCGGTTGAGCTTCACCTTTACAGTCGAGCACACATTAGCCGTGAGCGTGCTCCCTTTGGGCATATCCTTCGCGGCAATTTTCCAGATGGCGCCTTCACGATCGTAGGCAGCCACCGCCGTAAGCTCAATGGTTCCTTTCCCCCATGCAGGGTCGGATAGTTCATATCGGCGTTCTCCGCCTCGATAATAGGCCGTGCAGTCGGCCACCGAGTCAAGACGCATAATCTTGTCGACGACAGTGACGGTGAAATGGATATTGCGGTTCTCGCTTTTATGATATGCGGCAAAAATTGGCATATCGCTCGTTTCCACACGGAACAGAGATGGGCCGCCGTAAAGGGCTCGTGTATAAAGATTTTTTCCGTTATGCGAAACAAAACTGCCGTCCTGAGCAGGGAGATATTGCATTTCGCGCTGCGTGCCACGGTAATCGGTGTTGAAAGTCGAAGATTCAATATAATCCTGACCGGCCATCGCCAATGGCAAAACCAACAGCGCCAAAGAGCTAAATAATTTCATGTCGATCCTCTTTAAGATTTTAGGTTAATAGCACAAAGATAGCGATTATCCCACAGTAAAACAAATCAATGAAACCAAGAAGCCCACCAATTAATAGCGGGGCGAATCCGATAGGATTCATCTGTCGGTAGCCGGGGGTTAAGCGCAGCGTACCCCCGGAATGAATGCAAATATGAAATTGAATCTGGAGGATTCATCTTTATATATGGGGACTTCTATAAATTAAGTGCTTGTAAATTAGAAAAATAATTTGT
>CAZELD010000024.1:0-28786 GCA_964512855.1 uncultured Muribaculum sp.
TACCTTTGCAGTGCAAATTCATTATTCGACTTGTAATATGCTTTAAATCCACATTTCAATGAAACATCTTTTTATTTATTCAAGTTTGATTCTATTATCGGCGTGCTCACAACGCAACGCCATGGAAGTGACCGTAACCAATAATTCAGAAATAGACCGCAATGGCGAAATCATTCAGATTCCTGTTGATGAAGCCGCTCAACGCCTCGGTTCAAAATATTTCTATGTCACTGACCACAATGGAAATGAGCTTCCCTCACAAGTTACATACGACGGGTTCCTGATTTTCCCGGCGACAGTGGCGGCAGGAGATGTCGCCACATACTCAATTCTACCGAGCGACACATTGCCCGCCTATCACATTGTAACAACAGGGCGAGTATACCCCGAAAGAGCCGACGATCTTTCCCGGGAAAATGACAAAGCCGGATTCAGAGCCTACGGCCCGGCAACTCAGAAAAAAGGAGAGCGAGGGTTCGGATATGATATATTTCTGAAGCACGATGTGGGACATCCTATAATCGAGGAGATAATCGCCACACACCTCGACCCGGCCAACAAAGCGAAACTTGACTCACTAAAAAAGATCGATCCGGGAAAAGCAACGGAATTCAGCCATTCAATATCATATCATTGGGACAACGGACTGGGCATGGATTGCTACGCCGTTGGACCGACATTAGGAGCGGGAACAGCCGCATTGGTCGAGAACGACTCCATCTTCTATCCTTGGTGCTGGGATTCTGTAGAAATTCTCGACAACGGCCCTCTGCGATTCACCGCAGCGCTCACATTCACCCCGACAACCATAGGCGCTGACACCGCCGTGATAGAGCATCGCCTTATCTCACTCGATGCAGGATCATTCCTCAACAATTGCAAAGTGAGCTACGAAGGTCTCACTAAACCGTATTCAATAGTCGCCGGAATTCCATTACGCGATGATATGCCGCCAATTATGGACGCAGAAGAGGGCTGGATCGCCTATTCCGACCCGCTGCAAAGGGAAGGCAACGGACGCGCGCAAATTGGCGTATTATTCTTGCAAGGTGTCGACAGTGTAAAAGTAGCCCATGGCCATGTGCTCGGGTATGCCGATTTCGAGCCATCCGACACTCTTGAATATCTGTTTGGCTTCTCTTGGGACAAAGAGAACATTCCCAATATGGAAGAATGGGGAAAATACCTTAGTGGAATAGCGACATCCGACCCACTCTCAGTAGAATTTTGACGGGAGATTGTGTCAACAAAGACACAGCCACATGAAAGGCCATTTCATTATTCATTATTTTACCGTACGGTTTTGTCGATTTTAGGGAAAAGCGTAACTTTGCGATGATATGAGTAAATGGAACGAATCGGGAAAAATGAGATGGCTTGTTGCCATTCCTGTCGGAATAATCCTGGCGGCCTGCGCCTCTATAGGTAGGCCTACGGGAGGCGATTACGATATCGATCCTCCGGTATACGTGTCAAGCAATCCTCCTATCGGAAGCACCAATTTCAAGGGCAATAAAATCGCCGTCACATTCAATGAAAATATACAGGTACAGGACGTGATGAACAAAGTCGTGGTTTCGCCCGCTCAAAAAAACATACCCTCGATAACCGCCAACGGGAAAAACTTGCACGTCGAACTGCGCGACACCATGATTCCCGACATGACATATACTATCGACTTTTCCGACGCCATCCAGGATTTGAACGAATCAAACGAGCTTGACGGGTTTGCCATTGATTTTTCCACCGGCGATTCCATCGATTCCTTACAAGTATCCGGAATGGTGTTTGAGGCCCGCACTCTTGAACCTGCTCAAGGAATGCTTGTTGGCGTGTATAGCAATCTATCAGACACCGCCATAAGAACCTTGCCTCTTGAACGCATCGCGCGCACTAACCAGCAAGGCCAGTTCACCATACGAGGCTTGCATCCCGGTGAATATCGGATATACGCAATCAACGACGTAAACCGCGACTACCATTGGGATCCATCCGAGGATGTGGCATTTTACGATGTGACCATATCTCCTCACACTAATGCTGACGCTCATGTCGACACAATACATCTTGAGGATGGAACCGACTCGATTATAAATCATTCCGTCATAGAATACTTGCCCAACGACATTCTCCTCACATGGTTCAACGAAGGGAATCTGGCACAATATCTAAAAGACTACCAACGCCCCGACAGGAAACGGCTGACAATACAATTTGCCGCCCCATCTGATTCGTTGCCCGAAATAACGCTTTTGAACGGCCCACAACCCGACATGAACATTTCTGAATGGACAAAGCTCAATACAGTCGCAACCCTCGACACTCTCGAATACTTCATAACCGACACTACCCTCATTAAACAGGACACGCTTATGATAGCCATGGGGTATTACCGCACCGACGCTGACCGTCAAAGCGTGTGGGGCGTCGACACTTTGCGCATACTCTTCAAAGGCGCCCGTGAAGAGATTAGAAAGAAAGAACAAGCTGAAAAAGATTGGGAGAAGCGAGTGAAACGAGCCGAAAAGAAAGGTGAGGACATCGACTCAATAAAAGCCGAAATGGAAGCTGAAGAAGCAAAGAAAAGAGCGTTGAAAATCAACATTCCGGGAGGTTCCAATCAAGAAGTCTACGCGCCGCTTTATCTTAAATTCGCTCAGCCGCTCGACACAATATATCGGGAGCTGTTGCATTTTGAGCAACAAATTGACACTATTTGGGACACAATACCGCTCCCCCCGATTGAAAGGGTGGATTCACTTGGACTAATGAACTACAAGCTGGAATACAAATGGGAACCGGGAGGTAAATACCGTTTTACGGTCGACTCCGGAGCGATAGTCGACATATACAATGAAACAAACCGCCAATTTTCTCAAGAGTTGACAGTCCGAAAAAACGAAGAATATTCACCGCTGTATTTCTCCATAACCGGCGTAAGCGATTCAGCGATAGTAGAAGTACTCGATAAAAGCGACAAGCCAATAGCTTCAGCGCCGCTCATAAACGGCGAAGCGGTATTCCCCTACATGAAAGCCGGGGAATACTACGCGTGCCTGTATATCGACCGCAACAACAATGGGGAATATGATACCGGAATCCTTGATAGCATACAGCCTGAAGAGGTATACTACTGCCCCAAAAAGATTGTTCTAAAAAAGAACTGGGAAGTAGAGCAACGGTGGAATATTTATGAAACTCCGGTAGATCTACAGAAACCGACCGCAATTGTGAAGAATAAGCCTAAGGCGAAGAAACGGAGAAGAAATAAAGACGGAACATACGTAGATGAGAACGGTAACGAGATAATTGACGAAGAAGAAGACGACGACGGCTTCAATGACGAAAATTTCTTCGGTCCGGGCAACTCCAACGGGCAACGTAATTTCGGAACCGGCAGCTTCGGCAACAGATATTGAAACAATGACACAGCAACCACTTGACAGCTCTCTAATAGCCAATCCCAGGCTTTATAACCTTATCTTAAGGATTGAGCCGTCGCGCTTTGACGTGATGATATACAACGGTGGAGAAGACGATTCGCTCATATATCGCAACATTCGTCAAGACTCGGCGTTGTCTCAGGTTGCGGCATTGGAGGAGACCGTTTACGACAATCCAGTATTACTGGGCGACTTCAACAAAATTACCGTCATTATAGCAACTCCGGAATATGCCATAGTCCCTTCGTGGATTGGGGAGGAGGATGCCTTGACCGAGAAAGTCGCAGAAAAACTCCTCATCCGGGATGATACCGAGACCGAACTACTCTCAATTAAAATGCCGGAATTGGGAATAACTGATCTAATCAATTCAGAAAGCAGGCTTATAGCGTTTCTACGGCGCACATTTAACAATCCGGAGATCCTACATCACATCGTTCCGCTGATTAAATATTTCTACAAAAGCGATAAGCTTGGCGCCATCGGTAAAATATTCGTGAATCTGCGCAACGATTCCCTTGACATAATCTCTTTCTCCGAAAATTCGCTTAAGCTCGTCAATACATTCACATTCAACGACAGGATGGATGCAGCATACTATATCCTTGCCGCTTGCGAACAATTGAAAAAGGACAGTAATGAACACGAAATTTTAATTTCAGGGAATTCAGAAATTCGCGAAGAGATAACACCTATATTGCGTAAATACGTGGGCTATGTCATGCCAGTTATATTTCCGTCCACTATATTTAAAGCAGCGAAGGATACAATGAAAGCCCCGTTTGATTTGATAGTACAACCGTTATGCGAATAATCAGAGGAAAATACGGTCGCCGAAGATTCGATGTCCCAAATAACATTTCGGCTCGCCCCACCACCGACTTTGCTCGGGAAAACATATTCAATGTGCTTGAAAACCTTATTGACTTTGAGGGAAAACACGCTCTCGACCTATTTGCCGGAACAGGAGCGATTTCACTTGAATTTTTATCCCGTGAATGCGCTAAAGTAACGGCTGTCGAAAAAGCGGCTGTCCAATACCGGTTCATTAAAAGTGTGGCGGAGCGTCTTGGCGAAATTAATCTCAACTTAATAAAAGGCGATGTATTCAAATTCGTGCAGACGTGCTCCGATAAGTTCGACATAATATTTGCCGATCCACCCTACGATTTACCTAATTTCGCCGATGTTCCGAAGCTAATTCTTGATTCCAAAATGCTAAAGCCCGACACAATCATCATCATCGAACATTCCAAGAATTACGATTTCTCTAATCTGCCCGGATTCTTTGAACACAGGGTTTACGGCTCAGTAAATTTTTCATTGTTCCGCCCCGGAGCCACCGAAACTGAACAGCTATGAAACATCGGCTTTGGTCAACATTTATTCTATTCATATCGGCAGTTATATGTAATATAGCTGTTGCCGATGGACTACCGTTGCCCGATGCGCCCGCATCATTAAAAACCCCCGCAGAGCGCGCTGCTTATATTGTGGAGCATTTTTGGAATGCAATGGACTTCGCCGACACAATAAAAAGCCGGAATACAGAATTTATTGAGCAATGTTTCGTCAACTATTTGAACCTGTTTCCCCACACACCGGAAGATGCTATAAAGGAGGCGATACCCAAATTGATTAATCAGGCGAAAGCTGACACGATAGCTTACAATATGATCGCCGACTTTGCCGACAAATATCTATACGACCCCGAATCACCCATGTTCGACGAAGAGTCATATATCATATTTTTAGAGGCTATAACCGGTGACACATTCATGGAAAGCGTCAGAAGGGAGAGGTTTGTATACGAATTGGCCGACGCCATGAAAAATCGGAAAGGCGGCAAAGCTAATGATTTCAACTTCACAGATTCACATGGAGAAAAAACGTCACTTTACGGATTAGGAGACGGAAAACAACGTATCGTGCTGTTCTACGACCCTGATTGCGATCATTGCCGCGAAACCATCAACGAGATAAAAAATTCCAACGTCATCAATGGAATGCTCGAATCAGGAAAAATATCTATCCTCGCCATCTATGCCGAAGGGGATGATTCAGTGTGGGAACTCGCTAAAACATCCTTGCCGCAAGAATGGATAAACGGATACTCGCCCAACGACGAAATTGAACAAAACGAAATATACGTATTGAGACGCGCCCCAACTCTATACCTTCTGGACTCTGACAATACCGTATTGCTTAAGGACACTACCGTCGACAGCATCATAAAATGTATATCGAAACCTTGAAATCCTACAACAAGATAATATGAAGAAAGTATTTTTTGCCATCTTAACATTAGTTTCTGTTATCGCATCAGCACAGAACAAACCTGAAATAATACAATTATGGCCCGATGGCGCCCCGGAATCCAATGGTCTTGACCCGGCCAAAATGGTTGTAACCGATGCTCGAGCGTCAGCGACAACCGAAGCCGTTATAACCCTATACAAGCCCTTGAAACCTAACGGAACGGCAATCATTGCCTGTCCCGGAGGAGGATATGCCCATCTGGCGCTTGCACATGAAGGGAAGGACATGGCTTCATGGATGAATGCGATGGGGATAACATACGCCGTACTGCAATACAGGATGCCAAACTCGCACTCAACAATTCCGTTGTCTGATGCGGCTAAAGCTATAAAATACATCCGCGACAATGCGAAAGAACTTGGCGTAAACGGCTCTAAAATCGGAATAATGGGATGCTCTGCCGGAGGACATCTTGCCGCATCGGCTGCGACAATGTTTCCCGACGACGCATCACGTCCTGATTTTCAGATTCTGTTTTATCCAGTGATAACAATGGAGTCAGACGTCACTCATCAAGGTTCGCGAGACAACCTCATCGGCAAAGAGGCTACCGAAGAATTAGTTGAACTTTACAGCCTGGAGAACCGGGTTACTGAACATACGCCGCAAGCCTTCATTATGGTCTCAGCCGACGACCGGGCTGTACCGGTAGCCAATAGTTTGCGTTACGCCGAAGCGCTATCCCGCAATAAAGTTCCATTCTCACTCCATGTTTATCCTTCCGGCGGCCATGGATGGGGATTCCGTGACAGCTTCATCTACAAACGTCAATGGACCGGTGAGCTTGAAGCATGGCTTCGTGTAAGAATATTTTAACCCGGTAGATTCATGCAATTGCCTGACGGTTTCATTTGCGAATTTGAGGGATTGGAAGAAGGGCTGCAAGCACCACCATCAGTTAGCTTGCGGCTAAATCAGCAAAAAGGATTGTCGCCAAGTCCGAAAGCCGACATTGTTCCGTGGTGCCGACATGGCCTATACCTTGACGACCGACCTCAATTTACGTTCGATCCGGCCATGCACCAAGGGCTATATTATGTGCAGGACGCCTCTTCAATGATATATTCCGAAATAATTTCCCAAATTGCCAGAACATCACCATTATGCTATCTTGACGCTTGCGCCGCCCCCGGAGGAAAAACAACCGCGGCTATTGACTCCCTGCCGAAAGGATCTCTGATAGTCGCTAATGAGTACGTGTATCAACGTGCGGAAATATTGGCGGAAAACATTATAAAGTGGGGATACACAAACTGTATTGTCACCAGAGGCGACACTGCGCGCTTCAAAAAGGCTGGAGCTATATTCGATATCATATCTGCCGATGTGCCATGCTCAGGCGAAGGGATGTTCCGAAAGGATCCGGAAGCCTTAGCCCAGTGGACTCCGGAACTGGTAAAAGAATGTGCGGACAAACAACAGGAGATTGTTGAAAATCTTTGGCGCGCGCTGCGGCCCGGTGGATACTTGATTTATTCCACCTGCACATTTAATCGAACCGAAAATGAGAATATGGCCGCCTTTATAATCGATAATTTCGACGCTGAAGTCGTTGAAATTAAGTTGCCGGAAGAATGGAACATAACAGTACGCAATAATTGCCTACACTTTCTACCCGGAAAAATTAAAGGTGAGGGCTTGACTGTGGCTGTATTCCGAAAAATGGGAACTAAGAATGATAAGTCGACACTTCCATTAAAGAAAAAATCGTTGAAAAGCACGTCTAAAATTCTGGAATATGTCAAAGATTGGTTAATCGATTCCGACCGTTTCAAGTTCAACATCGTCGGCGACAAGTTGACTGCCGCAATACCGTCGAAAGAGGCTGAAGCCGTTGCGACAGCTTGCGATGTCATATATGCCGGTATCGAAATAGCCACATTGAAGGGCAAAGATGTTATCCCCGCGCAAGCTTTAGCGCTCTCTACCGCACTCAATAAAGAGGCGTTTCCCTCTATCGAAGTGGACTATACAACCGCAATAAATTATCTGCGCCGGGAAACAATAATCCTCAGGGATGCGCCCCGAGGATTCGTATTGCTGTTATATAACGGTCATCCGCTTGGATTCGTGAAAAATCTCGGCAACAGAGCCAACAATCTATATCCTCAAAATTGGAGGATATTGTCATCACACATTCCCGACACGGCGCCCGAAATTATCTAATCTGGCCATTCCCGTGAATCAGGTATTTGTATGTCGTTATCTCCGGGAGAGCCATAGGGCCGCGGGCGTGTAGTTTTTGCGTGGAGATACCGATCTCGGCGCCAAAACCGAACTGGCCGCCATCAGTGAAAGCCGTAGAGGCGTTGACATAGACACAAGCCGCATCAATCTCCTTTAGGAATGCGTCTTGAGCCGATTTATCCTCTGCGATAATAGCTTCGCTATGATGAGAAGTGTGATCGCTTATGAAATCTATCGCCTGGCGAAGGCCGTCTACAGTAGCTATCGACATTTTATAATCAAGCCATTCACGGCCGAAGTCATCCGATTCTGCTTCATAAAGATATGGATATCTGTCTTCAAGAGCCTTATATGACACCGGATCTGCAAATATCATCACCCGTTTATCTGCAAGTGGACTGCATATTTCAGGCAAGGAAGATACCAATGAACGGTCAATAACAAGGCAGTCCAATGCGTTGCACACACTTACTCGACGTGTTTTGGCATTAAAAACAATGTCACGAGCCATATCTATGTTACCCGACGCATGAACGTAGGTGTGGCACACACCGGCGCCTGTTTCTATGACAGGAACCTTGGCATTATTTCTTACATATTGAATGAGGCCTTTGGAGCCTCTCGGTATTATGAGATCCACAAAATCGACAGCGTTAAGCAGACAAGCGGTAACTTCATGACCACCCGAAAGGAGATTTACACAATCACTGTCCCACCCGTTTTGTGTCAACACTCGGCGCATCATAGCCACAACCACACTGTTAGTATCATGCGCGTCCGACCCTCCTTTAAGCAAACAGACGCTACCGGCTTTCACGCACAACGAAAACACATCAAACGTCACGTTAGGACGGGCTTCATAAACGACTCCAATCACACCAAACGGGACAGTTACCTTATCAATACGCAATCCGTTTGGACGTTCTGTGGTTTTCAACGTAATTCCAAGCGGAGACGGAAGTCCCGCCACCGTCCTCATATCCGAAACGATGTCGTTAATCCGCTCCTCAGTCAGCAACAGACGGTCACGCTTAGGATTTTCAGGATCCATTCGGGCTATGTCCGAGCGATTAGCCTCAAGAATAGCCGGAATATTGTTCAGAGTCTCATCGGCAACGGCATTTATTATATGCGAGATTTCTTCATCTGTACGCAAAGCGAGTTTCCGCGATGCGATCCGTGCGGCATGAAAAGTGGGGTTCAGCGATTGCATGATCAATTTCCGTTAATAATATCGTGCATTTCTTTTTCAACCGCTTTCGCCTTCTTTTCTACCTGCTTGTTATCGATAAAATAAAGATATGTAGCATATCCCGTGACTTTTCCTCCTTCCGATTCTGCGGAATACTGAAGTATTGCGATATTGCCGTTGGTCGAACGCCACATATAGCAATCCTTGGTTTTAAGAGCGACCGCTTTACCGTAAGCCGCCGACAAAATCACTTTAGCCTGCTCAAACGGGGTCATGTCATCTTTCGCCGTTTTCTTATAAAATCCCACTTGATAGAGCTTGTCATTATAAAAATTCAACACAGAGCTGTCCCATTCGATACGTCCCCAACGGGTGGGAGCATACGTGAATTTTTTTTCCGGACTGTCGTCTACAGTTCTCTTTCTCGGCACATCGCCAATAGCTTCAACACAACGGTCAAATTTCCATCCGAATTTAACTTTACCATCGCCGGTAAGCTTCTCGGCGGCATTAGCCGCGCTCATAACGAATAGAGCTACGACAAATAAAATCACAAATCGTTTCATAGTCGAATTTCAATTTAATCAATATAAAGATAATCAGTATGTATTAACGGTTTAGCATCACGTTGTCCAATATTGCCGGCCGCAATTGACGAATTATAGCCCGCTCGCCCCCATGCGACGGAATTGCCGCTACGGTCACAAACCTTCACTATGTCTCCCTCATCAAAAGAGCCTTCTATGCTTATAATTCCCACGGGCAACAGGCTTGCCCGTGACGGAGAGCGCAGAGCCGCCACCGCGCCGTCGTTTATTATCACAGTTCCCTTGGCGAAATCTTCGCTGTGGGCTATCCATTTTTTCATGCCTGACGCCGCAGCGTTCGCCGGATGGAAAAATGTGTGAGGCGTTCGCGCGGATGTATTGACAAGAAGATCAATAAGTATATTAGCACGCTTGCCGTTAGCAATCATCACCGCAATACCCTCCTCTGCCACTTTCGTAGCGATGCGATATTTTGTTATCATTCCACCGCGTCCTAATGATGAATGTGATTCCGATATATACTGTTCAGCTTCTGAAGGACGATGGATATCAGCGATTAGCTCTGAATCTGGCAATTTAGGGTCGCCCGTATATACACCGTCGATGTTGCTCAATATTATCAAAGCCTGCATATCCATCATTGAGGCGATAAGCCCCGACAATTCATCGTTGTCAGTAAACATCAGTTCGGTAACTGACACCGTATCATTCTCGTTGACAATAGGAATCACATCATTGTCAAGCATCACCTCCATGCAGTGACGTTGATTCAAATAATGTCGGCGCGTTGAAAAATTCTCTTTAGTGGTGAGAATCTGACCGCATGACATACCATGCTCCCTGAACAGTTCGAAATATCGGTTAATCAACTTAGCCTGTCCCACCGCCGAATAAAGCTGCCGAGCCGACACGGAATCGAGATTTTGTGTAAGCTTAAGTTCACTCCTGCCCGATGCCACAGCACCCGATGAGATGATTATAACCTTAACTCCGTGCCGACGCAAATCGGCTATTTGGTCAACAATTGCCGACATACGGGTGAAATCGAGCGATCCATCAGGACGCGTCAGGACATTAGACCCTATTTTTACTGCGATGCGACTATATTTAGGCTTACTCATACCCATTATTTTCACCGCTCTTTTCTTCATTCCCGCGGATAGCCACTCGCCGTATTTTACCGCTTATTGTCTTGGGCAACTCTCTAACAAATTCCACAATGCGAGGATATTTATACGGAGCGGTCACTTTTTTAACATGAGCCTGAATCTCTTTAATTAAAGCGGCGGCATCCTCCTCAGCGCGTTTCAAATAATCCTTGGCAAGGACAATCGTAGCCTTCACCACTTGACCGCGTATATCATCCGGAACACCGGTTATAGCGCACTCCACAACGGCGGGATGCGTCATCAAGGCGCTCTCCACTTCAAACGGGCCGATGCGATAACCCGACGATTTTATAACATCGTCAGTGCGTCCTACAAACCAGAAATACCCATCCTCATCGCGCCAAGCGACATCACCGGTGTGA
This sequence comes from uncultured Muribaculum sp., assembly GCA_964512855.1. GTDB lineage: Bacteria > Bacteroidota > Bacteroidia > Bacteroidales > Muribaculaceae > Muribaculum. Next base: position 11,221 of record CAZELD010000024.1, read on the forward strand.
TACAATCCGTCATGACAAGCCTGATAAGTGAGATTTTCATCATGAAGATATTCCTTAAACAAGCCTAATGGCCGCTTTTTTCCGTAAAGGCGCACCACAATCTCTCCTTGCTCGCCATCCTCCACACGTCGTCCGTCAGGAGCGATAAGGTCTATATCATACTCCGGCCCCTTTTTACCCATTGACCCCGGTTTCGGTTCAAGCCACGGATATGTGGCGATAGTCAGCGTGGTTTCTGTCTGGCCGAAGCCCTCCATAAGCTTTATTCCGGTAAGTTTGAGCCACTCTTCATAAACACTCGGATTAAGAGCCTCTCCGGCTATGGTGCAATATTTTAATGTCGACAGATCAAACTTAGTCAAATCCTCTCGAATAAGAAATCGGAATACAGTGGGAGGAGCACAAAACGATGTGATGCCATGATTATGAATCATGTGAAGCACGTCAACCGGCTCAAACTTTTCATAATCATACACAAACACATTGGCTCCGGCAATCCACTGCCCGTAAAGCTTTCCCCACACAGCTTTTCCCCAGCCGGTGTCGGCCAATGTCAGATGAAGGCTTTCCTCATTGAGATTGTGCCAATAGGAAGCAGTGATGATATGCCCCAACGGATAAGTAAAATCATGGGCTACCATCTTAGGCTCTCCGGTGGTTCCGGAGGTGAAATAAAGCAACGATATGTCGTCATTAGTATTTACGTTGGTAGGACGATGCCATGGAGCTGCATTCGCTATCGACTTGTCGAAATCATACCATCCTTCAGGAACTATGGGGCCGGTTGAGATAAGGGTTTTGAGTGTGGGACATGAGGGCAACGCCTTCTCAATATGCTTCACCACCGCTTCATCGCCTGTCGCTATGATAGCTTTTATTCCTGCCATTTCACAGCGATACACGATATCTTTTTCCGTCAGCAGATGGGTGGCGGGAATCACGGTTGCGCCAAGTTTATGAAGAGCTATGATCGAAAACCAGAATTGATAGTGACGCTTCAAAATCAACATAACCATATCGCCTTTCCCTATTCCAAGCGAACTGAGAAACGATGCCGTCTTGTCGCTTTCCCTTTTTATATCGGCGAATGTAAACTGTATCTTCTCTCCTTTATCGTTTGTCCACAACAGCGCGGGCTTATCGGGTGCTTCAGCGGCCCATGCGTCAACCACATCATAGCCGAAATTAAAATTATCAGGAACATTTACATGGAAATTCTCCATGAAATCCTCGTAAGATGTAAATTCAGTCTTATTTAGAAATCTTTCAAGCATACGTGAATTGTATATTACAAAAACATTGGACATGGTCTCTTCCTTACCGCCGTCCTCCTATATCTCTGTTTTGACCCTATTTCGTTATTTCACGAAATTATGGCTATGAATTTGGCCGCACTGTCGCCAACGACCCTAAATCCGTGAGGCAAACGGGAATCAAACATTATGCTGTCGCCCTTGTGCAACTTGGTAATCTTTCCTCCTACTGAAATCTCAATCTCGCCATCGAGGATATAGTTGAACTCCTGTCCCTCATGTGTATTAAACACTATTTTACTCTCTTTGTTCGACGGCTCTACGGTAACAATAAACGGAGCCATACTACGGTTACGGAATCCGGCCGCTATATCTTGATAACTATAGGCCTTCGTACGTTCAACCTTAACCCCTTTGCCGGAGCGCGTCACATAATAAGTTGACATTTTCGGCTCCTCGCCAAATAGAAGGGCGGTCAGTTCTATGCCGTATTCCGAGGCTATTTTATATAACAGACTTACAGGAACATCAAGTTCCGCATTTTCGTATTTCGCAAATGTCTCGGAATCAACGCCACATTTCTCACTCATCTCCTCAACCGTGATTTCAAGAGCGTCACGAAGTCCGCGAAGCCGTGTGGCTACTTGCTTTATATGATCCATAATTTATCGGTCTATGTGTTCTAACCACAAAGATAGTAATTTAAAACGATTTTATACTCTCGTCGGAACCAATTATGCCTACATATTGTTCTTTACAATGAATTTTAATAGCTCCGCATCATGAATGACCGATTGACTTACGAAGAAAAGAAAGAATTGCCTGACTCCGTGTTTGGCCTTCCTGAAAGACGAGAATACCCTATGCCCGACGCCGCCCACGTGCGAGCCGCAGAGGCATACTTCAGATATTGTCCCGAAGAACTTAAACCAAAACTCGCAAAAGCTATAATGGAACGAGCTAAGGAATATGGCGTAGACATCGAAAGTCCTACGATTCCGTCTTATGCTTCCAAATAAAGCGCCGGTTAAAGACAAAGATGAGAGTTACTCCATCTGCCGGTAATCTTTCGCAAGCCCACCTTCACTCGTTTCCTTATAGAGCGATGGGATGTCGTGTCCCGTCCGCTTCATAACCTCAACCACACGGTCAAACGAAACCCGATGGGTGCCGTCGGTGAATGCAGCATAAGTGTTGGAATCCAACGCGCGGGCGGCGGCGTATGCATTACGCTCGATACAAGGAATCTGAACCATGCCGCAAACAGGGTCGCACGTCATCCCGAGATGATGCTCAAGACCCATTTCTGAGGCATATTCAATCTGCGCGGGGCTGCCCCCAAACAATTGTGAGGCCGCTGCCGCCGCCATCGAGCACGCAACGCCTATCTCAGCCTGGCAACCGGCCTCAGCGCCTGAAATCGACGCATTATGTTTCACTATGTTACCTACAAGCCCGGCGGTCGCAAGAGCCCGAAGCACGCGCATATCACTGAACTCCCGGCTCTTCTGTAAATGATATAGAACTGCCGGAAGCACCCCGCACGAACCACACGTAGGAGCTGTGACTATACGGCCGCCTGAGGCGTTGACCTCACTGACTGCGAGGGCGTATGCGAACACAAGACCGCGTGATCGCAGATTATCCCGAAATCCCTTGGCCTTAATATAATAGGTGGAAGCTTTACGTCGGAGGTTCAACGGCCCGGGCAGAACACCCTCCTCATCAAGCCCCCGTTCCACAGCCTCTTTCATCGTAGTCCACACCTGCGACAAAAAATCCCACATACCCGAGCCTTCGCACTGCACAACATACTCCCAGTAACTGCGCCCCGTGCGTTCACACCACGACAATATCTCGCTCATGTGGTTCATATCATATAAGTCAGGAGTTTCAAGAGCCTGGGTTCCCTCCTCCGCAAGCGCCCCGCCACCAACGCTATAGACAGTCCAGTCGTCGATCAGCTTTCCGGAGCCATCGTATGCCTTGAAATTCATCCCATTAGGGTGAAACGGCAAAAAAACATGGGGATGCCATTCGATCTCAACAGGGGCGTATGGCTCCAACGTCTCATTGATAGCCACATCGGTCAAGTGGCCTTTTCCCGTCGCAGCAAGGCTCCCATACAGCGAAACGACAAATTTGGAGGCGTCGGGATGGCGTTCCAAAAATATTTCTGACGCGACACGAGGCCCCATTGTATGACTGCTGGACGGCCCGCGTCCTATGCGGAAAAGCTCCTTGATTGATTTCATCTAAATACACAATTTTTTTCGCCTGCAAAAGTACAAAAAATATTGTGTATATCTTATAATGCTCTAAAATAGTCATTTGACAATGGCAAATTTCTAAATAATTTTGTATCTTTGTGCGACTTTACCGCAATGTTCCTATTTACATAGCCATAAGTCATTCATTACCAGAAAACAAAATTAAAACACAAAGCGAATAAATGGCAACACTTGAAAAAATCCGCAAAAGATCAACACTGCTACTAATCGTTGTTGGTCTTGCCCTACTGGCATTTATTGTCGGTGACTTCTTCACTTCTGGACGCACTCTTTTCGGCGACGGAACGACTATTGCGAAAGTCGGCGTCCACAAAATAGACATCCAGGAATTTCAACGCCGCTACGAAAATGCCAACCAGCAGTATCAGCAGCAAAACACTAAAATCGATCCCGCCCAACTGCAACAGAGCGTGCTCTACGGCATGATCCAGGAGCAAATCATAAATGACGAGCTGGACGCACTCGGAATCGAAGTTACAAATAGCGAGCTAACCGAAGCTATGCTCGGCAGCCGTCCACATTTCGCAATGCAGCAATTCGCACAGCAGATGGGATTCCAGTCACCTCGTGACATATATGACCTCGCCTACAATCCCGCAAAATTTGGCGATGTTCCGGCCGAATACGTGCAGCAAGCACAGGCATTGTGGCTAAACCAAGAACAGCAGATGGAAAAAATGCTCAAACAGCAGAAATTCCAGGCTCTGCTAATGGGAGCTCTCGTAGCCAATGACCTCGACGCTCGCGCCTATTATGACGGAAACGCATCGACAAGCCACATCGCATACGCCCGCAAAAGCTATGCCGAAATGCCCGACGACGAATTCCCGGTGAGCAGCAGCGATCTAAAAGCACAATATGACAAAGACAAAGAGCTATACAAGCTTAAAGACGAAGTACGCAGAGTGAAATACATTTCAGTTAATGTCACCCCTTCGCAGGAGGACATCGCTGCTGCGCGCACGCTAATTGACACCACATTGGCGCGTCTCGCGTCAACCAATGATCTCGATGCCGTAAACGGAGACAGCAATTTTGGCGTGAACCGCACTACCCAACCAGCATCTAAAATCACAAATCCTCAAATCAAGGCATTTGTCACCGACAGCGTTCCGGGAAGCGTGAAAATGATCTCATTCATCAACGATGAATACACAATCGCCAAGCTTCTCGGAAAGAAGACCGCCATTGACTCAATAAACATCGATATGCTCGACTATCAAGGCGATGCGGCAGGTCTTGACTCAGTAATGACAGCGCTCAACTCAGGAAAGCCGTTCAACGACGTGCTTACAATGAACGGTGTACAGGGAGGACAAGCCGATATGTGGCAAGAACTTGCCGGCGCTCCTGAAAGCGAAATCAAAACTCGAATCCTTGAAGCCGGAAACGGTTATTTCATCGCTGACAGCGCCGCCAACAACGCCCGCATAATCCGCGTAAACACTAAACGCGCGCCTGTGACACTTTATGATTATGCGACCGTTTCTTACCAAGTATATCCTTCCGACGCTACTGTTGCGAAGCTCAACGATGACCTTCAGGATTTCATCGGCTCAATCAACTCGGTTGATTCTTTGACCTACGCTAAAACTCTTACCGCAGGCTACAACCTCCAGCCCGCTATGGTGAACGCAAACAGTGCCGCCCTTGGTAATCTGCCTTACACTCGCAATGCGGTTAAGTGGGCGATGGAAGCCAAGAAAGGACAGATTTCTCCAATTCTCGAAGACGCTCAGAACGACCTGCTCGTTGTTGTCGCTCTTGAGGACATCCTCAACCCGGGCTACATTCCGGTAACCGATGCTGACGTTCGCGACGCGCTGACCCAGAAAGTTCGCAACGACAAAAAAGGCGCAGCTCTCATCGAACAATTCGCCGGCAAAGCTAACGACCTCGCAGGATACGCGCAGCTGATGAACAGCAGCGTTGATTCAACCGACGTGACTTTCGGACAAATGTTCATCCCCGGAATCGGTGCTATGGAATCTCAACTGCTCGGGCAAGTCCCCGTCACCGAGAAAGGCGTTTTGACCGGCCCCGTAAAAGGCGCTAACGGAGTATATGTATATGTTGTTTATGATGTCGACAACGAAGCTCGACCCTATGAATACATCGAAAATTCAGCCCGTTACAACCAGCAATTTGGGAATCAGGCTGTGCTACAAAACTTCTTCGACATCATGATGGAGAAAACAACAGTCAAAAACAACACCTTGAAGTTCTACAACGACTAATCTACAATCATCGCATAAAAAAGTCAGGCTTGAAAATTCACGCCTGACTTTTTTATTAGTCCCATTGTCCAATTTGGCTAATTTTACTTATTAGGCTTATTAGCTTTATTTCGAGGTCATTATATTAAGCACCAAGCGATCGGTTTCCTGCATCGCTTCACGCCCTATCGAGGTTAAATTATGTATTGTCTCATCCACATCATTGCTAACAATCCCCTCTACCGAAGTCACACACTTCTCATTCATGGCAAGCATAGCCGACATCATGGCAGTAGACACCCCCGAAGAAATCTTCATTGAGCACGACGGCTTCGCGCCGTCACATATCATACCCGTGAGATTGGCTATCATATTCTTCACCGCAGCGCACACCTGTGGATAACCGCCACCCATAAGGTAGACCAACGCCGCCGACGCGCCAGTCGACGCCACCACACACCCGCATAATGCTGAAAGCCGCCCCAAACTCTGTTTGATGTATATACTTGTAAGATGGCTCAGTATCAACGCGCGAGCTGTCTGCTCCTCCGTGGCGTTTATATCGGAGGCAAAACTAACCACCGGCATTGTCGCCGTGATGCCTTGATTGCCGCTCCCCGAATTGGACATAACTGGAATCGGAGCGCCGCCCATTCGCGCGTCACAAGCAGCCGATGTAAGGGATATCATGTGTTCAACCGGAGTATCGCCAAAATATGACATACCGCATTTCCTTATGGTCGAGCCGAGGGCATGGCCATAATCCCCCGCAAGAGCCACCTGCGCGGCGGCCATATTCAAATCACGCGCTTCAAGAATAAATGATATATCCTCCAATGGCGCCGTGAGGGCGAATTCATACACTGCGGCCAGATCCAACTTCACGTCCTCGTCTGCGACTGCGCTATCGCCATGTTCGGCAGCCTCAAGCAGCACAGTCTCCCCCTGCCGGAGATACACGAAATTAGTGTGTCCGCGCGATATAACGGCCTGTGAACTTTCTCCGCCGCCGCTCACCCTCACATCTATATGAAGATTCGACGGAGCCTTCTCGTCAAGACCGATGGTTATACGCCCCTCGGCTATGTAATCACGTCCGCGCGACACGGCGGCCGGACACACGTCACGAAGCACTTCAAGCCCATATTCCGACTTCCCGATTATGGCTCCCAATGCGATGGCGATAGGCAGCCCTATCATGCCGGTGCCCGGAATACCCACTCCCATGGCGTTCTTGAGCACATTACTGCTCAGATGAACGTCAATTCGCTCTGGTTCTTTGCCAAGCAATTCAACCGCTTTAGCCACACACAATGCCACAGCCACCGGTTCCGTGCACCCTATCGACGGAACAACTTCTCTTTTAATGAGAGCTATTATCTCATCAAGCCCCGTTCTTTCCATTTACAACCTTTTTTTAATTACGAAAGCACGCAAAAAAGCCACGAGAAACTCTAAAGTCCTAAGCTAACTCTGCTTCTCGTGGCCGCGGTTCATCAATCCAGATTATATTTACTTTTTCTTTATTACTTTAAATTCGTCAAGATCCATCCATCCGCGCTCTTTTCCGGGCGGTTGAACTGAAATAAATCCTACACGGGCGCCGATCCATGTTCCTTCTCGAGCCTTAAACGCCTTGCCGCAAGGTATGAACTTCTTGCCGTCGAGCGAATATGAGAACTGACACTCGCCGCCGGGAGCTACGTGCACACGCAGCCATATATCCATTTCTTCCACAAAGCGGCCCCCCGACTGATAAGCCTTGGTGGGCTTAAGCGTCGCAAGCGTCTCCACTGTTTGAGGCTTACCCTTATCCGCATTCTTACATTCAAGCTGCTTCAACAAGAAGTTTTCGCCATCACGTTGCAGAGTGATCGCGCCATAATCACGACCCATGATGATAAGTCCCGATTCCTGTCCGTCTGCGTTAGTGACAACCTTAACTTTTGCCGTTGCGCTGAAATCGTCTGCCATAAACTTCTGAGTCAACATATTGGGAACCTTCCACAGATTCACCTCTTCCCCGGTAAGCTTATGGCCGTAAATGCGATAGTAGCCCAAGTCCGACGGCAATCCGAATGTCATATCATAATTGCAGTTCCACTGCCACTGCAGGCCAAGCTCACGTGTATTGAAATCATCATCAACCTGCATTTCATACTTAGGTTGACCCTCGATTGGCATACGGTAAGAGCGCACTGGCTCACCGCAACCGTCTCCATCCTTATCCTCGCCGATCACTGGCCAGTCATCGACCCATTTCATTGGATTCAGATGAACCACACGCCCCATATAATCGCGATCCTGGAAATTGATAAACCAAGATTCGCCGTTAGGCGTATCAACCCAGCCGCCCTGATGAGGCCCATTGATGTCGCTATCGCCTTGAGCCATAACAATCTTATTCTCGTAAGGCCCGTATGGCGATTTTGAGCGAAGAGCCACCTGCCAACCGGTCGGAACACCTCCGGCGGGAGCAAGTATATAATAATATCCGTTACGCTTGTAAAATTTAGGCCCCTCTATCGTATAGTCGCCATGATAAGTCCCGTCATACACAAGCACCGGATCCTCAAGCAACGATTTTCCGTCGGGTGCCATTTCGCTCACGGTGATAATGGCGTTAAGCCCCGAACGGCTCGCGGCCCAACCGTTCACCATATAAGCCTTGCCGTCATCATCCCATAGAGGTGTGGTGTCAATGATTCCTTTAGCCGGATACACAAGTACAGGTTTCTCCCATTCGCCAAGTGGATCTGAACTCTTCACCATGAAGATTCCGTAATCGGGATCACCCCAATAAATATAAAACTCCCCGTTGTGATAACGGATCGACGGAGCCCACACGCCACATCCGTGCTGAACGGTCGAATATTGGTCTAAAGGCTCCAAATCGGTCAACGCATAATTGACTATTGCCCAATTCACCAAATCTTTAGAATGAAGAATAGGCAACCCGGGAGTATTGACGAAGCTGGAGGCCGTCATATAGAAATCATCGCCAACCGCCACTACATCCGGATCGCTGTAATCAAGATTAAGGATGGGGTTGGTATATGTCTTTTGAGAGGCTCCATGCGCGGGAACTGCCACACTGAGCGACAGCAGAGACGCTGCCGCTAAAACGAGTGATGAAAAAGGCTTTTTCATTAAGTATCCGGTTAACAATTACTATACTGTGCAAAGGTAACGAAACAAATCCACATACGCAAATTCAATTTTAACAAATGTTTTGGTCTTTTCTAATAAATGAATTAATTTTGCAACGGTCTCCGAATGGAGCCAACGTCTGCGACGTTTTTTGTTGAACCAAATTTTTCCAACTTGGACATAGACCCGTTACCAGCCGCAAGCCCAATTATGGCGATTATGCTGGCGGCCAATCAATTTATATCTGTTGAGCCTCCGACTGCCGGAAGCATAATCGCGCTGATCACTGCGGCTTTAGCCCTGCTTGTTTCCGCATTCGTCTCCGGAAGCGAAATATGCTATTTCTCTTTATCCCCCGATCAGAGGGAAAAGATTTCTGAATCATCAGCAGGAAACTCAATTAACTCTTTTCTCGAAACTCCCGAGCGCCTGTTGGCGACAATACTTATAGCCAACAATCTCGTAAATGTGACTATCGTAATACTCTCCAACTTCGCCTTCTCGCAGATTTTCACATTCCACAGTGGAGTTGTCGATTTCATTTTCCAGAGTGTGGCGTTGACTTTCTTGATCCTTCTGTTCGGAGAGATACTACCTAAACTATATGCCAACAACTACACCGTGAAATGGGCCATTATGGCGGCTCCGGGAATCAGAGCGGCCATAAAACTATTCTTCCCAATATCATCGATGCTCGTAAAAAGCACCGGCATCGTGAACCGAGTCGTCACAAAAAAAACCGATAATATTTCGGTCGACGACCTCTCTCAAGCCTTGGAGATTACCGACATGAAAGCGGACGACGACGATAAGGAAATGCTCGAAGGAATACTCGAGTTTGGCGACACTACGGCTTCGGAGGTGATGACACCGCGCATCGACATGACCGACCTGAACATCGCGTCATCCTTCGACGATGTGATGAAAGTCGTCATCGATAGCGGGTTTTCACGCCTTCCGGTCTACGAAGGAACAAACGACAACATCAAAGGCATCCTATACAGCCGCGATCTGTTGCCCTACATTGGACGTGACAACTCCGACTTCGATTGGACCACTCTCATTCGCGAACCCTACTTTGTTCCTGAATCAAGAATGATCGACGACCTTCTTGAAGATTTCCGACGACGACACATCCACATGGCGATCGTTATCGATGAATTTGGCGGAACTCAAGGGCTCGTGACGCTCGAAGATGTGCTCGAAGAGATTGTTGGCGACATTAACGATGAATACGACGAAGAGGAAGTAACCTACAAAAGGCTCCCCGACGACACATATATATTCGACGGAAAAACACTGCTAACCGACTTTTTCCGCATAACAGGACTAAATGAGGAGGACTACGCCGAAGCAACCGAAGACTGCGACACCCTCGCCGGTATGTTGCTCGCAATAAAGGGCGATTTCCCTAAAACTAAGGAGTCGATCGTTTATCAACGATGTCGATTCCTGGTGCTGTCGATCGAGCGCCACCGCATAGCCGACGTGCGCGTAAAAGTAATGCCTGAAGAAATAACACTACAATGAAACTAAAACTACTCCCGGCCATCATCATTGCGATAATGGCGACATCATGCGCCGATTCCGGATCGAAAAATCCAGTGCCGAGACGCACCGCCTATCCGCGTGTCCAACTCTACGATTCTGCCTATGTGGATCTGCCGAAACTGCCCGTGACATTCCCCATCAACTCATCGGCAAGCGCCATGATTAATCACGTTAATCCGGGACACTATTGGATCAACATAAAATACCCGAAATACGGAGCCACTGTTAGGCTGACGCTGCAAATGATTCCGCCCGATTCTATCCGCGCTTCTTTGAGCAACCGCATGGAGCGCGCCGCCTTAAACATTGGTGGACGAGCGTCGGAGGTGACCGAATTGACCTCTTTTTCCGGAATTACATCGAACATAATGCTCACTCCGGCCGCAGCCGTAACCCCCATCCACTGGTTCGCTACCGACAACGCTACATTCTTGCTGACTGGCGCGGCCGAATTCAATGAGGGCGATGTCGAAGCAAACGCGCCGGCGGTGAACGCAATATATTCCGACCTGCTCCACGCGTCTAAAAACTTGGCGACAACCGGAAATTAAACATTTACTCCCATTAACCATGATTAAAAACCTATTGTTCGACCTTGGCGGCGTAATTATGGACATCCGCCGCGAGAATTGCGAAGAAGCTTTCCGAAAGCTCGGGATGGCCGACATCGGCGATTTCCTCGGTGATTACGGACAGACCGGCCCGTTTGCCGCTCTTGAAGAGGGTACTATCGACCCGGAGGTGTTCCGTGACGAAGTGCGGCGGCACATTCCTCAACCCGTGACCGACGACGAAATAGATAATGCCTTCAATCAGTTTTTGGTGGGAATCCCGGTGGAACGATTAAGGCAACTTCATGAACTTAGAAAGAAATACGGTGTTTATCTTTTGTCAAACACAAATCATATCATGTGGGACAGCAAGATCGCAGACGAGTTTCGCAAAGACGGCCTCCGGCGCGAGGACTATTTCGACGGAATGGTGACATCTTTCGAGGCGAAATGCTGCAAGCCCGATCCCCGCATATTCGATTACGTGGTGGAGCATCTCGGAATACTACCTGAAGAAACGCTATTTTTCGATGACTCTCAAGCCAATGTCGATGCCGCAATCACATTAGGCTTCAATGCGGTAAGAGTGGCTCCGGGAACTGAATTTTACGAACTTATTTAAAAATCACATCCATGAAAGTAATAAATTTCAACGAATTTCCTTCGGTCATCAGCCAGTATATGATGGAATTGAGAAATGTCAACATACAGAATGACCGCCTGCGATTCCGCCGCAACCTGGAGAGAATAGGCGAGCTGATGGCCTACGAAATAAGCCACACATTCAAATATCGCAAGCAAGAGATAGCCACTCCTCTCGCCGACATGAAGTGCGACGTGATCGCTGATAAGATTGTCCTCGGAACCATATTCCGAGCAGGCGTTCCATTTCACCAGGGATTCCTGAACATACTCGACCACAGCGAGAACGCATTCGTTTCTGCCTACCGGAAATACAAAGAAAAAGAGAACTTCGACGTTTTCATCGAATACATCGCTTCACCAAAGCTCGACGGTAAAACGCTTATTTTAGTCGATCCAATGCTCGCAACAGGAGCCTCGATGGAACTTAGCTACCGCGCGCTGCTCACAAAGGGCACTCCATCCCGCATACACATAGCTTCGGTCATCGCTTCGCAACACGCCGTCGACTATGTGAAAGCCCATTTCCCCGCCGACAAGACCACCCTCTGGGTAGCGGCTATAGATCCAGAGATCAACGCCCACAGCTACATTGTGCCCGGCCTCGGAGATGCCGGCGACCTCGCATACGGCAGCAAAGACTAACCTCCCTCCCAACCACCCCAATTAGCCCTATTAGCCGAATTAGTCTAATTCGGCCCATCAATAAGATCTGCCGCAAAGCGGCAATGTAATTTAAGCTCCGTCACGTGACGACCACGAAACCAATGAGAAAAAACCGCTATCTATATTATATGCTGATTTCCGCACTGTTAATCCTCTGCTTCCCAACTAAAAGCGATGCTCAAAACTTTGCGGCCAAAAATATCCGCCATTCTAATCATGAGAAAACCGGCTACAGCGATGTATCGCAAGCAATCGACGCATTAAACCAAATCAACAACATAACACATTAATTTTATTATCTAACTATCCCTACTTTTTAACTTTTTCAAGATAATGATTTCCTAACATAGACACGGGCTGCGGCAACGCACTTCGGACATTCCAACCTCCATGCCGCAGCCATCCTTAAGCCTGAGAGCTGAATCATTTTTGATAGAACCGTAGGTGGGGCGCGCTCGGTTGGAATTAGTGCCGTTACCTGTGGCATTAGAGCACGCCCCCCATTTTTTTTCAACACGCCGACACATTACTCACATCAGGCATTTCTTCAAATCCATTTCTGCGGCGCCCTGACGCTATAATCATCCGAGCGGCCACGCTCGTACAACGTCGTCGAAACCACATATAGTCCAATAGCGCGCGTCATCAATATATCGTCATGATAACCATCCTTCGCCCCAAAACTGCCGTTATTCTTAACCTCATACACCGCAAGCTCATCACACGCATCCTCATCTCGCTCAACATATCCGCCACTCCCTACAAGCTGAATCAGCCGATCAATAACCATCGGCTTGGTCGAAGTATTTGTGTGAAAGCCCAACCGAGTCTCATGACGCATAGCCACTCGGTCATAACTCACCCGATGATACATATTGGGGTAAACCTGGCCAAGCTCCGATAAGATAAACTCGGAATGATCCCCCTCGGTCAGCCGTGTCTCAAGAGTATTGCTCTCTATCACCAACAACCCCCACCCATACCAAGCTCCGATGGTAGCCGCCTTCCATGCCAAGATGTCATGGTCGATATGTCCGCGCCACTGAGCCACAACCTCCGGAAAACCCGAATCTCCCATACGGTCTAAAACGCTTATCACCGAATAATCGCTTCGCTGAGAGCGCCCGCCGATATCCACCGTCACCACATAGCGGTCAGTATTACACCCTGCATCCGGCTCACTCCACACTTTCAAGCCGCCGTTGACATCATCTCGGAAAACTATCCCCTCCATAGACTCTGGCCCTCGCAGAGCAGCCCCGTGGAGTTCACCGCGCAGCTTCGGAGCCACACAATTTCGGCGTAAAGCGTCAATCTTCTCAAGCGAAAAAACACCCATCCCGGTGTTGGCGAAAGCCTCTATATCATCAGTCGGATATTCAGCGGCCATCAACTCAGCCGTCCCATATTCCCGTAGTTTCTCTCGGTACCACTGAATCTGTTCAAGTGTGCACCCATGCTTGTCCCACAACTTGCGCTCATAATCACTTAGTGACAGCCACAGCTTCTCCACGTCAACCACATCCGCGCTGTAAAGCTCAATCTCATACCATGGAACAAACACAGCCGCCTTATCGCTCTCACCGCGCTGCGACCGCAGCCACTCGCTGTGAAAATAATTCCCGACGCCGTTGGCGGTGCTCTCAAGCACTATCAGAGTATCGGGGGCGCGGAGGATGCTGCCGCATATAGCGCCGATAAATTCATCCGGCGAACGCATCGCCGAATCGCTCCAGAATGCGACCTCGCTCAAATGAGCCATTGCGAAATCAAATCCTCTTACTGCCTCCTGACGCTCGCTCGACCCTAAGGTTACTCGGCAGCCTCTACCCTCGATCAATCGGGTGTTCTGCGTGCGCTCAAATCCGGAAAAGCCCGGTTCGCAGTCACCATCCCACAGTTCGGCAGGATAATTTTTGAGCATTTCAGTGTACATACCCCTGATGCCGGCGGCAGTGTCCTTTACATGAGCGCAGACAAGAGAGTGCCAATTCCGCCGACGGGTGGTCTGCATCCACGCCATATACATCTGTGTCAATGTGCTTCCTCCCCATTGACGGGCTTTCAGCAGAATCACACGAATGGGTTTTCCTTGGGTTCGCTGCGCCTCCATCACTTTCAATAGCCGACGCTGCGGCCGGTTGAGAACAAAACTGACAAACGATCCGCTGCGTTTGTCTCTGATAATGACGCACCGTGCGGCCCAAAACTCGAAGTCATAACGGCAGCGCAACTGATCCCACTTCGTCTGATTCCGTGAAGCTCGCTCATAATCCGAATCGAGCGTCATCTCAATCGGAATTCTAATCGATTCGCCACCGGGGGCTGTAACTCTCACGCGCTTACCGCAGCATCCAACCCCTATCAATGGATTATATGGCCCGTGAAGTTTCTTCTTGCGGCGGCTGTTCTCTGCTATTATATCACTTATTTCCATAATATTCTCGATTCTTCACTCCATTATTATCTCTTTAAGCTCACCGTCAGGCGACATATACCCCTCTACGCTCATTCTAAGGCAGCGGTAACGATTGAACAGTAGCGGAGTGTGCGGTGGCACATTTATTCGCCCTTCTAACCTGAACGACCCGGTTGTCACCTCATCGACGCCGTTAGTGCTCCCTGAGGCCGAAACCGTGCCCTGAAAACTGGATGCCCCGAAAATCCATATCGCTCGGCTTATCGGTGTCGGCTTTGTGTTTCGACGGCAAACTGACACGCTGTAACTGATCGCCACATCCTCCTCCGTCTCTCGGTCAAGATCGTAAACCGAGCTTTCTCCCATCAACCATGCTCGACCCTCTTGCCCGCACAACCCCGTGGCTTTTTGGGGATACTCCCGCTCACTCCAACATCCTTGCTCATCCCGGGCGAACACCCTCCCTCCTTTGTCAAGGCACATCAACTCGCCGTGTCGGCCTGAATAGCAAAGCTCCGAAAAATCACATCCTCTTGCCAAGGCGCTAACCTTTCCATCGGCCACCGATACCAATCGACCGTTCGACACCGCATAAACCTCATTTTGCCCTATTGCCGTCGCGGCTGCCGTCTCAACTCCTCCTCGGTCGATGCAGTGGCAACTGATAGCGCCTCTTGATGGATTGATAGCCGCCGCATGAATACCGCCGGTGGTGAAAAGAACCACGTGTCGGCGACCCATATCCAAAGAATTTCCATAGCGTGGCAACTCAGATATCGCCCTTATCCGCCCTGAAGATAGCTCGGTGACTGCCATCGCTTGAAACTGATTTCCTGACACTGCAGCCGCCACAGCTCCCGGATAGGATAATCCGGCTCGTACTACTACCGGAGAAAGAGCGGCTGCGCCTTCAGCGAGTGGAACCGATACGAGGAGGGGCGAAACATAGCAAGAGCTTCTGCCGTCGGCTGTCGGAGTGAGTGTCACATCGATTCCACGTGTCGTCCCGTCGCCGTAGGTCACCGCCACTTGCAGTCGCGTGGCTCTCGGATGCGGATAACCGATAACCGGGCCTAACGATATCGGAGCGTCCGACGATCCGCTCTCTGCGATGGCGACCGTCTCTTCCTCACCCGCTCGGTCGATTGTCACCCTCATCACCGAACTCCAAGCCTTAGCCACCGTCTCAGCCCTGTTAACCCAAACCCCCGAAGGAAGCGCCGACAGCGGCGTTATGTCGCCCCAAACGATAATGTCTGCACAGATTCCTACAGCTCCGGCGCTGAAGCCGTGGGGCTGTGAGATATCCGTCATTAGCACCGACCGCTCCGCAACGCTCTTTCGCAATGCGGTGGTAAGCGTCGCCGCTTCCTTTGCCGGATTGATGATGTCGCTGTGATCGATGAGCGTCATGCCGCTTATTTCCCCATCAAAAGGATTTTGAATCACTGCGATGCGTCTTCCCACTGCGTCGAGACGGTCAAGCAACCTCCTGACTCTCTCCTCAAGCCCTGACTGAAGCGGAAGACGAGCGCCGAGACGAGCCGACGTTGCGTCATGCGATCCGAAAGTCACTGTCACCTCTCCGCTATAGTCAACCGGGTCGATAAGAGGCGACACGTAAACTTCGGCGGCGGCTGCCGTCGGAGCCGATTCGCTCCCTCCGCGGCCTATTTCATACCCCAACGTGAAACCTCGGAGCTTCACCTCCAACGAGCCAAGACTGCTATAAACTCCGCCATCTACCCCGACATCGCCCCACACAGCGTCAAGCCCTCGGTAACCTCCATCTGCGACAACCACCGCCTCCGACCGGTAAAGCTCTCCCCCAAAGCTGTCAAGAAGACGATACCACACTGCTACCGGCTGAGTGTAATAACCTGCCGACATCCCGGAGCTGACAGCAGCGGAATATGCCGAAATGACATCGGCGCTAACGCGTTTTATATCTGTCTCCGACAGCGGCCCCGCCCAATGCTGATAACTCCCCGACAGCTCACGGGACGGCGTGACCGCCGAAAATTCTCGGGTTCCGCACACCCCGATTCTTATTTTGGGATACTCTGCCCCGAAATCCTCGACAAACCAATCCCCTGATGCAGTGAGAGAAACCCTCCATGCCCCCGAAGCGGTCATAAACACAACCTTATCACCGGCGACCGCATGGCAACGATACTCTCCCGGAAGCGTCCCCACCACCTCAGCAACCCCGCGGCCTACCGCAAGCACCCGACGTCCGTCGAGAAACAGTGTGTAATCGCCGACAACCCCTATCATCCTGCCGCCTGGAATGTCACACTCCACAGCAGGAATCCCCGCCGGAATCAATCCGCCGCTGCTGCGCCGCAGATTTTTCGCATTAACGCTGTCATCGCCCCACTGCGGCAATTCACACACCAAATTAATCGTATTGTTCTTCATAGTATTCATAGATATTTCCTTTTTTCAGCAAAATTAGCACACTGTTTTTCGGAATTTACCTGCTTTTTGTCCCACCCCTGATTTTTTTCATAAAAATCATCGACAAAAAAGCAAAAAGATGAAATAATGGGAAATATAACTGACCCATAAGTGGTTAGGTAGTAGTTGGTACAGCTTGTCCATAGTGACGAGGACACGGTTTTGGCGGAATATTGTGGAAGTTAGGTTTTCAAATCATTACCCGGCGTTATCCGCAAATTTAGAACCAACGGTGTATCTATCAGCGATTTGCACCATTCTGCTTACGGACAAATGACTCTCATGAACTTAATTTTGCAACCAGTAAAAAAGTAAGTTATGAGATCGACATTCAAGGTGCTGTTCTACGTGAACGGCAGTAAGGAGA
>CAZELD010000025.1:0-27763 GCA_964512855.1 uncultured Muribaculum sp.
GTTCCGAATAATGCCGATAAAACACCCACGATGTGGGCAGTTTGTTACTCTGATTCTAAATACAGTTTGTTACCCGTTGAAAATCAAGAATATTATCCAAAATATCGAGAGTTTCCACCAAGATACTGCCGAGGCTAAAGTTAAGGCCGGGGGAGCTTTGAACAACATGAAGGGACAAGCCGCCGACACGATTGGCAATATTAAAGATAAAGCGTCCGACATTCTTGCCGACGCGCAAGAAAAAGGTGGATCTCTAATGGACAAGATAAAAAGACAAGACATCCGATTTGCTCGACTCTGGAGCCGACATGATGCACAACCTCGCCGACAAATTGCACAAATAGCGATACCCTATATAACAAGAGGCTCCAATTTAAAATTGGAGCCTCTTGTTTCATAAGACAAAGGTAATTATTTCAACCACATAGTAGGTTTGTCGTGTGTTTTTGTACCAATTCGCCGATTTTCCGGACGAAGTTCAGATTCATTGGTAACAAATATTGATGACTTCAATTTATGTGACTTTGCAAAGATAGGTAAAAGGCATAAATTACCCCCCCCCATTTGTTAATAAATATTAAAAGAATCTAATACTAATATGCCCTCGCAGTCCGCATGGCCAACCCTCTTAGAAGCTATATTAACTTTTTCGATATTGAGCCGATAATCTACAAATAAATTTGCTACCTTTGCACTTTAAAAATCTAAAAAAAAGATTTAGCAGTGGACACAAGGTACATTTTCGTCACGGGTGGCGTTGTTTCATCCCTCGGAAAGGGGATAATTTCATCATCGCTTGCTTGTTTGCTCAAAGCTCGCGGATATAAAGTGACAATTCAGAAGTTTGACCCATACATCAACATTGACCCGGGGACATTAAATCCATACGAGCACGGTGAATGTTATGTGACCGTCGACGGGCAAGAAACCGATTTGGATTTAGGGCATTACGAGCGTTTCACCAATACTCGTATGACACGAGCCAACAATATCACTACCGGCCGCATCTATCAAAATGTAATAGAAAAGGAACGCCGGGGAGATTATCTTGGGAAGACTGTTCAAATCGTGCCACACATCACTGATGAAATCAAGCGCAATGTAAAGCTCCTCGGAACCACTGAAAATTTCGATTTTGTAATAACCGAAATCGGAGGAACCGTGGGCGATATTGAATCGTTGCCATTTATCGAAGCTGTAAGACAATTGAGATGGGAGTTGGGGCAAAACGCGCTTTGCATACACTTGACATACGTGCCTTATATTCGCGCGGCAAAGGAGTTGAAAACCAAGCCCACTCAGCACTCGGTAAAGCAACTTCAAGAGGTGGGCATACAGCCTGATATCTTGGTGTTGCGCACCGAACATGACATTCCCGCAGATATGCGCCGCAAAATTGCACAATTCTGCAACGTATCACCCGACGCGGTAATTCAGTCGCCGGATGTTCCCACCATATATGAAGTTCCGGTTAAGATGCGCCAGCAACATTTGGATGAAATAGTACTGCGGAAAACCGGAATTGAACCGGTCGAAGAGCCACACATGAGACCCTGGCTTGATTTCCTTGACAAGATCGCGCAAGCCAAGGAGAGCGTCACAATCGGGCTTGTGGGTAAATATGTGGAATTGCAGGATGCCTACAAGTCTATCAATGAGTCATTGTTTCAAGCGGCGACTTACAATCATCACAAACTTAAACTCGTTTACATTCACTCTGAAAAGCTCACAGAGAATGATGTTGACGCTAAATTGTCGGATCTCGACGGTGTTATAATCGCGCCCGGATTTGGACAGAGAGGCATCGAGGGAAAATTTGTTGCACTCAAATGGTGCCGCGAACACGATGTTCCCACATTCGGTATATGTCTCGGTATGCAATGTATGGTGATTGAATTCGCTCGTAACGTGCTTGGACTGCCCCTTGCCAACTCAACCGAAATGGATCACTCGACACCCGATAATGTAATTGACTTGATGGATGAACAAAAGTCTATTACAAATATGGGAGGAACGATGCGTCTTGGTGAATATGACTGTCGGTTACTGCCTGATTCCCGTGCAGCCAAAGCTTACGGAAAAACCGAAGTGAGAGAGCGCCATCGTCATCGATTTGAATTTAATAATGACTATCGCGCCCGATTTGAGGAGGCCGGAATGAAATGCGTTGGGGAAAATCCGAAAACTCATCTTGTTGAGGTTGTGGAATTGCCCGACCATCGATGGTTTATCGGCACTCAATACCATCCTGAATATTCGTCAACGGTACTCGATCCAAGTCCTTTGTTTCTTGATTTCATTAAAGCGGCAATTGACTACAAAACAGAAAAAAACAATAAAAAATAATGGATAAGAACACATTGCTCGGATTGCTCCTTATGGGAGCGGTAATTCTCGGATTCATGTGGCTTAATCAGCCCGAACCGAATCCCGACAGTAAGATGCCTGCGGAAGAATTGACAGAGCAGCAAACTGAAGTTCTGAAGGCCGAAGATCTGACGCTTTCAAGCGACACTATCAGCCAAGCTGAGATGGCGATGCTCGCCGCGGCAGTTAAAGAGTACGGTACTGCTGATGCTGATGGCGTAATAAGATTGAAGACACCGACTGTCAACCTCGTTTCCGACGGATTGACGCTAAGCGGCACTGTAAGTGTTGACTCTTTATCTATAAATGTGCAGCAATTTGCCCATGCGGGAATGACTTCATCGATACCGACGGCCGAAGTAAACCGTGCTGTGGCCGATGTTAAAACGACTTTGCGCGATCTCTCCCAATATAGAGGATTCGCAAAGTATCTTCAGGGAGAGGATAAGACCGTAAAGCTTGAAAACAATCTGATTTCTCTTGACCTGTCGTCTAAAGGCGCCGCCATCACCCGTGCGGAATTAAAAGAATACAAAAGCTATAAGGGTGGGAATGTTGTCATGTTCGAGAATAAAGATGACGCATACTCTTTTATATTGACATCTGTTGATCGAGAATTCAATACAGGCGACTTCTATTTCACCCCGATCCAAGAGAGCGACACTACAATGTTGATGACGTTGAATCTCGGTTCAGGAACAAATTTCGGTATTCGCTACACTCTCGTGCCCGATAGCTATGTCGTGAAAATGGATATCGTACAAAACGGTATGCAATCGATCATACCGTCAAGCGTAGTATCAATGGATTTCCTATGGAATCAAAAAATGATACGTCAAGAAGAGGGACGTATGTTTGAGGAACGCAATTCAGCTATATACTATAAATATTCAGGCGGCGATGTAGAGCACTTAAGCGAAACCTCTAATGATGACGAAGAAGTGAATGAGCGAGTAAAATGGATCGGCTACAAGAATCAATTCTTCTCAACCGTATTTATCGCCAAAAACTCGTTTTCCACCGCTGAATTGACATCTAAGATTCTCACTAAAAGCGAACCGGGTTATCTGAAAAATATGTCGACTGTCGCCACAGTGGATTACAACGCTCAGAACAACACCCCGGCATCCTTCGACCTATACATTGGTCCAAATCTGTACCCGTTGTTATCCGGTTTGCAAAAAAATATTCAACCCGGAGAGAATCTGAATTTGACGAGATTAATTCCGTTAGGCTGGACATTGTTCCGTTGGATTAACACATGGATTATCATTCCGGTGTTCGACATTCTCGGACATTGGTTTACAAACTATGGAATAATAATTCTGATACTTACTTTATTTATAAAGCTGATATTATTCCCATTTACCTACAAGAGCTATATGTCGCAAGCTAAGATGCGGCTCCTATCTCCAGAGATAAAGGAAATAAACGACAAGTATCCCGGTCAGGAGAATGCGATGACACGCCAACAGAAAACGATGGAGCTTTATTCACGCGCCGGAGCGAATCCTATGGCGGGATGTTTGCCCATGCTGCTTCAGATGCCGGTGTTGATTGCGATGTTCACATTCTTCCCCTCTTGCATCGAACTCCGCGGAGAATCGTACCTTTGGGTTAAAGACCTTTCAGCTCCCGATGCAATATTGACATGGTCAGGCAATATTCCGTTTGTAACTGAGTACTTCGGCAATCACTTGTCATTGTTCTGCTTGCTAATGACCGTCACCAACATCATTTACACCAAGATAACTATGGCCAATCAGCCGGGAGGAAACACCATGCCGGGCATGAAATGGATGATGTATCTGATGCCAATAATGTTCCTGGTGTTCTTCAACAATTATGCGGCAGGCTTGTCTTACTATTATTTCTTGTCATTGCTCATCACGATTATTCAAACTTACATATTCCGCCATGTAGTAGACGAGGAAAAGATGCGCGCAAAGATGCGTGAAGCCGCCAAGAATCCTAAGAAAAAATCAGGTTTTATGGCTCGTCTTGAGGAAGCTCAACGACAGCAGCAAGCCATGCTACGTGAGCAGCAAAAGAAACAAAAAGGCGGTCGCCGCTAATAAAATTGATATTGCTATGAATAATTTCACTTTTTGGTCTCCGACAAAGTTTGTTTTCGGAAAAGGCACAGAGAGCCGCGCAGGTGAACTTGTGAAAGAGTTCGGCGGCAAAAAATTGCTTATTGTTTATGGCGGCGGTTCTGTCGTAAGAAGCGGCTTGCTCGCTCGGGTTAAGAATACACTCGATGAACATGGCGTCAAATACATTGAAATTTCCGGAATAAAACCTAATCCCACTGACGATCGCGTCTATGAAGGCATCGAGCTGGCGCGCCGTGAAGCTGTGGACTTTATTTTGGCTGTAGGCGGCGGCTCTGTTATCGATACGGCCAAAGGGATAGCCTGCGGAGTTCCATATAGCGGCGATTTTTGGGACTTTTACTGCGGAAAGGTTATTGTTGAAAAAGCTCTTCCGGTGGGAGTGGTACTGACAATTCCCGCCGCAGGAAGCGAAGGATCCGGAAACTCGGTGATAACTAAGCGTGACGGACTCGTAAAACTTAGCCTTCGTACGGAATCGGCGTTACGGCCCAAATTTGCCGTGATGAACCCAGAACTGACATTCACGTTGCCACCTTATCAGACAGCCTGCGGCATAGTCGACATGATGGCTCATATATTTGAACGCTATTTTTCAACAACGCCCGATTGTGAAATCACCGACCGTGTTTCGGAAGGTGTACTAACGGCGATTATGGAAGAGGCGCCGAAAGTGATGAAGTCACCGTGTGATTATGAAGCGCGCGCGAATATCATGTGGAGCGGAACACTCGCGCATAACGGAGTTTGCGGCACCGGTAGAGTGGAGGATTGGGCTTCGCACTTTATTGAA
This sequence comes from uncultured Muribaculum sp., assembly GCA_964512855.1. Lineage (GTDB taxonomy): Bacteria > Bacteroidota > Bacteroidia > Bacteroidales > Muribaculaceae > Muribaculum. The sequence goes on from CAZELD010000025.1 coordinate 5,275, forward strand.
CACGAACTTAGCGCCGTTTACGACGTGGCTCATGGTGCCGGATTAGCCGTAACTATCCCCGCATGGATGACTTACGTTGCCGGAATAAACCCATCAAAAGGCGCGCAATTAGCTGAAAGAGTGCTTAGCGTTGAGCGGCATTGCGACGACACCGACCACACTATGGCAATGAAGGGGATTGATCGATTAAAGGACTTTTTCCGTAGCTTGGAAATGCCGGTAACGATGGCTGAGCTTGGAATCAAGAATCCAAATATCGACGCTCTCGTAGAAAATCTACACAAACATAAAGGGGATTTAATCGGAGGCTACGTGAAACTGTCATCACAAGACACGAAGCGGATTTATCAACTTATGGTTTAAGAATATATTTACGCTTTACTGATGCTGTGCAACCTATACGCTCTTTGTAGGCGCACAGGCCTGAATTAAGCTCGTTAAAATCTCCCGCCGGACCGACATCCACAAATGTTAGTCCGGCGTTTTTATAATAGTTAAATATATTGGTAGACAATAATGACATCGGGTGCATCCGACTTGCTGAGGATATGTCACCCCAGTATATCACTTGCGCTACAGTATCTGATACCCGATATACCAGAGCCGCCGCCACATCAACCGCATCCTTCTCAACGATGAAAAGATCGGCCGAAACAGTTTTCACCGTTTTTATAACTTCATCAAGCGTCATGGCGAGATAATATCCTTTTTCTTCTCGATTGCGACGTATTACATCATATATGCGGCTTACATTACCACACTCCTTTGATGAAAGACAGTGAAATGTAAATCCGGAGGCAAGCGCGATTCTATAGTTTCTCCGCTGATCAGGCGAAAGTGAATCTTCTGCAGTCGCATAATCATCAAGATTGCAATGATAGTTTAGAATTGATTGACATTCAGCGCCCGTATATTCCAATGCGAAAGCAGTCTTGGCGATATTGTCCTCATCGTAAAAATATGGCGGCAATGTGATAATAACCGCTTTTTCCCGCGTAAAATTATTTTTTAGTTCCTCTATCGCCTCAATATAGACTTTTGCCGGTTGATTTCGTAAAGATATGAATCCTCCGAACGGAGCTGAAAAGGGACTTTTCAATACTGAGCCTTTTTCGCCGAGAATCAGTCCGAGTCGAACTTTAGTGTCGCGGAAAACGAGAAAACGCAACCGATCGCATTTACTCTCGTTAAGCAAACTGAAGCCTACCGTATTATATACAATCTTACCCGAAAATATATTTGCGTAATCATGGGCGGAAACTTCGGTCATTGTCATAATCAGATGGCGTTAAGTGATAGAACTTCTTGTAAAATAGCAACCGCTTCCTCTACAGTTGGCACATTAGAAATGGCAAAACTGCGGCGTCCGTTTTTTTCACGTATCCGGCAACGCCGAGGATTACTTTGAAGATAGTTTAGCAATCGGCCAAACATAGGCGACTGATAATACGCCTTATTGGAATCATCAACAAAGTACAGATACATATTGGACTGCTTCAAACCTATTTTTTCTATGCCGAGACGGCGAGCAAGATAGCGGAGCCTCGGTATGCGAAGCAGCTCCAAGGTGACGGTGGGAATCTTGCCAAAGCGGTCTTCAAGCTGAAGCTTGAATTTTTGTAGGTCAAGTTCCCGTTCAATTCCGTCAAGTTCTTTATATAGGCTGATTCGTTCACTCTCTTGCGGAACATAATCGGGTGGCAGCAACAGCTCCATGTCACTCTCCACGGCGCAGTCAGCCACAAATTCCTCTTCAGTTTGCCCGGCGACATTGTCGGGTGATGACAACGTATCGGCAAACTCTTCGGTTTTAAGTTCGATTACCGCCTCTTTAAGAATACGCTGATAAGTCTCATATCCGAGGTCGGCGATAAATCCCGATTGCTCGGCTCCAAGCAGATTACCGGCGCCTCTTATGTCAAGGTCTTGCATCGCTATATGAATACCGCTCCCAAGTTCGCTGAAACTTTCGATCGCTTGAAGTCGACGGCGAGCGACGGGTGTTAGCGGCGACCAGGCAGGAACTAAAAGATAGCAAAATGCCTTTCGGGAACTTCGCCCTACTCGGCCTCTAAGTTGATGCAATTCACTTAGACCGAAATTCTGAGCGTTGTTGACGACAATGGTGTTGACATTGGGCATATCGATTCCCGATTCAATGATAGTGGTCGCAAGCAGCACGTCATAATCATGATTGGAAAAATCAAGAATCGCTTTTTCCAACTTTTCAGGAGGCATCTGTCCATGAGCCACAATCGTTTTAGCATCAGGCACAAGGCGGTGTATCATACTTTCAAGATCATACAATCCTTCTATCCGGGGATTTATTATGAAAACTTGCCCATTGCGCGACATTTCAAAATTGACGGCTTCGGTGATTATATCATCATTAAGCGATGTCACTTGAGTCACAATCGGATATCTGTTGGCCGGAGGCGTAGTAATCGCCGACAGATCTCGAGCGCCCATAAGCGAAAATTGAAGAGTGCGGGGTATAGGTGTTGCCGACATGGTGAGTGTGTCTACGTTCACTTTGATCTGTTTGAGCTTCTCTTTTACCGCTACACCAAATTTTTGCTCTTCATCAACAATCAATAGGCCGAGATCTTTGAATTTAACATCCTTCCCTATCAATTTATGAGTGCCTATTAGGATATCTATTTTTCCCTCGGCGAGGTCGGCAAGAATCCGTTTAACATCTTTAGCCGTGCGAGCCCTCGACAAGTAATCAATTCTAACCGGAAAATCTTTTAACCGATTGGTGAAGGTGTTGAAATGTTGATAAGCAAGCACTGTTGTTGGAACAAGCACCGCTGTTTGTTTTCCGTCAGCAGCCGCTTTAAACGCCGCGCGAATCGCAATTTCGGTCTTCCCGAATCCCACATCGCCGCATATAAGCCGATCCATAGGGCGCGAAGATTCCATATCGGCCTTCACAGCTTGAGTGGCGGTTAATTGGTCAGGGGTATCTTCATATATAAACGACGCTTCAAGCTCTTGCTGCAGATAGCTGTCGGGCGAGTAAGAAAAACCTTTTTCATCTTTTCGAGCCGCATAGAGCTTTATCAAGTCACGAGCGATATCTTTTAGTTTGGACTTGGTTTTCTCTTTCAATTTGCCCCAATTCCCTGATCCAAGGCGGTTGATGCGCGGTTCCACGCCCTCTTTACCCCTATATTTAGCCAGTTTATGTAGAGAATGTACGCTTACTAAAAGTATATCATCGTTGGAGTAGATAAGTTTTATCATCTCTTGATTGCGACCGTTCACTTCTGTGCGGATTAATCCCCCGAAACGCCCCACACCATGATCAATATGGACAACATAATCACCTGGTTCAATCTGTCCAAGTTCTTTAAGCGACAAGGCAAGTTTGCCCGAACGCGCCCGATCGCTCTTAAGATTATATTTATGGAAACGGTCAAAAATCTGATGATCGGTGAATACGCATATTTTTGCGGTATTCTCGGCGAAACCCTCATGAACGGTTGATATTACCGGCGTGAACGGGATTTTATCTCCCCGGTCGGAAAATATAGTTCTGATACGTTCAATCTGTTTTTCTGAATCGCTTAGAATAAAAATTTCATAGCCTTCGGAAATGTATTTGTTGAACGTGGAGCTTATTAAATCGAAATTCTTGTGAAAAATTCCTTGTGGCGTGCAGTCGAAACCAATCGACCTACCCACAGTTGATCCTTTTTCAGTCGCTGCTGTGAATCTGACTTGACGGCATTTTTCAAGCTTGACGGCGAAATTATCGGGGTTAACCAAGTTTGCCATCGCATTAGAATCATAGTCCTCTGTCATTACAGCGTTCGCGCTCATAGTGTCGGCAGCGACACTTTTAACCCGTTCGGCTGTGTACGCCGCATCTCGCACCCACACGGGCATATCGTCAGGCACATAGTCAAGAAATGACGATGCGCTTTCAGGTGTGACATCGGCTATGATGGAAATACTGTCAATTTTTTTTTCCGACAATTGCGTTTCGATATTGAATTGACGTATACTCTCAATTTCATCGCCAAAAAAATCGATTCGGAAAGGATGATCGTTACTATATCCAAATATGTCGAGTATCGATCCTCTCACAGCGAAGTGTCCGGGATCGTACACATAATCAACCTCTTTGAATCCATTGGTGCGAAGCCATTTTTGCGTCTCGACCAAGTCTACACTTTCTCCTTTCGTGAATTTTAGCGTATGGCTGTCAATAGCGTCTTTTGACGCCACCTTTTCTGCTATTGCCTCAGGATATGTGACCACATATTTAAGCGACGTGTCGCTCATCCAACGATTCAATACTTCGGTCCTCATGATTTGAGAGGGGGGATCAACCTGACCATATTTTATGGCCCGACGGTAGCCGGAGGGCAACATCAACACCGCGTCTTCGCCAAGCACGAGTGAAAGGTCGTGATATATGTAGCCGGCATCGTCGAGTGAATCGCCGATTACGAGAGACGGACGGCTACTATCGGCAACCGAAGCCATCAACATTGGTGCCGATGATCCGGCGAGCCCGTAAAAAGTGACACGCTTTACAGCCGCATCATCAAGTAAAGCCTTGACGGCTCGACGGCGTGTTTTATTGAATACAATGTCGCAAAGTTGCTCTATATCCATTATTATTTTTTCGCCAATTTCTTATCAGGTGCGGAGAGAAGAGCTTTATATCGGTTTTTGTCATTCAAAATCACGGCTGCGGAATCAAGAGTTTCATCCCGTTTCAACGCTTCAATCACTTGCCCCTCCTGATAATAATATCGCTTGATTATCTCACCCGCCAATATCTCCTCAATAGAGCGTCGATTGTTGTCAAGATCATGATCCAGGTTATGCTTCAACATCCCTTCGAGAACCGTAAACTGATTTTTTATTGAATCATTCATATAGCCCTCGGCTTCGGCTGTCTTTTTCAATGCGGCGAGCATCTGTTCACACACCTTGTCGTAGTTGAATTTTTGCGGATCGATGTAAGCCTTAAAATCTTCAAAAATGGAATCAGTCAATACGAAATCTTTGGCCGGGGCGATTGTTGGATTCTGTGCTGCGAATTTAGTCGCATAGTCAAACGCCCAGTTATCTACAATGATGTTATAGGTCAATCGGTTTATTTCAGGATATTCAACCTTAACATCAGGAGTTATGCCGCCCCCATCCCTTACCTCTCGTCCATGGAGCGTTTTAAATACATTTGTAAGCGAGTCTGGAATACGCTCCACCGAGCCGTCAGGGTTGCGGTGGCTATAATCGATGGCTTGTATTAGTCGTCCGCTTGGAATATAGTATTTGGCGATAGTCACTTTCAAAATGCCGTCGTAAGGGAGCGGACGGGTTGTTTGAACAAGACCTTTGCCGAAAGACCGGCTTCCAACGATTACAGCTCTGTCAAGATCCTGCAATGCCCCGGCGGTTATTTCGCTCGCCGACGCTGTGTTGCCGTCAGTTAGGATTACAAGCGGTATTTCCGTGTCAACGGGCGACGATGTGGTCTTGTATATTTTTTCATTCATAACTCCTTTGCCGCGGGTGCGCAGGACTTCGGTATTCTTTGGCACGAATAAACCTACTATCTTAACAGCTTCTTCCAATAAACCTCCGGTATTTCCTCGAAGGTCAAGTATAATTGATTTGACATTTGGATCCTTCTTCAGTGCGATAAGGGCATTACGGACTTCAGTCCCTGACTTATCGTTAAATGAAGGAAGGTCAATATATCCAATATTATCTTTCACCACACCATAATAAGGAATAGCGGGAATCTGAATTTTTTCGCGGACAATATCCACTGTAAGTATCGAGTCTTCAGCATAAGGCCGCTTAACTTGAACTTTCAACGGCGTTCCGGCTTGTCCGGTAAGCTTGTTCTTCACCTGATCGCTATGCCATGATGTCACAGTGTCGTTGTCAATCATTAGAATCAAATCCCCGGCTTTCAATCCGGCTTTCTGTGACGGACTGCCAAGATAAGGTTCGGAAATAAAAACACCTTTGCCCGGTTTTTCAGTTATTATGGCTCCGATTCCGTCATATTCGCCAGAAGTCATTAACGCAATGTCGTCTTGATTGGATGAGGAGTAATATTCCGTGTACGGGTCAATATCATTCAGCATGGCGGAAATCGCCGTATTGATTGATTTTTCGGCACTGATTGAATCCACGTAATTTGTTTGCAGCTCTTTATAAAGAGCATTAAATATATCCAGATTACGAGTGATTTCGCCTTTATTGCTCCGTGTCGCAGCTATACCTGAGATAGTTACTGCGGCGACTAATGTGAGTGCGAAATATTTACCGTTCAAAAAATTATGCTTCTTCATCCTGGTTATGAAATTAAGTTGCTAAGTTACTACATTTATTATAACAAACAAATCTTAATTTTGCCAAAAATGATTAAGAGGATATTTAAAAAGCCCTATCCGATAGAGCAACCGATGACAATTATATTATTGAATATAATACGAATTTGTCATTATATCTGACTGCCCCTAACTGCCAATCCTCCTAAAAAATCGAGGGTTGAACATTTTATTGCGAGATTGCTCGCCAAAATAGTCTTTTTATTAAAGGTTTTTGACTAAATTTGTACGAAGCTTTGAAGAGTCGAAGCCCATAACCTTATTTTATACCGAATTTTTATTTTTAACTTTTGTCCGGATTATATCCGGGCAGCAATACCAGCAATATTTTTTTATGAAAGTCTTAAATCTATTAGTGTTTCTCATGCTCCTGCCACTTGCAGCGCGTGGCGACTACTGGTCCGACACAGAGTACAAGCGGATCGAACAGAGCATTCGTGAACCAAAATTCAGCGACAAGGAATTCCCTATTACTAAGTATGGGGCAAGTGTCAACGCCTCGGCTGAAAAAAATCAGAAGGCTATAAACAAGGCTATCGAAGCCTGTTCAAAAAAAGGTGGCGGCAAAGTGACAGTGCCCGCAGGAACATTCAACACCGGAGCAATCACAATGAAAAGTCATGTGAATCTGGTGGTGGAGAAAGACGCCAAACTTCAATTCGTGTTCCAACCCGAACTTTATCCAATAGTACCTACTCGTTGGGAAGGTCTTGACTGTTGGAATCTCTCACCCTGCATATATGCCTATCAAGCTACTGACGTAGCAATTACCGGAGAAGGAATTATTGACGGTGGCGGCGAAAACGAAACTTGGTGGAAATGGTGTGGAGCAGCGCACTATGGTTGGAAAGAAGGCATAATCAGCCAACGCAACGGTAGCCGCGCCCGCCTGCTGAAGATGGCGGAAGACGGTGTGGACATGAATGAACGCCGTTTCGGTCCGGAAGACGGTCTGCGCCCTCAACTCATCAACTTCAACCAGTGCGACGGAATCCTCATTGAAAATGTGACGCTCCTTCGCTCGCCATTTTGGGTTATACACCCACTGCTATCTAAAAATATTACTGTGCGAGGCGTCCACATCAACAACGACGGTCCCAACGGCGACGGATGCGACCCGGAATCTTGCGACGGAGTACTAATTGAAAACTGTTTCTTTAACACCGGCGACGACTGCATCGCTATTAAGAGCGGGCGCAACAACGACGGACGCTTGTGGGAACGCCCAAGTGAAAACATCATCATCCGCAACTGCGAAATGCAGAACGGACATGGCGGCGTGGTTATCGGAAGCGAGATTTCTGGCGGATGCCGCAATGTCTACGCCGAAAACAACAAGATGGACAGCCCCAATCTCGACCGTGTGGTCAGAATCAAGACCAACACTTGCCGCGGCGGTATCATTGAAAATATCAACGCCCGAAATATTACTGTAGGACAATGCGGCGAGTCTGTGTTGAAAATCAACCTCGACTATGAGCATAATGAAATATGCTGCCGTGGATATCTGCCTATCGTGCGCAATGTAAATCTTGAAAACGTGACTTGCCAGAAGAGCAAATATGGCGTTCAAATCATCGCGCTCGACACTTGCACGAATGTCTATGACATAAATGTCGTGAACTGCCATTTTAATAATGTTGCCGACGGTAATTTCATCTCAGGACTTACTCGTGATATAAACTTCAAGGACTATTATGTGAACGGAGGCCTTTGCCTTACTGAAAAGCCCTACAAGAACTACAGCCAATGGATGACCGATTCTGAAATGAAACGTCAGCCGCTAAGCTATATGCTCGACTTCTCAACCCGTCCAAAATGGAGCTATGTAATGGGCATCGAACTTGAAGCTATGCTCGACACATATCTCAAATATGGAGGAGAACACATCAAAGATTACTGCAAGCTATACACTGACACGATGATCAACGAGAAGGGCGAAATCCTGCGCTACAATCTCGAAGATTACAATCTTGACAATATACGCACCGGACACTTCGTCTCTCGTATGTACCAACATTTTCCCGAAGAGAAAAACTTGATTGCAATGAAGACCCTCATGAAGCAGATGAAAGACCAACCGCGCACAAAAGAGGGCGTTTACTGGCACAAGGCTATATATTCCTATCAAGTATGGCTCGACGGAATATTCATGGGTCTACCCTATTCAACCCTCACAGCTGGAATGATTCTTCCCGCTGATGAAGCTGATGCGATATATAACGACGCTATAGATCAAGTAAAAAAAACATACGAACGCACACTCGACCCTAAGACAGGGCTGAACCGCCATGCTTGGGATGAAAACCGGGATATGTTCTGGTCCGACAATGAAACCGGCCTTTCTCAACACTGTTGGGGACGCGCTCAAGGATGGTACACCATGGCATTGATTGAACTTCTCGACGCGCTTCCTGAAAATCATCCGCGTCGCAATGAAGTAATCAAGCTGCTCCAAAAAGATCTCGACGCAGTTATAAAATGGCAGGATAAAAAATCGGGAGTATGGTATCAAGTTATGGATAGCCCCAAAAGAGAAGGCAATTACCTTGAATCAACTGCGTCTTCAATGTTCGCTTACTCTCTCCTTAAAGCATACCGTAAAGGGTATCTCGGTGAGAAGTACCGCGACGCAGGCATCAAAGCATATCGCGGCATTCTCAACAACTTCATCAAAATCAATCCCGACAGCACAATTTCGCTTACCAACTGCTGCGCCGTAGCCGGCCTTGGTCCGGGACTCAGCCCATCTGTGCTTAAAGCGGCGCCAAAAGTGAAAGAAAACAAGCGCCGTGACGGCTCTTTTGAATACTATTTGAGCGAGCCGATACGTGACAATGACGCAAAAGGTATCGGCCCCTTCATCTGGGCGTCACTCGAAATGGAGGATCTCGGATATAATACCGACAATGTGTCACAGCCTATCGACAGGCAAGCAGTCGTAAGTCGTAATAACCCAAAAGTGAAGGCAGCCGATCCGCTGTCTTCACTTTCTGTAGGTAACGGACATATCGCAGTTACAGTCGACGTCACAGGACTACAGAGCTACCCGCAATATTACGCTAATGGTATTCCTTTGAACACTATGTCTGATTGGGGTTGGCACTCTTTTGCAAACGACAAAAATGTGACCCCTGCCGACACTGAAAAATCATTCAACCTTCACGGACATCCAAGCGTATATGCCGTTGAATACAAAACCGAAGGTCACAACAAGGATGCCACTGAATATTTTAGAGCCAATCCCCACCGCTTGAATTTGGGCACAATCGGGCTTGAACTCCGTGACAAGAACGGCGCTATCATACCCATTGAAAATCTTACCGACATCAATCAAGAGCTGAAACTCTGGGACGGCATAATCGAATCAAAATTCACTGTTGAAGGTGAGCCTGTTGAAGTATCGACCGGAGTGATGGGAAATAAAGATTGTCTTTTCTCTCGCATAAAGACCCCTCTACTCGCGTCAAACGGAGCAAAAGTATCCTTTAAATTTTCATATCCCACAGGAAATCATTCTGATGACGCTAATGACTGGAATAAACCGGAAATGCACAAAAGCGTAATCATTAATTCTGACAATCGTTCCGCGACAATCGAACGCACGCTCGGCGACACAAAATATTATGTCTTGATACAATGGGAAGGAAACGCCAAACTGGATAACGCCGGCGACCACTACTTCACTCTTTCAACCGATGAAGACCTTCTTTCATTTTCAGCGGAATTCTCCGATAATATGCCGGCTAAAAACGAAATCTCCTACTCCTACGATCAAGCCATCAAAGCCATCATGAAATATTGGTCGGGATGGTGGTCTAAAGGCGGTATCGTTGACTTTAGCGAATGTACCGATGACCGTGCCCCGGAACTCGAACGTCGCACTATTCTGTCGCAATATCTTACTCAGATAAATTGCGCAAACACCACTCCGCCTCAAGAAACCGGCTTGACCTACAATTCATGGTTTGGCCGTCCGCATCTCGAGATGACATTCTGGCACATGATTGATTTCGCATTATGGAATCGTCCCGAAGTGCTTGAACAGGTCATGGACTGGTATAACACGACAGCTTATCCTGAAGCGAAGAAAATAGCGCAGCGTCAAGGATTCAAAGGTGTACGTTGGATGAAGATGACCGATCCCGACGCCGGCGAAGCTCCATCCAACACCGGTTCGTTCCTAACATGGCAGCAGCCTCACTATATTTATATGGCTGAAGAGCTGTATCGCGCCAATCCGTCAAAAGAAACACTCGACAAATACGCGCAAGGTGTTGAAGACACCGCTGAGTTTATGGCTGACTTCGCACAGAAGTGCGCGCCTAAAAAAGGCGATATCAAACTCTACGGACAAACCGCGATGCAAGAATCAATGTCAAAGGATTTCTCGTTCAATCACCCGTTTGAACAAGCTTATTGGTACTATGCTCTTAATACAGCACAGAACTGGCGCGAACGCCGTGGACTGGATCGAAACGCAGAATGGGACACCATCATAAGACGTCTCGCTCCTCTTGCGGAAAAAGATGGCATCTACACTGCCGGTGAGCCGTTGAAAGCTTTCGACAACAAATCGAAATCAAAAGAATTCGACCCGTATGTATCGGCTGAACTCGCTGGAAAAGCAAATATCTCTGAGGAAGATTTTAATCTAAAATCGCGCAGCGACCACCCTGCCGTACTTGGAGCTTGCGCGCTTCTCCCCGAATCGCCGCTATACAATCCCGATGTAATGAGAAAAACTCTCGCATGGGTGATGGAAAACTGGAACTGGGACACCACCTGGGGATGGGACTACGGTATGATCGCAATGGCTGCGGCTCGTCTTAATGAACCCGACACCGCTCTTGAGGCATTACTAATCGACAAGGGAAAAAACACCTACCTCGTGAGCGGACACAATTTCCAGGAGCCTAAACGCCTGCGTCTCTATCTCCCCGGAAACGGAAGCTTTCTCGATGCAATCGCAATGATGTGCGCCGGATGGGACGGCAGCAAAGAGGTGCTGAATCCCGGATTCCCGAAAGACGGCAAATGGAATGTGCGTTGGGAAGGACTTCGACGGATGCAATAACCATTTCACCCCACATAAAAAAGGATGGCTCAACGCCATCTTTTTTTATTGCCGGAAGATTACTATATTTGCCTATATAAATCAATCCTACAGCATCAACACGCAATCATGGCAGAACACAACGACTTTGGAGCCTGGGGTGAAGAAAAAGCCCGGGAATACCTCATAACAAAAGGCTACACAATAATCGAGCATGACACCCGCAAAGGTGGCGCTGAAATAGACATAGTAGCCCTGAAAAATGACCGCATAATATTCGTAGAAGTAAAAACACGCCGCGAAGGCTCTTTCGATCCTATGGAAGCCATAACTCCTAAAAAAATAAAGAGTATCTGCCGAGGCGCCGACAATTTTGTCAGAACATACAATTATCGGCAAGAAGTCCAGTTCGACATTATATGCATCGTTGGCACCTCAGATCATGACTACAAAATCGAGCACATACCCGACGCATTCTACCCGCCATTAGGCTAAAATTTGATAACCGGACGCAGAGCGTAAGCGCAATGCCGGCCGAATAACGAGCATTTCCGGAGGTCATATCCCCTGATTCTTATTTCCTCTTGACCTTTATATCAAGATACTAATCCGAGGAGCCGTCAGGCGATACTCTCGGAAACCGGGAAATCTCAGTTGATTTTGCGGCGGCGCAGTGACGGGTCAGGTTCCAAAAACAGAGCGTCCATCTCAGGCGGTATAACAAATATATCATCTTTATCCTTTGGACGCAAAGCCTCATACCATTTGAAATTATCCAAATAGAATATTGATTTCCTTGCAAGATACAGCGGCGTCACAGTACCTGTGACTTCAGGCCATAGAATCATTTTTTCAACTTGCTGACCATTAAACCATGCCGTCAAAAAACTGCTCTCCGTATTGACTATCTTATTATAGGTGGAATCATTCTCCTGAGGAAGTGAGATTATCTCCACATTACCGCTCACATCAAGCTGACGCATATTGCCCAATGAATCAAACAGAGCCAACATCTCCTTTCCGGAGATCTGATTATAAAATTCCCCGTCAACGTGTTCCGCGACAAACCCGAAATCAGGCAACTTAGCCCAGTCGGCTGTTGAATCATTAAAATGAACCATGATTACGCCTCCAAACACTTGACGCTGCTCATTCCAAAGTATCGGGTGTCGGTGCATATAAAGCGTCGAATCTCGCTCAAGCATAGCGAGCGAATCGCACAATCCCTGCACATCCACTCTCCAAAACCTCACCTTGGGATAAACCGAAATTATATGGGTCGTATCTGCATGAAGCGAATCGGGAAACAATGTGTAAGCTTTTACCGTATCGCCATGCATATACAGCGTATCCGCCTTGCTATATTCCAACACTCGGGCGTGACCGGTAGCATAAGCGCTGTCATTCATCTGATTGTAAAATCCATAGTCGCCATCAAGCGCAACACTTTTCACCGAATCCGTAAGGATCATATCACCCCACGCCTCACCATACCCCTTGGTATGGTCATAAAAAATAGTATCGCCGGTAAGGGTGCTGCCTCGATTTGTCACTATCAATGAACGGTCATATAATTCCGACAGCTCACTTTCCGTATCATACCATCCGTTGTCAGTATATACCGTAGCGCTGTCAGTCTCAATGACCGATGGACTTACAAGATTAGCTATGTGGGTTTCTGTATTATACTTCAGCAACTCAGTGGTGATTTTAAAATCCTCCTTCGCTTTATCCTGAAGCACAACATTATAACGGAATTCAGCCTCTTTAGTATCAGGATTATACTCTCCATAGACTGATGTTAGTTCATTTTCAACATCGCTGATGGTTCCCTCTGTATCATAATATCCAAGGTTAGCAGCCATATCATAGTTGAAAATATAAGTCGTAAGCTCGACATCGCGATTTATTAGCCTCACAGGATCGGGGCTGCTGCCGTAGAATATAGCAAGCTCCGTCTCTCCGTTATAATCAAGTTGATCGGCATACACAAACAGCGTATCGCCCTGCTCCATTCGGATATTGCCATACGCCAACAATGATCCCGCATCCTCAAAAAACAGAGCGCTGTCGCAATACATATACATCCCGCCCTTACGAAAAAGCACATCGCCGACCACCACTTGAAATTCGGCGCTTATACGTTCATCCATGTAAAGCTTTTGAGCGCGTTCAAGAAACACTCGGTCGCCTTGATTGCGGTCTTCCTGGGGAATAGTGGGTTTTACGGGAATACGTTTAGCTCTCTGGGACACCGGAAGCGCCACCTTCTCCACGTTTTTCTGCACCCCGAATATCAATGATGGAACCGTCACCGCAAGCAATGCGACGACAGCAGCCAAGCCTCTGCCCGGTTTATTTCTCAAGTCCATCATCAGCTATAATTCGTTATTGCTGCTTAATCCAACCGTTATGCTTAAATTCACAGTCACGCCAGCCATCCTCGATGCGCACATACGTGTCCTTGATTTTCTTTTCAACCCAATCATTAATGATGCGTTCTCTCTCCGATTCCTCGTAAAGCTGCTTTATGAGCTGGTAGTCATCACTTAAATTCGCTTTATGCCCCGGAATTCGAGCCGACAGCTTAACCATAGCAACTATATCGTTGTTTCGCTTGGGGTCTCTCATGATAAACGGCTCCGAAATCTCACCCACACTCAACTTATCCACTGCACGGCTCACTTCCTGAGGCAACTGAGCCATCTCAAAGCGGGATGACGGTGGGCTTACATTGTCGTTTATCATTATTCCCTTATTGTTGCGGGTGTCCTTATCGCTCGACACATACGGAACCACATCCTCAAACGTGAAATTTTCAGCAAGAATCTCCGATCTTACAGTGTCAAGATGGTGAATGGCGTCGGTAAGGTCGGCGTCTGATACTTTTGGACGCAGCAATATGTGGCGCGTGTTGATGCGGTCGCCGCGCTTCTCTATCAACTGTATGATGTGGAAACCAAACTGCGATTCAACGATTTTCGACACCTTCTTAGGATCATTCAAGTTAAACGCGACTGCGGCATAGGCAGGATCAAGGCTCGCCTTATTTATAAATCCAAGCTCCCCGCCTCTCACCGAACTGCCCGGGTCTTCTGAATAGAGAATGGCGAGTGTGGAAAAATCGACCTCCCCCTTGTTGATTTTATCAGTGAAATCTCTAAGACGGGCTTTAACCTCGTCAACCTCCTCTATACGCACTGCGGGATTGAGAGAGATAATCTGCGTTTCCACTTGCAGAGGGACAAAAGGAATACTGTCAGTGGGCAACTGAGCGAAAAATTTCCTGACATCCGAAGGCGTCACCTTTATATTTTTCGTTAGCGAGCGTTGCACCTCTTGCACCATATATGCATTACGCACCGATTCTCTCATAGTTTCCCTTATCTCTGGCATCGTACGGCGATAGAACTGCTCAAGCTTCTCCTGGGAACCCAAATTTGAGATCATATAGTTTATGCGGCGTTCAACCTCCGACTGAATCATACTCTCCTGTACCTCCACCGAGTCAAGCTCAGCCTGATGCAAAAAAAGCTTCTCTATGGCGATATTTTCCGGAACTATACAATACGGCTTACCCCCCAACTGAGGATTTTCATAGAGCATATTCTGATACATTTCCTCAACCTCCGATTTAAGAATCGGTTGGTCGCCAATCCACCATACTACCTCTTCAGCTATGTTATTCTGCGCTGCCGCAGATAATGCCAGAGCCGCCAAGGCGCATATTGTCATTCCTTTTTTCACGTTCATTAGTTTTATATTTATTATTTCTTATTTTGCTGAGCCATATCAGGAATTCCAAGGTCGATATTAACCTTCACAATTCCGTCACTGACCCCTTTTTCATAAAGTTGCTGACGGAGATTACGCTCATATTCCGGTCGATTAGCGCTTCTGAACTGATCAGCAAGCATATCCTCGACCATATTGAACGGCATGACGCTTCCGGACGGTAAATATTCGCTGACAGCGAGTATGTACACAAAACCGTCATTGACAATTTCCATACGATATTCTCCCGATGAAGGAATTGCCGACAGTTTATCAGTCATTTCAACGGGAAATTTCCTGGCGGCAAGCTGCTGCCACGGCATCCACTCATCACGGAAATACTCATAATCAACCGCACTGTCCATGCTGGCCTGTTCCAGACGGTCAAGGTCATCGCTGTTTTTTGACATCACCCATTTTCTGATATTCGGAACACGCCGGTCATTGGCCGGTAATTTTATGAATATCCCTTTTACGAACGGAGATTGAGCGAGATAGTCGCCCTGTTTTTTTTCGTAGTATCGGCGCAAAGAATCACGATCAACACCGTCAGTAGAGCGTTCGGAATACATCAACCGCATATACTCCCGCATAATCAATTCATTACGGTACTCCTCAACCATTTTGTCGATATGCGACATATCGCTTATGTTTCGCGCGGCAATCTCTCCCACAAGCCGCGCGTCAATCCATTGACGCACGTATGCCCTTACGAACTTGGCGCTGTCGCTTGTCGATAATCCGTATGGAATATTTGCTTTAAGGAAGCTTTCTGTCAACACCTGATTCCCTACTGCAGCTATGGCGCGCTCATTACTCTGAGCGACATCCGAACCGCGGCTTCCGCACGACACGGAAGCTACTAACAATGGCATTAATGCGATGTGCAGATAGTGATTCATTATTACGTCAGCGCCCAAATATCATCAAAATTACTAAATTTTCGATTACTGCACCGTCTTTAATAATTTTTTATCAACTTTTATGGGATATTTACTTTTAAGGCGTTCAACCCATTGCTCTTCGAGCAAATTCTGGTAATCTGCTATCACAGCGCCGCGAACGTCCGACATTTCCTCCGGCCCGTCGAGTACTCGACCTTGATAAAGAGCTACATATTTCCATGGCCCTTTTGTCGAAGCGTCGCCCGAATTAAACACTGCGGCGTCCACAACCTTGTCATCGCCTTTCGCAACAAGCACACGCTCCATTCTTATCTGCTTGTCAAAGCGAGTGTTTATCACCTCGGCAAGAGTGTCAATGGCCGGATGCTCGGTTTCAAGATATTTGGCGAAAGCTGCTCCTATTGAGTCATTACGGGTGTAAACCACATATCCCTTAAATTTCGGAGACGACCATATATATTTTGATTTATGTTCTTCAAAATATCGCTTCAATCCATCCTCATCAGCGGCAGCCTTTCCCCATACTTCCCGGTTCGCGATCTCAAAAAGCATCATTCCGTCGCGGTACTCATTGTATAGATTGCGGAAATTCGGATCAGTATCAACCAATCGAGCTGTCTCAGCCTCAATCAGCCGGGCTTCAACCACATCCTCCATGACATTGTCAATAAACTCCGACGCTTCTTCAGGAGAAAGTGATGACTTTGGCTGACCATCGGCAAATATATCGGCTGTCGTGATTTTTTTCTTCGCAACCTCTCCGACTGTCACCGGAGTTGAAATCAATGCGGCGCACATCAACGAGTCAAGAACGCCTTTCTTTGCAATTTCAGCTTTTATGCCATCAATTTCTGAAGTGAAAACAAGAGCGTTATAGAGCTTCTTCAACAAATCATAACCGGCTTTTTCGGCTTCATCATATCTACCGTCACGTTTCATCATCTCGATAATCTGAGGTCGCATATCGGCAAGAGCGGCGGCATCACGATGCGACAACCGTTTCACTATATGATAGCCGTATGAAGTCGAAAACGGTTTAGAAACCTCTCCATCATTTAGAGTGAACGATGTTTCCTCAAATTCAGGAACCATCATTCCTCGGCCAAACCAAGGAAGCATACCGCCATCCGACGCGCTCCCCGGATCTTCGCTGTACTGCTCCGCAAGAGCGCTGAAATCTCCGCCATTCGCAATCACGCCATAAATCGAATCGATTTTCGCCTTGGCGATCTCTTTCTCTTCGTCCGACTTTCCTTGCGTCAATATCAAAATGTGCTGAGCGAGCACCTCTCCGGCATTTTTCCGTTCTGATTCAATTTTCAGCAAATGAAAGCCGAATGGCGTCTCGACAATTCCCGACAGTGAGCCGACAGGCGTGTCGTAAGCCGCCTCCTCAAATGAATATGGCAAACGCCCCACAGGAATAAAACCAAGTTTGCCGCCATTATATTTAACCGACCCGTCAATCGAATATTTCACAGCAAGCTCTTTAAAATCAGCCCCATTCTCAATTGCGGCACGAATACTGTCGAGAGTGGCCTTTGCCGCCTCCTTAGCCGCAGGGGTGGAACCCTTGTCGAGCATTATATGGCTCACTTCCCTATCGGTAAGGAAATGATTATATGCGACATTCACAAGGCTGTCCTCTACCGACTGCACTCGCAAGTACGGCAGAATCAATTCATGGCAATATTTTTCAAACTCAGCTTTAAACGCGCTGGTAGTGTCGATTCCGGCTGCTTGCGCGTCAGCCACTTTCAGTTTATAAACAGAAAAGAGTTCGGCGTACTCTTCCGGAGAAATAGGCTTGGACTGTTGCCCGCTACTCTTATGGTAGAAGTATTCAAACTCACTTACCGGAACTTTTTCTCCGGCTATAGTCATAATAGTTTTGTCACTTTTTTTCGCCATTGCCGGCATAACTGCCGACAAGGCGATAAGCGACGCTATAAATGCAGTCTTCATTATATTCTTATTATTGATGCGAGGCGCTGTAATTGGGAGCCTCGCTTGTGATAGCAACATCGTGAGGATGGCTCTCCGCTACACCGGCATTCGTAATGCGGGTGAACTTGGCTGAGTGGAGCTTGTCGATATTAACGGCTCCGCAATAACCCATACCGGCGCGAAGTCCGCCGAGCATCTGATACACCACCTCATAAAGAGAGCCTTTAAACGGCACGCGAGCGGCAATACCTTCCGGAACAAGCTTGCGGGTATCAGTCTCGCCGGCCTGGAAATAACGGTCTTTGGAACCCTTTTCCATCGCTTCAAGCGATCCCATTCCTCGATAAGATTTATACTTACGTCCATTATAGATGATTGTGTCGCCGGGAGATTCCTCAACACCGGCAAGCATACCGCCAAGCATCACACTGTATGCGCCGGCGGCAAGAGCTTTGACTATATCCCCCGAGTAACGGATTCCACCGTCGGCAATCAACGGCACACCCGTGCCTTCGAGAGCTTTTGCCACATCATATACCGCGCTTAACTGCGGTACTCCCACTCCTGCAATCACACGTGTTGTGCATATCGATCCGGGGCCGATACCCACTTTCACGCCGTCGGCTCCGTTGTCCACAAGATAACGGGCGGCTTCACCGGTCGCGATATTGCCCACAACGACATCTATTTCGGGATATTTAGCCTTCACCTGATGCAATACGCCAACCACGCCCTTGCTATGGCCATGAGCCGTATCGATCACAATCGCATCCACTCCGGCAGCAACCAAAGCGTCAACACGATCCATCACATCGGAGGTGACACCTACGCCGGCTGCCACGCGAAGACGGCCGAGAGCGTCTTTACAAGCATTGGGTTTATCTTTGGCTTTAGTTATATCTTTATATGTAACCAGCCCAACAAGACGGCCGTCAGCATCAACAACAGGCAGTTTCTCTATTTTGTGTTCCTGAAGGATTGCTGCGGCATGGTCAAGATCAGTTGATTGAGAAGTCGTGACAAGATTATCCTTAGTCATAACCTCATCTATGAGACGATTAAGATTCTGTTCAAAACGAAGGTCTCGGTTAGTCACAATACCTACCAACTTGCGGTCATCGTCAACCACCGGAATACCGCCGATGCGGAACTCTTCCATCATTGCAAGGGCATCCTTTACGGTGCTTCCTCGTTTTATTGTCACAGGGTCATAAATCATACCATTCTCAGCCCGCTTAACGGCATGAACTTGACGCGCCTGCTCCGATATAGACATATTTTTATGAATCACACCGATACCACCTTCACGCGCTATGGCTATAGCGAGCTGAGCCTCTGTAACGGTATCCATTGCAGCGGAAACCAAAGGAACATTAAGTGTGATATTGCGTGAAAACTTGGTGGTTATATCAACACACCGGGGAAGAACTTCTGAATAAGCCGGAATAAGGAGGACATCGTCAAATGTCAGTCCGTCCATTTTTACTCGATCTGCAATAAATGACATAAGTGGTATATTAATTTATTGCGCACAAAGTTACGCATAATTTTTAGATATAAAAAATCTTCGTGGAAAAACCTTGCGGGTTATTCCACGAAAAAAAGAATGTGGCCATGTCGAAAATCACAATAATGGACTATCCACAATTTGCCTATATACGTTTATATATCATTACGATTTTGGAGCAGGAGCCTTTTCATCCGATTGCTTCGGGATGGGTGGAATATCGGGATTCGCCGATTGCGGCTCACTATCAGCCGGTTTGTCATCGCTGACATCCTCAGCCTTCACATCCTCCACATTGGAATCCTTATTCCCTTTTTCAGCAAGTTGACGGCTGGCGAAAATCTCATCAGTGCGGGAAACCCACTGCCGCTTTCCAAATATGCGCTCCACATCTTCAGTATAAATCACTTCGCGCGAGATAAGCACGTCGGCAAGCTTATTATGGCCCTCTGAATGTTTGCGAAGTATATCTTTTGCCCGCTCGTACTGTTCATTGATTATTCTCGACACCTCAGCATCAATATTTTTGGCGCGCTCCTCGCTATAAGGCTTGGAGAAGCCATATTCCTGTCCGGTGGAATCATAATAACACAAATTGGGCAGTTTGTCGCTCATCCCATAATAGGCCACCATTGCGTAGGCGAGTTTTGTGACGCGCTCAAGGTCATTCGCCGCGCCGGTTGATATATGGCCCAAGAATAATTCCTCGGCGGCGCGCCCTCCAAGCGTGGAACACATTTCATCAAGCAACGCTTCCGATGGAGTGATCTGACGCTCCTCAGGAAGATACCAGGCAGCTCCCAATGCCTTTCCGCGAGGCACAATTGTGACTTTTATCAATGGATTGGCATAACGCAGATGCCATGAAATCGTAGCGTGGCCAGCTTCATGAACCGCGATTGAACGCTTCTCTTCATCAGTAGTGATCTTCGTGCGCTTTTCAAGGCCGCCGATTATACGATCCACCGCATCATTGAAATCATGACGGGTGACACAGGATTTATTGTGGCGGGCCGCGATAAGAGCCGCTTCATTGCACACGTTTGCTATATCAGCACCTGAAAATCCGGGCGTCTGCCGAGCAAGCAATTCAATGTCGAGCGAATCATCAATCTTTATGTTGCGCAGGTGCACGTTGAATATCGCCACACGGTCATTCAAGTCGGGCAAATCCACATATATCTGGCGATCGAATCGACCGGCGCGCAGCAACGCTTTGTCGAGAATATCGGCGCGGTTTGTCGCAGCAAGAATGATAACCCCGCTATTAGAGCCGAAACCGTCCATTTCCGTGAGCAACTGGTTCAATGTGTTCTCACGCTCGTCATTGGCCCCCATATTCGGGTTGCGTCCGCGGGCGCGGCCCACTGCGTCAATTTCATCGATAAACACGATGCATGGAGCCTTCTCTTTCGCTTGTCGGAACAAGTCCCTTACACGGGAAGCGCCCACTCCGACAAACATTTCCACAAAGTCCGAACCTGACATCGAGAAGAACGGCACATTAGCCTCGCCGGCGACAGCCTTGGCGAGCAATGTTTTACCTGTTCCGGGAGGGCCCACCAAGAGGGCGCCCTTGGGTATTTTACCGCCCAGATCAGTGTAACGACGAGGATTTTTAAGAAATTCCACAATCTCCTCTATTTCGGTCTTTGCCTCCGACAATCCGGCGACATCCTTAAATGTCACCTGAATGGAGCCATCTTTATCAAATATCTGCGCCTTGGATTTTCCAACGCTGAACACGCCGCCACCGCCGCCATCTTTGCCCGACATTCGTTTCATGATAACAAACCAGAACACTATAAGAAGCAAAATCGGGGCGAACGACCAGAACATAGCTGAATAATCGCTACCCTTTTCAAATGAAAATTTTCCGTTGAAAACACCATCCTTCTGCCACTGGTCGATTTTATCCTGCAACTTGTCGGCGCTCGGAATCGCGGTCACGATCTTCACCTCTTGATGAGATCCCTCAGTGTATTGCGACGGTGAAAATATCTTTGCCGCAATAGAATCGGAAATGACAGCTTCAGCTTCATTTTTATTCGTGTACACAACAATCTGCTTTACGCCGCCTTCTGTGACATATTTTTCAAATTCCGAATAGCTCACCTCCTTGGTGATGGAATTTTCATCAAGATAATATATACCTATCAGCACAAGAAACACGATGGCATACATCCAGTAGATACTGAATTTTATTGTGGGCTTTTTAGGTGTAAGAGCCATATTTATTGGTTTAATTTTTTCATAATAGCATAACAATCATCAATACCGCCACGGTCAATCCACATCCGGGATTTCGGTTATTGCAGCATCGCTCCACAACTCTTCCAGATTGTAGAATTCACGGATATCAGGCAAAAAAATATGTACAAATGTGTCGCCGTAGTCAATCACAATCCATTGCGAGTTTTGATAACCGTCATAATTAAACGGCTTTATATCAGCTTCTTTCTGTAAGGTTTCACGAATACTGTCGGCAATGGAGCTAACCTGCATAGTCGATGAACCTTGACAGATTATGAATCGATCGGCGGCTGCTCCGTCAATCTCTTCAAGATTTACTACCGTAATTTTTTTCCCCTTGCGATTTTGAATCCCCTCGATTACGAGTTTAGCAATATCAGTTGTTCCGTTCATTAAATAGACATAAATAAGGAAGTACAAAGATAGTAGAAACTTTGCAATAAAACGTAATATTTGCAATCAAAGTTCATTCAGCGCCACCTAAACACACATGACAAAGTCTAAAACTCCACAGTTTACTGACAGCGCGGCGAAAATTATGCAAGAAGTGGATAGTGCAAAATAATATGATGATTTTTTAAATAATCAAAACAGATTGAACCGATGCCGCCCAACGATGTTTTTCAAGTAAAATCGACGATAAAGACGATTAAAATTTTTATTAATGGTCAACCAAAATTTA
>CAZELD010000026.1:0-27537 GCA_964512855.1 uncultured Muribaculum sp.
TTTTATCAAATATTTCATTTAGAACATTTTGAATTGATATGGATATATGTCGTCGTTGATTGATTAAATCAAAACATCGACCCCAAAAAATAAGAAACAGGAGATATTTTGTCCTCGCTACAATTAGCTCGTCAAATATCTCCTGTTGTTATAAGTGTATGTCGATAATTTCAATTCGACAATACTTTTATCGCGCTATTTTTGTGTCACCTTGGGCGATGCTGTGATGGTTGTAGTCGCATCAGAATCATCAGAAGTATCGTCATCATCATCTGTCGAAGCCATAATCTTAACTCTATAAGTAAGCAAAGCCTCGGCAGGACTATATCCCACGGCAAATATCGGCATATAAATCTGCAAAATATGATTACCATCCAGGATACCGGTTGTATTAAATGTTATTCCATCGGGGGGAATAATATTGCTCGCATCAAGGAGCACATAATCCCAATAATAACTTACGCCGCCGATAGCGATCTCTTTCGCATCGCTCTCCACGATTGAGATAGCATCAATTGAGAATTGATTGCCCGAAGGAATCACAATCACACCGTTTTCAGTAACCTCGCTCTGACCGGAAATATCAACCTTAACCTTGAAATCAGGTAGATCATTGTCATCATCGCCGCATGAAGCGAAAACAAATGGCAATGCCAACAACATTATGTACAACAATCTTTTCATACCTTAAGTCTATTTAGTGAATCTTTAATATTCAAATCGTGTTGCTTATATACTGATAACAAGCAGGTTAAAAAAAATTGTTTTGGTCAGTTGCGAAATATTAACTCGTCGTCCTTGACATCAATCACAATGGGATGCTCGCGGTCGACTTTCTGAGCAAGAATATCCTTTGAAAGACGGTTCAAAACCATACGCTGAATAACCCTTTTTACCGGTCGAGCGCCAAATTCCGGATTATAACCCTCTTTTGCCAAATAAGACAGAGCGACAGGTGTGACATCAAGCTCCACGCCATTTTTCGCAAGCATCTTCTTAATAGATGACACTTGAATTCCCACTATCTCCTCAATCTCCCGTTCATTAAGCGGCGTAAACATTATAATTTCATCGATACGATTAAGAAATTCAGGGCGTATGGCCTGTTTTAGCATATTCAACACTTCATCCTTAGTCTTTTCGACGACTTCGGCATGGTTTTCATCAGTCATATTGGCAAAATTCTCGCGTATAACTGACGAACCCATATTGGAGGTCATTATTATAATCGTGTTCTTAAAATTCACAAGGCGCCCCTTGTTGTCGGTAAGACGACCGTCATCAAGCACTTGCAAAAGGATATTGAATACATCAGGGTGCGCTTTCTCAATTTCATCAAAAAGCACGACTGAATAAGGCTTACGACGCACAGCTTCAGTCAACTGTCCGCCTTCGTCATATCCAACATATCCGGGAGGCGCTCCAACAAGACGGCTTACCGTATGCTTTTCCTGATATTCGCTCATATCGATACGGGTCATCATATTCTCATCGTCAAACAAGTATTCAGCAAGAGCCTTGGCAAGCTCAGTTTTTCCCACTCCGGTAGTTCCGAGAAATATAAATGATCCAATAGGACGGCGAGGATCATTAAGCCCGGCACGGCTACGACGTACCGCATCCGCTATAGCGGCTATCGCCTCTTCCTGTCCAACAACGCGCTTGTGAAGTTCAGCTTCAAGATGAAGCAATTTTTCTTTTTCACTCTGCACCATCTTACTTACAGGAATACCGGTCCACCGTGACACCACATCAGCAATGTCGTCAGAATCCACCTCCTCCTTTATAAGAGCCTTATCGCCTTGCATTTCACGGAGCTGTTCCTGGATCTGCTCATTCTCCTTTTCCTTCTCCTGAATTTTTGAATAACGAATCTCGGCCACTTTAGCATAATCGCCTTCACGTTCAGCTTTATCAGCATCAAATTTATATTGCTCAAGAGCAATTTTATTCTGTTGAATGAGATTGATTAAATCCTTTTGAGATTGCCACTTAGCTTTAAAATCTTTCTCAACGTCACGAAGATCAGCCAATTCCTTTTCAAGATCCTTAATCTTAACCTTGTCGCCCTCTCTTTTTATCGCCTCGCGTTCAATTTCAAGTTGAGAAATTTTACGTGTGATTTCATCCAAAGCCTGAGGAACGCTGTCACGCTCCAACCTCAATTTAGAGGCGGCTTCATCAATAAGGTCTATCGCCTTGTCAGGCAAAAAGCGATCGGTAATGTAGCGTTCAGAAAGCTGAACTGCAGCAATAATAGCCTCGTCTCGAATACGCACTTGATGGTGGTTTTCATAACGCTCTTTAAGGCCTCGAAGGATGGAAATAGCACTCATTTCATCCGGCTCGTTAACCATTACCTTTTGGAAGCGGCGTTCAAGCGCTTTATCTTTCTCAAAATATTTTTGATATTCATCAAGAGTAGTGGCTCCGATGCTTCGCAGTTCTCCTCGGGCAAGAGCAGGCTTAAGAATATTGGCGGCATCCATGGCTCCTTCACCTTTTCCGGCGCCCACCAGTGTATGAATCTCATCAATGAACAGAATTATATCCCCATCGGCCTGCGTAACTTCGTTTACTATGGCTTTAAGTCGTTCTTCAAACTCACCTTTATATTTAGCGCCGGCAACCAACGCTCCCATATCCAATGAATAAATTTGCTTGTTTTTAAGATTCTCAGGCACATCGCCTCTCACAATCCTATGAGCCAGCCCCTCAGCAATCGCAGTTTTTCCTGTACCAGGCTCTCCGATCAGCATAGGATTGTTCTTAGTTCTGCGGCTTAAAATCTGCAAAACTCGTCGGATTTCGTCATCTCGCCCTATAACAGGATCGAGTTTTCCCGAACGGGCTCGTTCATTAAGGTTTATAGCATATTTACTCAGTGCATTATATGTGTCCTCGGCGCTTTGATCAGTTGCTTTTTTACCTTTACGCAACTCCTCTATCGCAGCGCTAAGCTCATGTTCATTCAAGCCGGCATCTTTCAAAATTTGAGATGCCCCGCTTTTCACAGTAAAAATAGCCAATAGTATCGCTTCAAGAGTGACATATTGATCCCCTTGCTTTTTCGCTATATCCAAAGATTTCTGCAAAACATCATTCGATGTGCGGCTCAAATAAGGTTCTCCCCCCGACACCTTAGGTTCGGAAGCTATTGCCCGATCAATAGATGAGACAACATTACCCACATTCGCGCCAACTTTCTGGAAAATGAACTGCATCAGCGAATCACCTTCAGTCATCAAGCCCTTCAACAGATGCACCGGTTCAATCGCCTGATTGCCGGATCCCTTGGCGATTTCCACGGCTTTCTGGATAGCTTCTTGTGACTTAATTGTAAAGTTGTTGAAATTCATGATGAATAAAAATTATTAATTTCTATGTTCTAGTAACATTTGGAAGGCTAATAATGTTGAATAAATATTTTGAACTAAGCCCGCCATTTCTTAACTTTGTTAGTCAAAAATCATGCCAGTTTTAATGATGAGAAAATTTTTAACTTTATCCATATTTTTTCTAACCGCGCTTATAAATGTAAACGCACAGGACACCACACCATTTCCATATCCACAAGTGCCCGATTCACTGACTACTTTGCAGCAGCGTACCGACTTTTTGATTATCAATTTTTGGAAAGGAGCCGACATGAAAAAGGTGCTAAATGATACCGCAATGCTTAACAGAGCGTTTGCCGATTACACGTCATTCATGCCATACGCCTCACCTGACAGTGTAAAAAAGTCAGTCAATGCATTAATGGCTCAATATAAAAATGACGCAAAAAGCACATTAAAGTTGGTTCAACGCGCGGAAAAAGAGATGTATGGTCCTGATCCGTCAATAATTGCAAATGAGCCATATATGCTTTTTACAAGAGCTTTGTTCACCAATAAAAAAATAAATCAAAAAGAGAAAGAAAAATATCTTTCCCACGTGAAGATGATAAACAGCTCACAAGTAGGTTCATCAATACTCCCGTTACGCTATACGACACGTTACAATGCCGTTCATGAAGTCCAGGAACAACAAGGTGAATACAAAGTGCTGTATTTTTATGCCCCGGATGACACAGATGTGCCAATGAATCATTTGCGCCTTAAAGCTGATGCTGCAATAAACTCGCTGTCCAAAGCCGTCAGGCTTAAAATGATTGACATAATGGTCGGCAAACCATCCGACGAATGGAAACAATCTGTAAGCGATTTTCCATACGAATGGGAAGCCGGCACCTCCGAAACTATAGGCGACAACATTGATGTCAGAATATTGCCGGCAATATATCTCCTTGACACCGACAATAAAATCATCGCACGAAATATGTCGATCGACAGCATTTTGCAAATAGCTAAAACGCTTTATCAAAAACAATAAAGATGAAACTTTTTTTTGAAAATCTGTTTTTAAAATGCACCGGCTATACATATAGCAACATGGCTCGGTTGTTCATCAGATTATTTGTCGGAATAATGTTCTTACAGTTCGGCATACGGCATCTGATCAACTACTCTTCTTTAGCTCCGATTTTTCCATCGGTAATGGGCTTCAGCGGCGCCACATCTTTAACTTTGATGATATGTGTGGAGATGATTTGTTCAATATTGATTATGGTTGGATTTTTGACACGGTTAGCTGTAATTCCGGCCATAATATCCATGATATGCGCAGAGCACCATATACTGCATTTTATAAGCCCCGGCACAATGCCATATCTAATCTCAAGCATACAACCGGGATATCTTCCGATAATGTTCATCGGCATATTCATCTACATTCTTATTGCCGGGCCCGGAAAAATATCCTTGGATTACTTTATATCCCTTTTCATTGTGTCACGCCGAGGAAAAGATGACAGTGAAGAGATGGACGAAATTTAACCCAACCATTTAAGTCTGAAATAATTATTGCGACATAGCTAATGAAAATAGCCGTACTAATATCAGGAGGTGTAGACAGCGCCGTAGTGGTTCACCGATTAAAAGAGGAGGGGCATGATCTCCATCTGTTTTACATCCGGATAGGATTAGACACTGACGAAGGGGACTGTTCCGCCGATGAAGATATTGAAATGTGTCAATTCATTGCAAAAAAATACAATTGTCCTTTTGATGTTGTATCGCTTCATCAAGAATACTGGGACAATGTAATGGGATATGCGTTAAAAACGGTAAGAGCCGGGCTTACGCCAAATCCGGATATAATGTGCAACAAAATAATAAAATTCGGATATTTCGAACAACGGTGGGGGTATCAATTTGAAAAAACGGCAACAGGACATTATGCGTCAACCGATATTGTAAATGGTAAAACATACCTTGCCACAGCCGTGGATCCAGTAAAAGATCAAACCGATTTCCTTGCCCGCATCAGCTATGAACAGATATCTCACTTGATGTTTCCTATAGGCAATCTTCCCAAAACAAAAGTGAGAGAGATCGCTATCAACGTAAAAATGCCAAATGCTTTCCGCAAAGACAGTCAGGGCATCTGCTTCCTTGGAAAGATAAATTACAATGACTTCATAAAAAGGCACCTCGGCATCAAGAAAGGCGCCATAATCGAGCTTGAAACGGGGAAAAAACTCGGAGAACACAACGGTTTTTGGTTTCATACAATAGGTCAGAGGAAAGGCCTTGGACTAAGCGGAGGACCATGGTATGTGGTCAAAAAAAATATCCATGATAATGTGATATACGTCAGTCTGGGATATGACACAGAAAAACAATATGGAAACACGATTCATCTCGATGAAATGCATTTCATCTCAGGCAATCCCTGGAATGAAGAAATGGTTAAAACTAAAATATGCTTCAAAAACCGCCATATGCCACAATTTCTTCCGGCCACCCTTATCAAGCTCAACGACACGGAATACGTGATAGAATCAGAGAATAAGGTTCAAGGGATCGCACCGGGACAATTTGCGGTAATATATGACGAACAAGCACATCTTTGCTACGGCAGCGGTATCATAACCGGTAGAAATATAATAATCTAATTCAATGTCGGAAAACAAGAAGATACAATTAAATGTCGTGGGAATTTCCTACAGTCAAATACAATCAGGAGCATACGCTCTGATTTTAGGCGAAGTTGACAGTCCATACCGCATTCCTATAGTGATTGGTGGTGCCGAAGCTCAATCAATAGCGATAAGATTGGAGAAAATAATACCTCCACGGCCTATGACCCATGACCTGTTTGTTAGCTTCGCTCATGCATTCGGAGTTAAGCTTGACAACATATTCATTTATAAATTTGAAGACGGAATTTTTTACTCTGAACTCACTTTTACCGACGGAGAACGTACTGTAGTGCTTGACGGAAGGACTTCCGATGCCATAGGGATCGCTCTAAGAGCCAAAGCGCCGATTTTCACCACTCGGGAAATTTTAGAGGACACTGGATTTATAATGGAAGAGGTAAATACAGCGGCATCGGACAACTCAGCTCAACAACAAGATGACAACGGGTCTAAAAAGAAAAAGCTTCAAGAGCTTGAAATAATGCTGAACGAAAGCATTGCCGAAGAACGGTATGAGGAAGCCTCTAAAATTTCCGCACAGATAGAATTATTAAAAAAAGAGATAAATCAATCAGATAATTAACCGATAAAAATCGTACCTGAATCATGGTGGATAATACTAAAATAAAGTTGTCATTTCTGAGCTTCATGCAGTTTGCCATTTGGGGCAGTTACCTAATTTGCCTTGGACAATTCCTTGGATCAGCCGGCCTCGGAGCTGAAATATCCTGGTTTTATGCCGTAGGAGGTTTTGTATCCATTTTCATGCCTGCGATAATGGGTGTTGTAGCCGACCGCTGGGTTCATGCACAACGATTGTTGGGAATATGCCATATTGCAGCCGCCACATTCATGTTATTAGCATGGTTCTACGCTCAATCCCACCCCACTCTTGAATTCGGGCCGTTCTTCACAATCTTCACTTGCAGTTTGGCCTTTTATATGCCTACAATCGCATTATCCAACTCAGTGTCATTCTCAATTCTGAAAAAGCACAACTACGATACAGTAAAGGATTTCCCCCCCATAAGAGTGCTTGGCACAGTAGGCTTCATTATCGCTATGTGGTTCGTAAACTGCTGCTATTACAATGATGGAACATTTGGATTTACAATATCTGACAGCAATCCTAATGCCGGATTCCGATTTCAATACACCGATATGCAGCTTCTTGTAAGCGCCATACTTGGGTTTATTCTTGGCGCATACAGTTTCTTCCTCCCCGACATACCAAATGCCGGCAAAAAAGATTCAGATAAGAGCATTATGTCAATTCTTGGATTGGATGCGTTCCGCTTGCTTAAAGACCGCAGAATGTTGATTTTCTTCATCTTCTCAATGTTGCTCGGGGTCGCGCTGCAAATTACAAATGGATATGCCACTCCATTCATATCAAGTTTCAAAGCCAATCCGGAATTTGCAAATACATTTGGGGCAAACAATGCCACATTGCTCACATCAATATCTCAAATTTCGGAAGCATTGTGCATCTTATTGATTCCATTCGCTCTTAAACGCTTTGGAATAAAGCGTGTGATAACTATAGCCATGTTGGCCTGGGTGCTACGTTTTGGATTCTTCGGTATAGGTAATCCGGGATCCGGCCTGTGGTTATTGATTTTATCGATGATTGTTTATGGCGTGGCGTTCGACTTTTTCAATGTTTCGGGAGCTTTATTTGTAGAACAAGAAACCGACAATAGCGTCAAAGCGTCAGCGCAGGGGTTGTTTATGCTCATGACCAACGGACTTGGCGCGTCATTCGGAATGATAGTCGCCGGCGCTGTAGTAAACAAATTCGTATCACCTGTGGCTGTTGATGGTAATGTATATATGATTGGCAATTGGTCCGCTCCTTGGCTTATATTTTCCGCCTACGCCCTTGTGGTTGTAATACTGTTCAATATCTTATTCAAATACAAGCACAATCCGGAAAAACAATGATTCAGTTCTATGCTCCCGACATTGCGGAAACATTCTCATTACCTGAGGATGAAGCTAAGCACTGTCTACGTGTGTTAAGGCATAAATGCGGAGACATCATTGAAGTTATTGACGGCAAGGGCAACCGTCATCAATGCCGCATAGTCAATGACAATCCACGCAAAATGGAGGTGGAAATAATTGAGACTATCCGGGAGAAGCCCGCTTGGGACACTTTCATCACAATAGCCGTGGCACCGACAAAAAATATGGACCGCATGGAATGGCTTATTGAAAAGCTTACCGAAATTGGAGTCAATCGTTTTGTTCCATTGCTATGCCGACATTCTGAGCGTAAAGATATGAAAACAGATAGGTTGCAACGTATTGCAATATCCGCAATGAAACAATCGCTTAAAGCTACGTTACCGGAAATTTTGCCTATGACATCCTTTTCTGATTTTATTACATCTGATAAATCTGAAAGCAGGTTTATAGCGTACTGCGATCCCACGATACCCCGCAAACTATTAGCGAAAGAGTACAAAGGAGCTAATAGCGTCTCAATTCTAATCGGACCTGAGGGCGATTTCGACATTGCGGAAATAAGAAACGCACTTGACAGCGGAATAGATCCAGTAACACTTGGTGACAATAGACTGCGTACTGAAACAGCAGCCTTGTCTGCGTGTGATACTATTCACATATTGAACCAACTATATTCATAAAATATGTTCAACTATTTTAAATCATCAGCTACCAATAATTTTTTTCTACTTGCAGGGCCATGTGTGATTGAAGGAGAAAAAATGGCGCTTGACATCGCAGAATTCGCTTGCGAAATCACAGCAAAGCTTAATATCCCATACGTATTCAAGGGTTCATATAAAAAAGCCAATCGTTCTCGAATAGATTCATTCACGGGAATAGGCGATGAAAAAGCATTGAAAATATTGCGTAAAGTTCATGAAACATTCAATATTCCTGTTGTAACAGATATACACACTGAGCAAGAAGCCGCAATCGCAGCAGAATATGTAGATATCCTGCAAATACCGGCATTTCTGTGCCGACAGACTGAATTACTCGTAGCAGCAGCAAAAACCGGAAAAATGGTAAATATAAAGAAAGGTCAGTTCCTATCCCCTGAAGCTATGAAATATGCCGTACAAAAAGTGATTGATGCCGGGAATCCTCAAGTAGCTATTACCGAGCGAGGAACAACTTTCGGCTATCAGGATTTGATCGTGGATTACCGCGGACTACCAACCATGCAACAATTCGGAGTGCCGGTCATTCTTGACGCAACTCATTCTTTGCAACAACCTAACCAATCAGCAGGAGTCACAGGAGGACGACCCGATTTAATAGAAACAATAGCTCGTGCCGGAATTGCAGTTGGAGTCGACGGTCTATTTATAGAAACACATCAAAATCCAGCCGAAGCAAAAAGCGATGGAGCGAATATGCTCAAATTATCATTACTCCCTGATTTGTTGAATCACCTCACTGATATTAGAATGACAATCAATAATTTTTAGAGGCCATACGTCTAAAAAAAATAATCGGAGAGTGGAATTCCACTCTCCGATTATTTTTTATTCTATCTCATTTACTAATTAAATGCGTTAACAATACCCATGAAAGATGCGGCATCAAGAGAAGCGCCTCCTATAAGGCCTCCGTCTACATCAGGCTTAGCGAATAATTGAGCGGCATTTGAAGGCTTACAACTTCCTCCATAAAGGATTGAAGTGTTTTCTGCAACTTCCTTGCCATACTTCTCTGCGATTACGCCACGAATATATGCGTGCATATCTTCTGCCTGATCATCGGTAGCTGTTTTTCCTGTACCGATAGCCCAGACCGGCTCGTAAGCAAGAATAATCTTGCTGAAATCCTCTGCTGAAAGATGGAACAACGCATCTTCAATCTGCTTCTTAACCACTTCATGATATGTGCCATTCTCCCTCTCTTCAAGCATTTCACCGATACAGAAAATAGGTGTAAGCTGATTCTCAAATGCACGAGCGACTTTCTCTTTAAGCGTTTCTGAAGTTTCACCATAATACTGGCGGCGCTCTGAATGTCCGAGAATCACATAAGTAGCGCCTGTAGATGACACCATCGAAGCTGAAACCTCTCCGGTATAAGCGCCCGATTTATGATCTGCGCAATTCTCAGCGCCAAGTCCAAGCTTATTTTGATCAATAACTGCATTTATCGATGCAAGATGAGTAAAAGGCACTGCGATTATTACACTACACTTAGGTGATACATTCTTAAGAGCCTCATTCACATCTCTGGCAAGAGCTACACCTTCCTGAAGGGTAGTATTCATCTTCCAGTTTCCGGCAACAATTTTCTTTCTCATTTTTTTATCTTAAAACTTTATTTATACTTAGAATTTTGTACTTATCTTCAGAATTTATTAACTCAATCAGTCATCAAGTCAACAATTCATATCTAATTTTTATGTATCTGCTAACTGAATAATCGTACAAATTTAATTATTTTTTTCGATTTTTACGAGTAAAATGTAATTTAACAGCTCGCCCACTTCTGTCCACAATCCATAACGCAAGTTCAAGTCCTAAAAAAACAAGAGTGAACAGACCAAAATAATTCATTCCGGAATAAGATAACCGTTCAAGCGTTCTATCATCGGGCGACACAAAAAGATCGCCATCAATGGATGTCAAAGTACGTTTCCATTGGATAACCCCGCCTTTAAGATAAACAACCGCTACATTCCCGCGAGCAAGTTCTTTAATTGAAGTGTCGTCAGCGCTATATATGTCATAAGAAGCCATGGATATGTCACGCCATTGTTCGATACCTTCAGCATCGGATCCGATTATTCCTATCATATTACCACCCTTAGCCGTTATATAGCGATTAATTTCATTTATCACATAAGTGGACGACACATCAATATTAGAGAGTTCCGGGATGAGCAGAAGCAACTGTTCACCATCATTTAATATGACCTCGTCAGTGACATCCTCGTCACCGTCAAAAACGGCAAAATTACGTTTATCAACAACATCATTAGCGTCAATCCGGTCTACAAAAGTCCAAGTGCTGTCAGGCAGATCATCAACAGTAAAAGTCTTTTCAACTCCGTTCTTTTCATATACGAACTTCATTTCAGCCTCTTGAGCATCATCCGCTTGCGGAATTAGATATGAGCCTACCGGATATGGGCGAAAATCGACAAGAGGTTGCACGTTGAATCCCCAATACCCAATGACGCATAGATACAGTATCGCAAAAAACGCCACCAACCATTGGGAATATGTGGTATAAAGGCCGTCAACACGTGAATTTCGGGAACATAGATATATCAACATAGCCATAAGCGCAACATTTTTCAAGAACGTCGCGGTATTTGAAATAACCAGAAAATCGCCAAAGCAACCACAATCATCAACCGGATTAGCAACCATTATGTAAGCCGACAATCCAAGCATTCCAATCATTAGCAATGTCAATAAATATGCCGCTGACCGTTTATAGCATCCGAGAAGAAGCAAAAAACCAAAAAGAAATTCAATTCCTGAAAGACAAATAGCGACACCAACCACCAATGCTCGAGGTTGTATCATGTCCCAAACGGCCAAGTATTGTTCTATTTTATATACGAAGCCATACAAATCTATCATCTTTGCAAGGCCTGAGACAATAAATGTACCCCCTACAAGCACACGAAAAGCCCATACCAATACCGTTGTAATGGCATAACGTCGTGATGCTACATGATTTTCCATCACTCTGTTAGTTTTATAATCGCAAAAACAGAATAGTTTATCATATCCTGATAATTCGCATCTATGCCTTCCGACACAATAGTTACTCCTTGATTATCCTCAATCTGCTTTGTGCGCATTAGCTTCTGAAGAATTATATCGGTATAAGAATGTACCCTCATTCCACGCCAAGCCTCATCATAATCATGATTTTTACGAATCATTAGCTCACGAGTTTCAGCGATTTTTTTATCATATAACGTGATTGCGTCGGCAGTTGTCATATCATCAGTATCGCTGTATCCAAGCTGCAATTGAATGAGCCCGATTATACCGTAGTTGACAATTGCGATGAATTCGGGAAGAATCCCCTCCCCTACTTTTGACACACCCTTAGTTTCCAATGACCGTATTCGAGTTGCCTTTATAAATATTTGGTCAGTGACTGATTGTGGACGCATTATACGCCAAGAAGCGCCATAATCAGTCAATTTTTTCACAAAAATATCGCGGCAAAGAGCGAGCGCGTTATCAAATTGAGTTATCGTATCAGCCATAAATAGATGTTTAGCACACAAAATTACATAGAAATACCAAAAAAACTTGTAATTTTGCAGCTAAAATATAATAAACCAAATTCCAAATATTCCGCTATGAACAAAATCGGTTCCGTTCTAACTCCGGTAGCTCGCAAGGCGCTGCTCCTCGGGAGTGGAGAATTAGGCAAAGAAGTTGCAATCGAACTAATGCGACATGGTGTCGAAGTTATAGCCTGCGACCGTTACCCGAATGCTCCGGCTATGCAAGTCGCGCACCGCAGCCATGTAATAAATATGCTTGATCCTAAAGCGCTCCGAGAGGTCATTGAAATTGAGAAGCCCGATCATATTATTCCTGAAGTCGAAGCTATCGCCACGCCCGAACTACTCGCATTGGAGAAGGAGGGTTATAATGTAACTCCTACCGCACGCGCCGCTTGGCTGACAATGAACCGTGAAGGAATACGCCGTCTCGCCGCAGAAGAATTAGGATTACCCACATCTCCTTATAGATTTGCCGAGAATTACAATGAGTTTAAGGCGGCTGTAGAAGCGGTAGGATTACCTTGTGTTGTAAAGCCAGTCATGAGCTCTTCCGGTCATGGGCAAAGTGTGGCAAAAACGCCTGAAGATATAGAAAGTTCATGGAAAATATCTCAAGAAGGAGGACGCGCCGGAGCAGGTAAAGTAATAGTCGAGGGGTTTGTAGATTTTGACTATGAAATAACCCTTTTGACTGTAAGAAGCATTTCAGGAACTACCTATTGTGAGCCGGTGGGACATATTCAGGTCGATGGGGATTATCGCTATTCATGGCAACCACAACCCATGTCACCCATAGCTCTTGAACGGGCAAAAGAAATTGCTAAAAAAATTACTGACGCTTTAGGTGGATACGGAATTTTCGGCGTAGAACTATTCGTTAAAGGGGATGACGTAATATTCAGCGAAGTGTCACCCCGTCCACATGACACAGGGATGGTGACTATGATATCTCAAGATTTAAGTGAGTTCGGACTTCACGCAAGAGCATTGCTTGGATTGCCGGTGCCTTCAATCAAATTCTATGGACCGTCAGCTTCCCGCGCGGTGGTAGTTGAGGGAGATACCGACAAAATCGAATTTGATAATTTGGAAAATGTTCTTGCAGAGCCTGGAGTGCAGATTCGCATATTCGGCAAACCGGAAATAAAAGGCCACCGCCGTATGGGTGTTATTCTTGCTACTGCCGATACGGTTGAGGAGGCTCGAAATAAAGCGTTGCGAGCTTATGACAAGCTTAAAGTAAACGTATTGGAGAGATAATCATACAATTCAGTCTTAATAACGCCGCTTTACGCATAATGCTTTTCATTTGCGTTTGCGGCGTTTTCTTTGTGCAAGATTTCTATGATATGAAGCGTTATCTTCATCTCCTATTCGATCATACACTTTTGCAATTAAAAAATGTATAGAATAGCTTTCCGGATTAAAATCTGACGCTCGCAAATAATTATCAAGCGCTTGGACCATATCATCCTGCTTATAATATATATTTCCCAAAGCGGTTGCGACCTTATATGATTTATTAGCGTCGGGATAATTCTTCAAAATCCTTTCCGCCTCACGAAAAGCTGACAGAGCCTCATTATAATCGTTAATTCCTGAAAAAGCTTTTCCTTTTCCAATCCAAGCCTCTGCACATTCAGGATATATATCAATCGCCTTATTATAATTCGCAAGTACAGGTGTCAGATCCATTCCTTCCTCCTGACACTCATTTCCCATAGATACATATTCTGATGCAAGCCGTTTAAACCGTTCCTGCGATTCTTTTAGTTTTTCCTTTAAGCGTTCTGACTCTATACGATATTTTTCTCCACACCTCAATTTTAATTTAAGTAACCGAAACATTTGCGGAGACAATGCGTCATTAATATCCGGCATCTCTTTCAATAATTCCATATAGGAATCAAAACCATCTGACAAACGACCATCATCAAGAGCCGATACGATTTTTGAAAAACAACTTTTAATCCGAAACTTTCTAATTGCGTCATCTATCCTATCGTTATCATTAAATGAACTGCTAAATTCAACCACACGAGGATTTACAAATATATCCCGTTCATTTATAGTTGACACAAGCGACATACCTTCAAGGCTACGACACCGGCTTAATGCGACATACGCCTGTCCGCCGCTAAATGCGCCATGGCCGAAATCTATCGCCACATCATTAAAAGTAAGACCCTGACTTTTATGTATCGTCAACGCCCATGCGAGTTTAATAGGATATTGTGTAAAAGTTCCAAGCACAATCTCATTGATCTTTTTTGATTTTTCATCATACTCGTATTTTATATTACTCCATACCTCCATCCCGACAGTAAGGATCTCTCCGGTCTCTATTTCTATCCGCAAGAACTCATCTTCGATTGAAACTATCCGTCCGATAGTTCCGTTCACCCATCGCTTTGTCATATCGTTTTTGATAAATACGATCTGGGCTCCGACCTTCAACGTAAGATCAAGCAGGGTAGGCAATGAATTTTCAGGGAAATCACCGCTTATCGTACCGGAACAAATAATTTCAGGCGACGGTAATTCGGAAAGACGCTCTTCATTAATGGTATCAACCGACACCCGTGTCGTGGCAAGCGTCATTGTCATCTTATCTTTAGATGGCGAATATCCGCTCTTTTCATTCAACAATTCGATATCTCTTTTTTCAGGCCTACCTATTCTTATACGATCAAGCATATCAATGAATTTGGCGTCATTTTGACGATATATTTTACGCAACTCCACTGATACGAGATTCGTGCTGGAAAACGCACGGGCTGAGAAAAAATAATTGTTAGGATAATACAATGACAGAATGTCTCGCATATCGGAGGTTACGACTGGTTCCAATTGGAATATGTCTCCAACCAACAATAACTGTTTTCCACCAAACGGCTCTCGCTTATTGCTTGAAAACACTCGCAATATCTTGTCTATAAAATCAATTATGTCAGCTCTCACCATTGAAATCTCATCAATGATTATCAATTCGAGATTTTGGAGAAGCTTCAGTTGCGATTTGGAGTATTTCATTCGCTCTTTCAATCGAGATTCGGCAAATTCCGGATCATCAGGCAACAACGGTTTGAAAGGAAGACGAAAGAAAGAATGTAATGTGACTCCGCCAACATTTACAGCGGCTATGCCGGTTGGAGCCAGCACTACGTATTTTTTTTTCGTGTTCCGACAAATATATTTTAGAAACGTCGATTTCCCCGTTCCGGCTTTTCCCGTAAGAAAAACCGACTGATTCGTGTTCTTTATCAAATTCCAAGCACACTGAAATTCAAGATTATCAAGATCAATACCTCGATCCACTGACATAGAAAGAAATTACTATAATTGGTTTAATACACAAACCGGTTCGAACAGATAACCCATTCGAACCGGTCTTTTTAGCCTATTATTATATCAAAATTTGTAGCCAAACGAGAGAACTACTTGGTTATTATTGTCCTTTATACTTGCCGAAGGTGAACCTTGTAACGTACTTCCACCCTCAATAAGAGGAGAAAACGCATGATATGTCGTTTCGCGCTGCTTATTGACGTATGCAAGATCTACATAAAAAGAACTGAACCTATAGCCAAGACCGGCGGTCACATATTGTGTATGACGGTCAAACGAGTAGCTCGGATTTGTTCCGGCAGTCCAAATGAATTCGCCATCGTTTTCAGCCTGTTTTTTTACCGGAGAGGTCTCGTAGCTATACCCTACTCGCAAGCTTAATTGCGGGGTAACGCGCAATTCTCCGCCAATACGGAATATATGCGTACTTTTATAATAAGTCTTAACGTCGCTTTTTACGTCTTCGTAAGCAAAACCGTCGACATCCGAAATTTGCATTACGTTATTACCGCGGTATTCATAATCGGCGCTTATCAATCCCTGAGTGCCTATAACTCCTGCAACACCAAACATCATTCGCCATGGAGAGCGCATATTATAATCAAATTGGCCTACATAACCCTCATCCGTTACGACAGTTCCATTAAGTGACGAGGTGTAGATGCTGTTATCGGAAGGCATATAATTATAATCGATAGTGCCCCAATATGTGTCAGTCAATTGATACCACGTGGGAGTATGTACTGCAAAACCCAATCGAAGTTCATTTATAGGCTTTACAATAACACCTACTTTAAAATTGAATCCGGAACCACTCGTATGAAGATGGCTCGTCAATGCATAATCAGCAGTGCCATTAGTAATTTCATATACATCCGAACCGCTTTGATCCGTATATTTTGCTGCAATGTATGCATTGTCAAGATTTTCACCATATTGGGTTAATGATTTATAATCCATATCGGTAACACCTATACCTACGCCCCAATATACGATGTCGTCAACATTGCCGCCTATATTGAAAGAATATTCGTCAACATAACCCTTTTCTCGAGTCTTAAACCAGGCGCTACCGGTAGTATTATCCCCCATTAAACCTTGAAAGCCGTCAAAACCATCAGTTGTATAATTGTCATTAGTTACGTAGCCTTGGAATGCGAGAATATCAAGCCATCCGGCATCTCCATTAAGATACGGATTGTAGTTATCGCCAAAAAGCAACCCGTCCGGAGCCTGAGAATCCGGATAATACCCCCCGGCATTTGACATTGCAGCTATATAATTACTTAAAGAAGCACTCCCAAGATTTCCGATACGTCCGCTATTTACACGGTCAAACGATGCCACTCGTGAGTATGTAGCCCCCCATGATATCGTTTTAAGCCCGGTAGAATTCATCGGCATTGTCCCGACATATCCGAAATTATTGAATGAGAATTTTGTCTGATCCTCATCATATTTCTTTCCTTGAGATGTAGCTGACGAAGATTGAAAATCGAGATTCAATGTAAAACCAAGCTCACTGCTACGGTATATCCCAATCCCGGCAGGATTCTGATTCAAAGAGGATAAATCACCTCCAAGCGCGGTAAAAGCCCCACCCATAGACATGAAACGAGCTGTTCCCCTCATATCAGGACGGCACATATTATATAAATCCACCGCGCTTTGGGCTTGCGAAACGGATGGCATCAGCACAGATGCCGCCAAAGCTAAACTGCAATGTAATAATTTCATACTTGAAAATCAATCTAAATTAAACTTTTGATTATCGTCTGCCGCCACGATGGCTGCCGCCACCAGATGACCCGCCAAAGCCGCCGCGTGACGACCCGGAGCTCCTTGAGGGTGATGAATAAGAACGGCTACTGCTCGAATTATTGTTAAAAGAACTATTTTGGCTACGATTACTATTTGAGTTGTTATAGCTATTACGGTTGCCGGTAGTTCTATTTCCAGTAGTACCTTGCGAACTTGAGGATACTCCACTCTGCGGATTACGGCTTAGAGAAGAACTGCCTGGACGGAAATTACCCGCAGCCCCTTGAGCCAAGCCATTTACACGACCGTTATTCAAGCCCGGACGAGAATTATGGGCGATACCGGTGTAACCGTTACGTATGCCTTGTCCAGCGCGGCGTCCATTAGGAGCATAATCAGTGGGACGCCATGCGACGCCGCCGCCACCCCAACCTGGCCCCCAACCGGGATATCCCCAGCCCCATGACCAGAACGGGCCCCAACCCCACGACCAAGACCAAGCTGGCCCCCAGCCCCACGACCAGTAAGGTCCCCAGGCATTCCAATACCATGGATCATTCCAATACCACGGAGAATACCATCCATATCCCGGAGCAACAATATTAATCGTCACATCGGGCTGAGTGGAATAATAATATTCCACCAGTTCAGGATCATTTACATCCGCGATAATATCTTCATTGTAATATTTCTCAATACGCCTTGTATATTTAAAATCATCACCTTGCCCTGATGCTGTAGAATTTAGGGTATCGGCGGCGGAATAGGAGCCTCTGCGATTATACTCATCAACATCTCTGTCTGATGTTCCTGCTACGCTGTAACTATCAGCAGAAGCATAATCGGCGCCTCCAAGGTTTGGATTATATTGAGAAGCGGTATTATATCCGGAATAAGACTGCTGAGGCTGAGATTTCTTAACGGAAGTTACCTGAGCCTTCTTATCTTTAGATGGATTGTAATATATATCGTCATCATACTGTGCGTATGATGCGATGCAGCTACCTGTCAGCATAAACGCCAATAACATAACTTTTTTTGCAATCATAAGACTTGACTCTCCTTTTAATTCATTAATAATCATTCTTTAGATATAACCATTAGACTAAAACTTGTCCACATGGTTTAATCCATGATAAAGATAGCATATTCCGGCAATTCCGGCAAGTAATGCGCCCCTTTTTAAACGCAATCTAAGATTATTTAACAAAACAGTCCATATTCACGAGAGCAACCGTGAATATGGACTGTTTTAATCCGTTTTTTATACCAGTTAAGCATTTAACCCTCCATTCTCTGATGACGGCTTTATATCGTATGCGATCATACAAATTGAGAAACCCCAATAAATGAATGCGAGCGACACAAGGAAGCTGACCATCATCATATTCTGAACATAACCGGCTTCAATGAAGAAGAATCCGATTAACATCAATAAGATGCCATTAACCAGATAGAGCCACCAATATTTACCTTTATGTCCGTTTATTGAGCTAATAACCATTGTAATACCCCAATAAAGGAATATCAACGCCAAGAAATATGGGAAAACAGCTTCTGAAAGCATAATACTACGAACTAATAAAAATCCGATAAACATATCAATCATGCCTCCAACTACCCACCATCCCCATCCTTTCGGATAACGAGGGCCGGCTGCAACAATCAATTGCACGATACCGACAAGTATTAATACCCATCCAAATATTTGCGAAGCAATAGCATATCCGGCAGCAGGCCAGAACCAATATGCAAACCCGCAAATAACCATCACGATTCCGGCTATAAGTACGAGCCACCAGCTCTTTGAATAGCCCAAGAAATTAAACTTCGTAAGATTCATAAACATTAATTTTAGTTGATTATATTAATATAACAACCCATATTTTCTAATGTTTAAAAATTTTTGAAAAAGTCAAAACACCAAAATACCGCGCAACTGCAATCCTCTTCCATAGGCATCATACGTCGGCATAAATGCCCCATTTATGCCGTGCTTATCATCAAACTGAAAAAGACGCTTCCACATCGGAAGCATCAATATGCCGATACGGGAACTTAATATGCCGATCCCCGCTCCGGCGATGACATCATTGAGCCAATGCCGGTTATTGTAAAGTCTTAAAAAACCGATTCCGCAAGCGGTACCATAAGCCGCAATGCCTAATCCTGTGGAATATTCGCTCCTCACAAGTTCAGCGCCCATAAAAGCAGTTGCGGTATGCCCTGAAGGAAAAGAATCGAAAAAATTCTGTTTATCCGGGCGACGCTCATGGACTATATGTTTCACCAGTTGCACAATGGCGCACATAACAGCAAAAGATGTAGCGGTAATTATCATGCGATCACTAAGATTATTACTGCTGGTTATGCCTTTAAGCTCACCTAATGCAATGTAAGAGGCAGCAGGAAGATATTGAATGAAATTATCCGCGCTGAAATGATGGCCGCCACTTAGATGGAGCATCTCTCGGTTCAAATCCTTCTCGACACGTTTCATCCACCCGTTATTGACGCCGAATGCCCCTACCGATATCAATACTCCCGGCAATATTAATTGTTTTGCGTTAAATCGGCCGGAACAAGAATCAACAAATATCTCCGCCTCCCTATCCAA
Source organism: uncultured Muribaculum sp. (assembly GCA_964512855.1). Lineage (GTDB taxonomy): Bacteria > Bacteroidota > Bacteroidia > Bacteroidales > Muribaculaceae > Muribaculum. The sequence continues at coordinate 20,008 of CAZELD010000026.1, forward strand.
ATTAATCGTTTTCCCGTCAGAAGCTGTCATTGGAAATGACACAAAACATATAATCAACAAAACTGCGGAAAATGTATTAAAATAGTACCTCATAGAAATGCAAATATACGGAATTAAATGGAAAAAATCGTATCTTTGTCTAAAATACATCTTTTAACAATGCGAAAAGAAGATTTAAGAATCGTTTTTCTCGGAACTCCTGAATTTGCGGTAGAGAGTCTTGACCGTATTCATAAAGGAGGATACAATATTGTTGGAGTTGTGACTATGCCTGACAAACCGGCAGGAAGAGGTCACAAAATGCTCCACTCGCCGGTCAAACAATACGCTGAAAGCCATGGCCTGCATTTAATGCAACCGGAGAAACTAAAAGCTCCTGAATTCGTGACCGAACTAAAGTCCCTCAATGCCAATCTATTTATCGTGATCGCATTCCGAATGTTGCCGGAAATTGTATGGAGTATGCCGGAACTCGGCACTTTCAATCTTCACGCCTCACTACTCCCCAAATATCGTGGAGCCGCTCCTATTAATTGGGCCGTTATCAACGGAGAGACCGAGACGGGAGTGACTACATTCTTCCTTAAGTATGATATCGATACGGGAGATATAATTTCCAAAAGGCATATCCCAATTAATCCGGAGGATAACGTAGGGACGATTCATGACAAATTGATGCTCATTGGAGCTGATCTTACCATAGAAACCATTGAAAATATAGTAAATGGGACCTTGACTACAACCCCGCAGGATGAACTAATCTGTGATAATGAACTGCCCGTAGCGCCTAAAATATTCAAAGATACGTGTCGAATCGACTGGCATCAATCTGCGACAAAAATCCACAATCTTGTAAGAGGGTTATCACCATATCCGGGAGCATGGACTGAAATTTCAGGAATTCAAGGAGATGAAGGTGTGAGCATGAAAATATTTGAAACGCAGATTATTGCAAAATCAGAAAATTCCACCCCCGGCACTCTGCATATTGATGGTGAGAAAATATTTGTTTCCACTGGAGATAACACAATTGAAATACTTTCGCTTCAAATTCCGGGGAAACGACGGATGTCCGCATCCGAATTTGTGCGTGGATATCATACCCGTGAGAATAAATTGGCAATAATGCCATAATTATCAGCCGTGCCATGAACTATTTTGACCTCGCAGTATTCATAATATTTTCTGTCGGAACAGTGATATTCGGATACCTGCTCGGGAAAAAACGGCAAAGCAGTGATGAGTTTACACGTGGCGGCGGCAAAATGCCCGGTTGGATCGTTGGGCTATCCATATTTGCGTCATTCTGCAGTTCAATTTCATTTTTAGGATATTGTTCGGCGGCCTTTCGTAGTGATTGGAATGCATTTGTATTTACACTGTCAATACTTCCCGCAGGGCTTATTGCAATGAAATATTTTGTTCCGTTCTATAGAAATTTGGGCAATATCAGTGCATATAGCTATTTTGAACAGCGCTTTGGCCGTTGGGCACGACTTTACGCATCGGCCTTTTATCTATTCACACAAGTATGTCGTTCTGGAGCGATATTATACCTGTTGGCTGTTCCGATGAATGTGCTAATGGGTTGGAACATACCATTAATTGTTATTGTGACAGGATTAGGCATAATTCTCTACAGTCAAAAAGGTGGACTTAGATCGGTAATACTGACCGAAGCCCTGCAAGGCGCGATATTAATTATCGGAGCAATAATGTGTCTGTTGGTACTGATGTTCAAAATGCCGGAAGGTCCCGCGCAAGCATTTGAAATATGCATGGCGCATGACAAATTCTCTCTCGGCTCATTCAACGGGTCTATAATAGAAAGCACATTTTGGGTATGTTTCATTTACGGTATGTTCACTAACCTGAATAATTTTGCCATAGATCAAAGCTACACTCAGAGATATTGCGCGGCTCCATCATTAAAAGAGGCCCGTAAAAGCGCATTTGTGGGTTCACTGCTCACCCTCCCTGTAAATATTGTCCTATTCATGATAGGCTCACTATTATTCGCCTACTACAAAGTATATGCCGATTCTCTTCCTGCCGACATAAAAAGCGACTACGTATTCCCTTATTTCATAATCCATGAGATGCCGAAAGGATTGATCGGCTTAATGATTGCATCCATATTTTGCGCAGGCATGAGCACAATCGCCACGAGCGTCACATCATCAAGCACAATTATACTTACCGATTTTTATTCTCTAATAAAGCCGCAGTCCTCTGATTCTGTCAAAGTGCGTGTATTGAGAGTATCGAGTTTTATTTCAGGGATTCTCGGCATAACAATCGCACTGTGCTTCCTTTTGGTAGATAACGCATTGGATGCTTGGTGGGCATTAAGCAGCATCTGTTCGGGAGGTGTATTGGGTATGTTCCTGCTGGCCTATCTATGCCCCCACGCTAAAAAACCTGAAGCGGTAATTGGCGTAATAGCCGGAGTAGCGTCGTTAATTCTTATCGCTCTACAAACAAAGCTGACGGAATGGATGAATATACCGCAATTCATCCACATCAACCTTGGCATAGTCGTAAGCACTCTCATAATTTTCTTCCTCGGATTTTTGTTATCATCTTTAAAGAAAACAAAAGAGCCGATTCGATAAGGAATCGGCTTAATATTTTTTATCTGACGGAGCTAATCACATATTGTCGTCAAACGTCATTTCATCAAATCCGGCGGCATCGAATTCATCATCGCTATAACCGTCACTGCCATAGAAATCTTCATCAAAATCATCATCATTACTATGAGTGACAGGAGTATTCTTTGCCTCAAATTCTTCGAGATCCATAACTTGCGGAGGTGGGGTGCCCATTGACTCTACGCACACCGGATCCTTCAACGTCTTCCCAGGAATACTCTTTTTCAGTTCAATGAAGAAACAGCGGTCAGTCATATAATCAAACACGAAAATCATGCGGTCGCCATCGTCAAGATGGTCGCTCAACACAGTCTCGTCCATAAGGTATATATCTTCATCTGAATCGGATCCCATATCCTCAAGGGTTATTTCATGCCCTTTCTCCCAATTTTCATCACATAAGAAAAAAGAACACATCTGATTCTTGTCATACCCTACCGAATCGCAAATAGCATTGCGAAGATCAAGAAAAGTGGCATCTGCGTCAATATTTATCTCACGCCTGAAATTATCCACTTCATCGGACACAAGTCGAAAATTGAATATCATAACAGTATATTTTGTATCATTAAGAAAATGCAATTGCAAAACAGGCCACACGAACCTTTCTACACTGCGAAGATAATAAAATTCCTATATCCGCAAGTGAAAAGCGTGAATTTTATCGCTAAATTTTTCAACTATCAGGATTAGGAATATTTTGGATCCAATGATGAATGAATTTCCTCAAAACTTTTTTCCATTAGCGCCGGCAGATCATGAACTCCACCTACAGCCTCGATAGGCTTATGGATAGTCAATGTGATGTGACCATACATAGGAATTTTCTTGAATCGAGGCATAACGTCAAATGAACCGTTAATAGTTATCGGAACAACCGGCAAGCCAAATTCTACAGCTAAACGATAAGCTCCGCGCTTAAACTGATGCATCTTGCCGTCACGTGTACGGGCGCCTTCTGGAAAAACCACCAACGACATCCCTCCTTGCAACTGTTTTTCCGCTTTTTCCAGAGTTTCTCGAGTCGACGCCGGAGTGGAATTATCGACCATTATGTGTCCCGACACTTTACATGAGTATCCCACCAACGGTATCTTCTCCAATGCCTTTTTCATCATCCATCGGAATTGATGGTTGAGATAGCCGTAAATTGAAAAAATGTCGTATGCACCCTGATGATTTGCCACAAACACATAAGACGTTTTAGAGTCTATATTCTCCCGTCCTGTAACTGTCACCCTCACCAAGGTAAGCGCGCAGAATAAACGCGCCCACCAATGAGGGAAAAAATTGCCGGTCCAACGCCCCATCCCAATCATACTGAACACGATAGTCAGCAATGCGGTCATAATCGTGGCGACCAACAATATCGGAGCCATAATTATTAACTGATATATACGATATAGGAGTAGTGTCACGGCAATAAATTTTAATATGCGAACATAGGATAATTCTCCATCATGGCATTTACCTTTGAACGCACGTCGGCAATAACCGCAGGATCATCATGAGAAGAAAGAACCGCATCAATCAAATCAACAATTTCAACCATCATATCCTCTTTAGCACCGCGAGTAGTGATGGCCGGCGTGCCAAGACGAATACCTGATGTTTGGAACGGGCTGCGGGAATCAAACGGCACCATGTTCTTATTTGCCGTAATATCCGCATCAACAAGAGCTTTTTCGGCAACCTTTCCGGTCAAGTCTGGGAATTTGGTGCGCAAGTCGACGAGTATGCAGTGATTATCAGTACCTCCTGACACTATTTTGTATCCCTTTTCAATTAATGCGTTAGCCATAGCAGCCGCATTCTTTTTAACCTGAAGCTGATATTCTTTAAACGATAGAGAAAGTGCTTCACCAAAAGCGACAGCTTTGGCTGCGATAACGTGTTCAAGCGGACCGCCCTGGACACCGGGGAAAACAGCCGAGTCAAGGAGAGCCGACATCTTACGTATTTCGCCTTTAGGATTGGTTTTACCCCACGGATTATCAAAATCTTTACCCATTAAGATAATGCCGCCGCGCGGGCCGCGAAGAGTTTTATGGGTGGTAGACGTAACAATGTGAGCATATTTAACCGGATTATCAAGCAACCCTGCTGCGATAAGTCCGGCCGGATGGGCCATATCAATCATCAAAATGGCGCCGATCTTGTCTGCGATAGCACGCATACGCGCATAATCCCACTCGCGTGAATAAGCGCTGGCGCCGCCTACAATCAACTTAGGACGCTCGCGCAGAGCCACCTCTTCCATTTGATCGTAATCAACCAATCCGGTATCCTCTTTTACATTATACTCAAGGGCATGGAACACAAGACCGGAAAAGTTAACAGGGCTACCATGTGATAAGTGCCCTCCGTGGGAAAGATTCAGACCCAGAAATTTGTCACCCGGCTTCATACACGCCATAAACACGGCCATATTAGCTTGAGCGCCTGAATGAGGCTGGACATTGGCGTATTCTGCTCCGAACAGTTTTTTCACTCGCTCAATAGCAAGTGACTCCGCCTCATCAACTACCTGGCAACCACCATAATAACGATGCCCCGGATAGCCTTCAGCATACTTGTTTGTCAAGCAAGACCCCATAGCCTGCATAACCTGCTCACTCACAAAATTTTCTGAAGCGATAAGTTCTATCCCATGTTTTTGACGCTGATGTTCGCGTTCAATGATGTCAAAAATCTCTTTGTCTCTTTCCATCAGATAAATATTATTATATTGTTTATTTTTTCTTCTTAACTGACCATCCAAATCGGCCTATCTCCTTGCCAAGTTCATAGTAAGCGCCATGGCTATATGCCAACAATCCGGCTCGATCCAATCTGAATCTCCCGGAATCACTTTCTATAAGCGATTCCTCCGCAAGGATATTAATTACTTCGGCAATAAACATATCATGCGTGCCAAGCTTCACTATCTCCTTCACGCGACATTCTATGCTCAACGGCGATTCTTTGATATATGGACAGGAAACTTTCTCTCCTTTTTCAGGAGTCAAGCCAGTCTTTTCCCATTTATTGAATTCTCTCCCCGATTTGACTCCGGCCCAGTCGACAGCTTGAGCCATATCGACTGTCGTAAGATTGATTGTAAATTCCATTGAACCCTTTATCATCTCATAGCTGTGTCGCGATGGACGGACAGAGATATAACACATGGCAGGCTCCGAACATATCGTTCCCGTCCACGCCACAGTTATCATATTGCTGTCAGCTACCGATGTCCCGCAAGTGACTAATACTGCAGGAACAGGATAAACCATTGTGCCGGGACGCCAACTTTGCTCTGCCATAAGTGGAACTATTTTATATCCGCTTCTTTAGCGCTGACAATATGTCCGCAATAATTACATCTTATGATACGAGCCTGTTGGTCAATAACCGTAAACCGTGTTTTCATCGGCTCATTGTTAGTGATGCACTTGGGATTTTTACACCTGACAATTCCGACAATCTCCTCTGGAAGCGAAACACAATATTTCTCAACAACCTCAAAGTCTTTGATAATATTTATTTTCGCCGACGGAGCAATTAAAGCGATGCGATTTATGACATCTTCCGGGAAAAAAGTGTCAGCCACCTTTATTATTCCCTTTGTTCCAAGCTTCTTGGACTGGAGATTATTACCGATGGTAACACTCTTGTCAAGTTGCTGAATACCCAAAATTTCTACAGCCTTAAAGAGCATCGGAGCAGGAATTCGGTCAATCACGGTGCCATTCTGCAGTGCGGCCACTGCCAATTCTTTTTTATTCGGTGCCATATTATCAATTTTCAGGGACATCAATTCCTAACGCCCGGCAAATGATTGCCTGACGTGCGTACAATCCGTTTTTAGCTTGTTGGAAATAATATGCTTTAGGACTATCGTCAACATCCTGGTCAATCTCATTAACACGCGGCAGAGGATGTAGAACTCTAAGATTATCTCGAGATCCATCAAGCATTTTCACATTTAGATTATACAGATCCTTGACCTTCTCGTATTCCATAATGTCAGTGAAACGCTCTCTCTGCACTCGGGTCATATACAATATGTCGGTATTATTTATCACCTCAGGAGTAAAATCTCGATATTCGTTATATTTAATTCCATGCTCATCACAGAATCTGATGTATTCACGAGGCATCTCAAGCTCCTTACAAGCGATAAAATTAAACGTGGGATTGAAATATTGAAGCGCCATCAATAATGAGTGAACAGTTCTGCCATATTTCAAATCGCCAACCATCGTTATGGTCAAATCATTAAGCGTGCCTTGAGTTTTATATATGGAATATAAGTCAAGCATTGTCTGTGTAGGATGTTGATTTGCCCCGTCGCCGGCATTAATAACAGGGACATCAGTCACTTCTGTCGCATAACGAGCCGCGCCTTCGAGGTAATGACGCATGACTATCAAATCAACATAATTGCTCACCATCTTAATGGTATCTTTGAGGGTCTCACCCTTTGACGAACTGGTCGTGCTCGCATCTGAAAATCCGATGATTCGACCGCCAAGACGGTTTACCGCAGTTTCAAAACTCAAGCGTGTGCGTGTCGACGGCTCAAAAAATAATGTCGCCACCACCTTTCCTTGCAGAATCTGATGATTGGGATTTGCTTCAAAATAACTTGCTTGACGGAGCAAACGCATTATCTCATCCTTACCGATGTCGGATATGGACACAAGACTGTTTCTGTTCATCGTTGTTGGAATGTTTATGTTGGTGCAAATATACAATTTCCCCTACGCTTGTGCAAATTTTTCACCAATCCCTTTTCCTTGAATTTTTATCTATTCGACATATCTACTTTACATCAGTTTAAGCCTTAATGTGCGTATATGACATCAGTCCTTTCTATTAAGGTAGGTTCTATAAA
>CAZELD010000027.1:0-26990 GCA_964512855.1 uncultured Muribaculum sp.
TGCTCTTGTACTACTTTGTCTATTTAATCATGTCAATGTCCTTATTTCTGCTTTCGCAGCTCTCTTAGGAGCAAACAAGCAAAACAATTTACTTGCGGAAATGTTTTGTAAAGTTACATCAAAATTTTGAATTAGCAAAACCTTTAACAGAATTTTAACATTCTTGAACTTTCGTCCACCCTTTGCGACCCAATCTCCATTGCTTTGCCGGGCTGCTTCTCAAAAGCGAGTGCAAAGGTAGGCGCTTTTTCCGAATCCTCCAAACATTTTCCGGGAAAATTTCAATAAAAATTTTTATAATACACCTAAATGCTTAAACACTTGATGGGTAAGCTGGAATTTTGTAACTTTGTATAAGAAGATTAAACGCCTTTTATATATTAACCGCACAACAGGTATGACGAAGAGATTTTTTTTCAATATAATGGTGACTGCGTGTTGGTGTACCGCAGCTACAGCAGCTATACCCATGCAGAATGTGAAATTTCACAATGAAACCACCGACACCACCATAATAACCAATGTTCTATTGAAAGCCCAGAATGAGATTCCTTCCGGCAGAGCACAAAGCCGTGTTGAATTATTGGGAAAACAGTTCCTCGGGCTGCCGTATGTCAGCGGAACCCTTGACAACAACGACGAAGAAACGCTCGTTGTGGATATGGAGGAGTTTGACTGCACAACCTACGTGGAAACTATGCTCGCATTGGCCTACACACTTGGAGAAAATCGCACATCATGGCGTGATTTTGTGTACAATATCGAACGCCTTAGATACCGCAACGGCTCAGTTAACGGATACGCCTCACGGCTTCATTATGCGAGCGACTGGGTGGTTGACAATGTACATCGCGGGAATCTCAAAGAGGTGACCGATCAAATAGCCGAACCATCTTATCAGATAAAAACGCTCGATTTCATGACATCTAATCGAGACAAATATCCCGCTCTAAAAGACGATGAGACATATCGTAAATTGACAGATGTGGAGCGTGGATACCGCAGCCATCGCTACCCTTACATTAAATCGACCAAAATATCCTCGAAAGGCGTGGAAAACAATCTCCGCAACGGCGACATAGTGTTGATCGTGACAAAAACGCCCGGTCTTGACGTGCAGCACATGGGAATCGTGACATTCGTCAACGGCGTGCCACATTTGATGCATGCATCATCAGCAGAAGGAAAGGTGGTCGTCGACAAAAATTCTCTTTCGGAATATTTGCGACGCAACCGCTCAGCATTGGGGATACGCGTGCTGCGACTTGCCGAATAAGGAAGGCGGGAATTTATCCATAAGAAATAGGGATGCCAAGCCGACACCCCTATTTTTATGAAAAAAAACTATTACTTCTTCATTTTTGTACGTTTGCCATAACCATAAGCGGCAGCATCACCGAGCTGCTCCTGAATACGAAGAAGCTGATTGTACTTAGCCATACGGTCAGAACGACTTGCTGATCCGGTCTTAATCTGTCCAGCGTTGGTAGCAACTGCGATATCAGCAATTGTAGCATCCTCTGTCTCGCCTGAACGGTGAGAGATAACTGCGGTGTAGCCATTGCGTTGAGCGAGTTCCACAGCACGGAGGGTCTCAGTAAGCGAACCAATCTGGTTTACCTTAACGAGAATTGAGTTAGCGCAACCCATCTCGATACCCTTTTCAAGATACTTCACGTTGGTAACAAAGAGGTCGTCGCCCACGAGTTGGCAGCGGTCACCGATAAGGTCGGTGAGCAGCTTCCATCCTTCCCAGTCGTTTTCAGCCATACCGTCCTCGATAGAGTCGATAGGATACTTTTCAACGAGTTCCTTGAGGTATTCAGCCTGCTGAGCAGAGGTGTATTTAGGACCGTCAGCCTGCTTCCAGGTGTAGTCGTAGATACCATCCTTGTAGAACTCAGAAGAAGCACAGTCAAGACCGATAGTGACATCCTTACCGGGCACGTAACCTGCCTTTTCGATAGCTTTGATGATCACGTTAAGCGCATCTTCAGTGCCATCGAGGTTAGGAGCGAAACCGCCTTCATCACCTACTGCAGTAGAAAGGCCGCGTTCTTTAAGAACTGACTTCAAGTTGTGGAACACTTCAGTGCCCATACGGATACCTTCCTTAAAGCAGCAAGTGCCGATAGGGCGGATCATAAATTCTTGGAATGCGATAGGAGCGTCAGAGTGAGCGCCTCCGTTGATGATATTCATCATCGGTACGGGGAGTACGTATGAATTACATCCACCAATATATTTATAGAGGGGAAGATCGAGGTAGTCGGCAGCAGCCTTTGCCACAGCGAGCGACACGCCGAGAATAGCGTTAGCACCAAGGTTAGACTTAGTTTCAGTGCCGTCAAGAGCGATCATAGTTTCGTCAATCTTAATTTGATCAAGAGCTGACATACCAACGAGAGCGGCAGCTATAGGACCATTGACATTAGCGACAGCCTTAGTCACACCCTTACCCATATAACGGCTCTTGTCGCCATCACGGAGTTCAAGGGCTTCATTTACTCCGGTAGACGCTCCGGATGGAACTGATGCGCGGCCAAATGCGCCTGACTCAAGAATCACATCAACTTCTACTGTGGGGTTGCCACGAGAGTCAAGGACTTCACGTCCAATGATTTTTTCAATTTTCATAATGTAACTTTAATTAATTATGTTCTTTTAAATTTTGGTCATAATATCAGGTCACAAAGTTACAAAAAAAATAGAACTTAACCCTATAATTTTTCATTATTAAGGTTACAGATTATAAAATAATTACTCAACTATAAGCCCACGCTGCGACTATGGCTTAAAGATGATATTATAATAAATGAAATCCTGGATTCCGTATTTTTCATACCATTCCAATGGATGCACACGTGCCCCTAAGTCCGCAATAATTCATAGCCTCGACAATCTCACTGCCAATTTTCATCCGGTGAGGAATTCCTGTAGTGTAAGCCATAATAGGTATTGTGTCACTTCTCGTAAACGAATGTGGCGGATAAGTCTCCATTAATATGCGCCCTTCTGTCGCAACAGATATTCCACCCTTTGAAAGCATCGGGCAGTCTATGACAAAAAATACACTATCAGAGTCTATAGGACGCGCGCCAAATATGAATTTCACACTGTCGCTTTTAATCGGAACAGCTTTGGGCAATTGCGAAACTATCGAAGAAACTCCATCAAGCACCCGATGGCATCGGTAAACAATCCTTTTGTCTTTTAACGATTCGCCAGCGACAGTAACTCCGAGCTGCGACACATTTTGCAGCTCACTCAAGTTTTTAAGAAACGAATCAGCATAGTCCGGCGAAAAATATCGAAGTGATATAGTGTCTGTCTGAGCACGTAGCCCGATTGCAACCATAAATGCAAGAGCAATAAGCAAATGTTATTTTTTCATCACAAATTTGAATTTATAGTTTTTATAAAAAAAAGAGGAATACGGATTAACCATGATTCCTCTTTCACAAATATTTCTGCAATTTTTTATTCAGCAGGAGTCTCAGCAGCGGGAGCTTCGGTTGCAGGAGCTGTAGGAGCTTCAGCGGCAGGAGCTGCCTTCTCTGCATTGCTCTTACGGCTACGGCGAGTGCGTCCGGCTTTCTTGGCAGTAGTGTCCTTGAGCATTGCTTCATTATAGTCAACAAGCTCAATGAAACAAGTCTTAGCATTGTCACCAAGACGGTTTCCGGTCTTCAAGATACGAGTGTATCCTCCGTTGCGGTTAGCAATTTTCTGTGATACTTCACGGAACAGTTCGGTGACAGCCGCCTTGTCCTGTAGATGGCTGAAAACCAAACGACGGTTGGGAGTGCTGTCCTCTTTAGCTCGGTTGATGAGGGGCTCAGCATACATACGCAAGGCTTTAGCCTTTGCAAGCGTAGTGAAAATGCGCTTGTGCATGATGAGCGAAATGGTCATATTGGCGAGCATGGCGTCGCGGTGAGCTTTTTTGCGACCAAGATGGTTGAATGATTTATTATGTCTCATCGTTATTACTCTTTATCTAATTTATACTTTGAAATGTCCATTCCGAACGAAAGGTTAAGATTTGCCAATAGCTCATCAAGCTCTGTAAGCGATTTCTTACCAAAGTTGCGGAATTTCAAGAGGTCAGTCTTGTTGAATACCACGAGTTCACCAAGAGTTTCGACTTCTGCGCTCTTCAAGCAGTTGAGTGCGCGTACGGAAAGGTCCATATCTACCAATTTCGACTTGAGAAGCTGACGCATACGGAGCACTTCCTCGTCAAATTCTTCATTGCTGTCAGCCTCGGTAGTTTCGAGAGTGATTTTCTCATCTGAGAAGAGCATGAAGTGGTAAATTAATATCTTTGCAGCTTCCTTAAGGGCATCCTTGGGAAGAATCGAACCATTAGTGGTGATCTCAATAATCAATTTTTCGTAGTCGGTCTTTTGGTCTACACGGAAGTTCTCCACCGTATACTTCACATTTTTGATCGGTGTATAGATAGAATCGATGGCGATCACATCTATAGCATCGGCAGGAGAAGCGTTTTCTTCCGCGGGAACCCAGCCGCGACCCTTGTTGATGGTAATGTCAAGCTGAAAACTTGTACCGGGATCCAAATGACAAATGACTTGGTCGGGATTGAGGACCTCAAATCCGGAAAGCACCTTGCCAATATCACCGGCTTTGAACACCTCCTGACCTGACACTGTGATAGCCGCCTTTTCTGAGTCGGTACCTTCTACGATTTGCTTGAGATCAACTTTCTTGAGGTTAAGAATAATGTTGGTGACATCCTCCTTAACACCCGGGATAGTATCAAACTCATGCTTAACCCCGTCAATACGGATCGACGAGATAGCATAACCCTCAAGGGAGGATAGGAGAATACGGCGGAGCGCATTTCCCACTGTGATCCCATATCCGGGTTCCAATGGCTTGAACTCGAACTTACCGAAGAAATTATCGGCCTCCAACATGACAACTTTGTCAGGCTTCTGAAATGCTAAAATAGCCATGGATCTACGTGTTTATAATTGATTATTTAGAATACAACTCGACGATTAACTGCTCCTTGATGTTTTCAGGAATATCTTCGCGAGCAGGAACATGAAGCATCTTGCCGGCTTTTGAAGCCTCATCCCATTCCAACCACGGATACTTGCTGTGGTTGAAACCTGCAAGAGCGTCGGCGATTACCTCAAGTGATTTAGAGCGTTCACGCACACCCACTACATCGCCGGGTTTAACCTGGAAGGATGCGATGTTCACAACCTGACCATTGACGGTAACATGGCGGTGGAGCACAAGCTGACGGGCAGCAGCGCGGGTAGGAGCGATACCGAGACGGTACACCACATTGTCAAGACGAGACTCGAGAAGCTGAAGAAGCACTTCACCGGTGATTCCCTTTGTGCGGGAAGCGCGGTCAAAGAGGTTGTGGAACTGCTTTTCAAGCACACCATAAGTGTATTTGGCTTTCTGCTTCTCACGGAGCTGAACACCGTATTCCGAAGACTTGCGGCGTTTGTTGACGCCATGCTGGCCCGGAGGATAGTTCTTACGAGAAAGAACTTTGTCAGCGCCGAAAATAGGTTCGCCGAACTTACGGGCGATTTTTGTTTTTGGACCTGTATATCTTGCCATTTTTTGTTTCTTAAATTCGGGTTATAGGACTTTGGTTCGACACCTTAGTGCAGCCGCGACCACAGAGAGGTGATAAAAATTGTGATCTATTCACATTCAGTGACGCTTCAGAGTCTTTAGCCGCTGTTGATAGATTAGTGAAAGTAATATACTTGTTGCGATAATGTTTATACGCGACGACGTTTTGGGGGACGGCAACCGTTGTGCGGAAGCGGAGTTACGTCTACGATTTCCGTAACTTCGATACCGGCGCCATGCACGGTGCGGATAGCTGACTCACGGCCATTGCCGGGTCCTTTAACATAAGCTTTCACCTTGCGCAATCCAAGATCGTAAGCGATCTTTGCGCAATCCTGTGCGGCCATTTGGGCTGCATAAGGTGTGTTCTTTTTCGAGCCACGGAAGCCCATCTTACCGGCGCTTGACCATGAAATCACCTGACCTTCTGAATTGGCTAAGCACACGATAATGTTGTTGAAAGATGAGTGTACGTGAAGCTGACCGTTAGCGTCAACCTTAACATTTCTCTTCTTTGCTGCGACTGTCTTTTTTGCCATACTAATTTATTATTTTGTAGCTTTCTTCTTGTTTGCGACTGTTTTCTTGCGACCTTTACGGGTACGGGCATTGTTTTTGGTGCTCTGTCCACGAACGGGCAAACCGATACGATGGCGAATGCCGCGGTAGCAACCGATATCCATCAATCGCTTGATGTTGAGCTGGATTTCACTGCGAAGGTCGCCCTCCACCTTGTAATCACGGCCGATTACCTCACGGACGGCGGCTGCCTGAGCGTCAGTCCAGTCCTTTACTTTAATGTTTTTATCTACTCCGGCTTTCTCAAGGATAGAGTTTGCGGCGCTACGGCCGATGCCGAAGATATAAGTCAAGGCGATTTCACCTCTTTTGTTCTGGGGGAGATCCACTCCCACGATTCTAACTGCCATACTGTTTGACTAAATTTTCTGCAAAAATAACAAAAATTATCCTTGACGCTGTTTATACTTGGGATTTTTCTTATTAATTACGTAAAGACGACCTTTACGACGGACAATTTTGCTGTCCGGAGTACGCTTCTTGATTGAGGCTCTTACTTTCATATCTATTTTGTTTTATTATTTGTATCTAAACGCAATTCTGCCTTTGGACAAGTCATAGGGAGACATCTCGACACGCACTTTGTCGCCGGGTAATATCCTGATATAATGCATACGCATCTTTCCTGATATATGAGCCGTGATTTCATGCCCGTTTTCCAACTCCACGCGAAACATTGCGTTGCTCAATGCTTCCACTATAGTACCGTCTTGTTCTATTGCAGCCTGTTTTGCCATATAATAATTTTAAATTGCTTTTTCTCCTAATACTTCTTCAATATAGTCAAATGTGGTGAGAATTTGTGTTTTCCCGCCAAGTATAGCCACCGTATGCTCAAAATGGGCTGATGGCTGCCTGTCGCGGGTGCGGCACTGCCAACCGTCCTTCTCGATCACGATGTTACGCTTACCCATGTTCACCATTGGCTCAATGCATATACACATACCGTTTTTAATCAACGGCCCCATACCCTTACGCCCGTAATTAGGCACTTCAGGATCTTCATGCATACTTTTGCCGATTCCATGGCCGCACATTTCGCGGACGATCGAATACCCATGACGTTCACAATATGTCTGCACTGCGTTGGCTATATCTCCGATACGATTACCCTCCTTGCATACATCAATGCCCTTATAAAGCGACTGTTTGGTGACCTTGAGAAGTTCCATAACATCTGGAGCGACATCTCCTACAGGAAAAGTATAGCACATATCAGCATTATAGCCGTTAAGTTCAAGCACTGTGTCAATCCCTATTATGTCCCCGTCTCGGAGAGCATAATTGGAAGGAAAGCCATGAACCACCGTTTCATTGACCTCTATACAGAGAGTTCCGGGAAATCCTCCGTAGCCGAGACATGAAGGCTTGCCACCATTATCGAGCATATACTCGCGAGCTATAGTGTCAAGCTTCAATGTGGTGACCCCCGGAGCCACCCACTTGGCTATTTCGCCAAGTGTGCGGCTCAAGAGTGTACCTGCCTCACGCATAATTCCGATTTCTTCCGGTGTCTTCAGATAAATCATTGAATCAGCGAGATTAAGCTTCTATTTAATACGCGCTGCCGGTTGTACGGCCTTTTATTTTACCATCTTTCATCAAGCCGTCATAGTGGTGCATCATCAAATGCGACTCAATCTGTTGCAACGTGTCCAGAACGACACCAACAAGAATCAACAACGACGTGCCGCCGAAGAACTGAGCGAAATTCTGGCTCACTCCGAAAAGACGAGCGAATGCGGGCATTATAGCCACAATCCCCAAGAACAGAGATCCAGGAAGTGTAATGCGCGACATAATAGAGTCAAGATATTCCACAGTCTTCTTGCCCGGCTTGATACCAGGAATAAATCCATTGTTGCGCTTCATATCTTCTGCCATCTGGGCGGGACGCACAGTAATAGCGGTATAGAAATAAGTAAACGCCACAATAAGGATAAAATAGGTTATGTTATACGCAAATCCGTTGATGTCGGAGAACTTCACGAAGATACTATTCTCATGAGAGCCGAATCCGGCAAGCGTGATCGGAATAAACATAATCGCTTGAGCAAAGATAATAGGCATAACACCGGCGGCATTAACTTTCAACGGGATATACTGACGAGCGCCTCCATACTGCTTGTTGCCCACAATACGCTTAGCATACTGCACCGGAACCTTACGTGTGCCCTGCACAAGAAGCACAGCGCCAACTGTAACAGCGAAAAGCAACACAAGCTCTACAATGAACATCACAAGACCGCCCTCAGATCCGGTAGAACCGGGAAGACGGCTTACAAACTCAAAGTATAGAGCCTGAGGAAGACGGGCAATGATACCCACAAGGATAATGAAAGAGATGCCGTTACCGATACCGCGGTCTGTGATTCGCTCACCAAGCCACATGATAAACATTGAGCCGGCAGCAAGAATAATCGTCAGATAAGCGATAGCCCAAAAACCCATAGTGGCATGGCCACCCGCTGCGTTAACCTGATATTGAAGGTTCACGAGATAGGCCGGACCCTGAAGCAAAAGAATCAGGACGGTAAGATAACGTGTGTACTGGTTCAGTTTCTGGCGGCCGCTCTCTCCCTCTCTCTGCATCTTTTGGAATGATGGAAGGACCATACCGAGCAATTGAATCACAATCGATGCTGTGATATAAGGCATGATACCGAGAGCAAAAATTGAAGCCTGGGAGAAGGCGCCTCCGGAAAACATATCGAGAAGCTGCATAAGACCGCTGCCTGACGTGAAATTGGCAAGAGCGTCAAGATCGTCGGGGTGAATGCCCGGCAACACGACATAACATCCAACTCGGTACACAAATACCAACATGAATGTTATTAGAAGACGCTTACGCAGCTCTTCGATTGTCCAGATGTTCTTTATAGTTTGGATAAATCTCATCACAGTTAAACTTTAGCGATTGAGCCGCCGGCCTCCTCTATCGCCTTTTGGGCGGCTTGAGAAAACGCATTGGCTTCAACTGCGATTGCACGGGTGATAGTACCGCCTGCGAGAATCTTTACCGGCTGCTTGCCCGATACGAATCCGGCTGCGCGAAGATCTTCGACTCCAACCTTGTCAAGGTTCTTGGCTGCGGCAAGAGCATCAATAACACTGATGTTGATTCCCTTATATTCAACACGGTTGATGTTCTTGAATCCGAATTTAGGCAAACGACGCTGCAATGGCATCTGACCGCCTTCAAAACCCACTTTCTGAGAATAGCCTGAACGTGACTTGGCGCCCTTGTGACCACGGGTAGATGTGCCTCCCTTGCCAGAACCCGGGCCGCGGCCGATGCGGGTTTTCTTTTTATTTGACCCCACTGCGGGGTGAATGGTATTTAGTTCCATAGATCATCTTAGTTTTATGCGTTAGTCACCTCTACAAGATGACGAACACGGTTAACCATACCCATCACGTCAGGTGTGTTCTCTTTAACCACTGAGTGATGCATTTTTTTCAATCCAAGAGCGTCAAGCGTTAGCTTCTGCACTTTGGGAGCGTTGATGCGGCTCTTAATCTGTGTGATTTTAATTTTTGCCATGATTCAAGCTGATTTAACCGTTATATACTTTTTCCAGTGATATACCGCGATTCTGAGCAACCTGAAGCGGGCTGCGCATCTCTCCGAGAGCCTCAATGGTAGCCTTCACAAGATTGTGAGGATTTGATGAGCCTTTAGACTTCGCAAGCACGTCGGTGATGCCGACACTCTCCAACACTGCGCGCATAGCGCCACCGGCCTTAACTCCGGTACCGTGAGACGCAGGCTTAAGAATTACGCGAGAGCCGCCAAACTTTGCTTCCTGCTCGTGAGGTATAGTGCCCTTATAAACCGGAACGCGGATGAGATTCTTCTTTGCTGATTCAACGCCCTTAGCGATAGCCGCTGTAACCTCATTAGCTTTTCCAAGACCCCAACCTACGATTCCATCTTCGTTGCCGACAACTACGATAGCGGCAAAGGTGAATGTACGTCCACCTTTGGTAACCTTAGTTACACGGTTGATGGCCACAAGACGATCTTTCAACTCGATATCGTTGGTAGATTTTACTCTGTTATTCTTATTTGCCATGATTCTTAAAATTTAAGTCCGCCTTCGCGTGCTGCGTCAGCTAATGATTTAACACGACCATGGAAAAGATAACCATTACGGTCGAAAACTACTTCAGTGATACCGGCGGCAAGAGCCTTCTCTGCAGCCGCTTTTCCTACCTTAGCCGCGATTTCAGTCTTTGTCCCTCCTTCAAGTCCCTTGGAAGAAGTGGCTGCGAGAGTCTTTCCTTCAAGGTCATCAACGAGCTGAACATAAATCTGCTTGTTGCTGCGGAACACCGTCATACGAGGACGAGCGGCGGTGCCAGACACTTTACCACGGATACGTGTCTTGATCTTATTTCTTCTTTGTATCTTTGATATCATGATTCTGTCTACTTTAATTATTTAGCACCTGCCGACTTTCCTGACTTACGACGGATAACTTCACCGACAAACTTAATACCCTTACCCTTGTAAGGCTCAGGCTTACGAAGTGAACGAATCTTGGCGCAAACCTGTCCAAGAAGTTGTTTATCATCACTCTCAAGGATTATGAGCGGATTCTTGTTACGCTCAGTCTTAGCTTCAACCTTAACCTCCTTGGGGAGCTTGATAAATATAGCGTGGGAGAATCCGAGCGCAAGCTCCAATACCTGACCATCTGATGTGGCGCGGTAACCTACGCCGACAAGCTCCATCTCCTTACGGTAGCCCTGCGAAACTCCAACAACCATGTTGTGGATAAGCGCGCGGTACAAACCATGCTGAGCGCGGTGCTCACGGTCATCTGAAGGACGAGTCACCAATACGTGGCCATCCTCGAGGCTAACAGTGAGATCAGGATTGATTTTCTGAGAAAGTTCTCCCTTAGGTCCTTTTACAGTTACTACATCGTCCTTTACGGTTACTGTAACTCCGGCGGGTATTTCAATGGGGGCTTTTCCTATTCTTGACATTGTTAATTCCTCCTTTTAAAGATTAATAAACATAGCATAATACCTCACCGCCCACTTTAAGTTCACGAGCCTTCTTATTGGTCATGACCCCCTTGGAAGTAGAAAGGATTGCAATACCTAAACCATTGAGAACACGAGGCATATCCTTGTAGCCTGTGTACTGACGTAGACCGGGACGAGACACACGTTTAAGGTTCTTGATAGCGTTTACCTTATCAACGGGGTCATATTTCAAGGCAATTTTTATTGTCCCTGCGGGATTTTCTCCCTCTACAAACTTGTAGTTAAGAATGTAGCCCTGTTCAAAAAGAATCTTTGTGATTTCTTTTTTCAAGTTTGAGGCGGGAATCTCCACTACTCTGTGCTGAGCTTTGATCGCATTCCTCAATCTTGTTAAATAATCTGCTATTGGATCAGTCATTTTATTGAATTGTTTAAATTGATTCGGAATTATCCGAACAATATTTAATACTCGCTCTATTTAGGTCTCGCGTTTTACCAAGATGCTTTCTTTACACCGGGGATCAAACCGGCTGATGCCATTTCACGGAACTGAATACGTGAAATACCGAACTGGCGCATATACCCTTTCGGACGGCCGGTGATGCTGCAACGGTTGTGCAAACGCACGCTCGACGCATTCTTCGGAAGCTTCTGGAGTCCTTCGTAATCGCCCTCTGCCTTCAACGCGGCGCGTTTTGCGGCATACTTCGCTACGAGTTTGGTTCTCTTTACTTCGCGAGCCTTCATTGATTCTTTAGCCATAGTATAAAATTAGTTTTTAGCGTTCTTGAACGGAAGACCGAAATGCTTCAAGAGAGCATAACCCTCCTCATCGGTCTTGGCGGAAGTTACAAATGTGATATTCATACCCATAATCTTGGAAATCGCATCAATATTGATTTCCGGGAAGATGATCTGCTCGGTGATGCCAAGTGTGTAGTTGCCGCGGCCGTCAAGTTTTCCTTCGATACCCTTGAAGTCACGGATACGGGGAAGTGCTACTCGGATAAGACGCTCCAGAAACTCATACATCTTGTCGCGACGCAAAGTGACGCGGGCGCCGATGGGATTCTTTTTACGCACCTTGAAGTTTGAAATATCCTTCTTCGAGAGTGTGGGCACTGCTTTCTGACCGGTGATAGCGGTAAGCTCGTTGATCGCGGTCTCAATGATTTTCTTGTCCTGAGTAGCGGCTCCAAGTCCCTCGTTGATAACGATCTTTTGTAGACGGGGAACCTGCATCACTGTCGTATAGTTGAATTCTTTCTCAAGAGCGGGGACAATGCGCTCCTTGTAATCTTTTTTAAGGGTTGTGCTCATTACTTAATCTCCTCTCCTGATTTTTTAGAATAACGTACTGATTTTCCCTCTTCGTTCTTACGACGGCCCACACGACAAGGCTTGCCTGTCTTCGGATCGAGAAGCGCGAGATTGGAAACATGCACCGGAGCTTCAATCTTTATGATACCGCCCTGGGGATGCTTTGCATTTGGCTTGGTACTCTTAGAGACCATGTTGATACCTTCAACGATAGCACGACACTTGGCTGGCTGCACTGAAAGCACGCGGCCGGTTTTCCCGCGGTAATCCCCGGCAAGAACATAAACAGTGTCGTTCTTTTTAATATTTAATTTGCTCATTGTGGTTTACTTCTATTACTATGGATTAAAGTACTTCGGGGGCGAGTGAAACAATCTTCATGTTAGTGGCACGAAGTTCGCGGGCAACCGGACCGAAAATACGGGTGCCGCGAAGCTCTCCGGCATTGTTCAACAACACGCAAGCATTGTCGTCAAAGCGGATATACGAGCCGTCGGGGCGACGCACCTCTTTCTTGGTACGGACAACCACAGCCTTTGACACAGTACCTTTCTTAACATCTGATGATGGAATGACACTCTTCACCGACACTACGATGATGTCACCCACTGATGCATAACGACGGCCTGTTCCTCCAAGCACGTGGATGCAGAGCGCTTCTTTTGCGCCACTGTTGTCTGCAACAGTTAAACGTGATTCAGTCTGTATCATAATTACTTAACTTTTTCGATTATTTCTACTAATCTCCATCTTTTAGTTTTGCTCAACGGACGGGTTTCCATCAGTCTGACGGTATCGCCTACGCTACACTCGTTTTTCTCGTCATGAGCGTGGTACTTCTTAGTCTTGTTGACAAATTTACCGTAGATGGGGTGTTTTTCTTTCCACTTTACCGATACGGTAATGGTCTTGTCACCCTTGTTTGACGAAACAACCCCAATACGCTCTTTTCTTAAATTTCTTTTCTGTTCCATTGTTGGGATTATTTATTGTTTAGTTCTCGCTGACGAAGCTCGGTCTTCATTCGGGCTATCATCTTCCGGTCGCGGGTAATGCTCGCAGGATTGTCGATGGGAGAAATCGCATGATTAATCTTCAACTGAAGATAATCGGCCTGGGCTTTCTCAAGACGATCTTTGAGATCCTGGGTGCTAAGCTCTTTTATTTCTTCTTTCTTCATAATCTTTAGACGTTTTGAGTCGGGTCATAATCGCGACGTACAATAAATTTAGTGGTAACAGGAAGCTTCTGTGCTGCAAGACGCAATGCCTCTTTTGCGACATCGAAGGGAACTCCTTCAAGCTCTATGAGGATGCGGCCCGGAGTAACAGGAGTGACAAACCCTTCTGGGTTACCTTTACCTTTACCCATACGCACTTCGGCCGGCTTCTTCGTGATAGGCTTATCCGGGAAGATGCGGATCCATACTTGGCCTTGACGCTGCATATAACGGGTTACGGCGATACGGGCTGCCTCTATCTGGCGACCGGTAATCCACTTGGACTCCAATGTCTTTATGCCGAACGAGCCGAAAGCCAATTGATTGCCACGCTGTGCGTTGCCTTTCATACGGCCTTTCTGCGAACGGCGGAATTTAGTTTTCTTCGGTTGTAACATTGTTGTGTTGATTCAATTCGTTAACGATTGTTTTTCGGTTTGCGGAAACGATTCCCACGCGGAGCGCGGTCATTATTGCCGCGGGATTCCTTACCGGAATTGTTGAATACGGGAGCAAGTTCGCGCTTTCCGTAAACTTCACCACGGCAAATCCAAACCTTTACGCCAATTACACCAACCTTGGTGTGAGCCTCAACAAGCGCGTAGTCGATATCAGCGCGGAGAGTGTGGAGTGGAGTACGTCCCTCCTTGAACATCTCGCTACGAGCCATTTCAGCGCCGTTGAGACGTCCGCTCACCTGAATCTTGACACCTTCCGCCCCGCTGCGCATGGTGCTCTGGATAGCCATCTTAACCGCGCGGCGGTAAGCGATCTTACCCTCAATTTGACGAGCGATATTGGCTGCCACAATCTGAGCGTCAAGCTCAGGGCGTTTTACCTCGAAAATGTTGATCTGAACATCCTTGTCGGTGATCTTCATAAGCTCTTTCTTCAACTTATCGACATCAGCGCCGCCCTTGCCGATAATCAATCCGGGACGGGAAGTGCAAATAGTGATTGTGATGAGCTTAAGTGTACGCTCGATAACGATGCGTGACACGCTTGACTTGGCGAGACGGACTTCAAGATACTTGCGAAGCTTTGAATCTTCAAGCAAGTTGTCGCCGTATTTTTTGCCACCATACCAGTTAGAGTCCCAACCACGGATGACACCTAAACGGTTGCTTATTGGATTAACTTTCTGTCCCATCTCTTATTCTTTTGTTTTAGCGTTATCAATAGTGTCTACATACAATGTCACGTGGTTAGCGCGCTTGCGGATTCTGTAGCCACGACCCTGAGGAGCCGGACGGAGACGCTTCAACATGGGAGCGGGTCCCACAAAAATTGAACTGATATAAAGTTCATCTTTTTCTGCTTTACGCTCGTTCTTGGCTTCCCAGTTTGCCACAGCAGAACGGAGACATTTCTCCAAGCGTGCTGCTGCTTCTTTATTTGAGAATTTAAGAATGCCGAGGGCGTGGAACACCTCTTTGCCACGCACCAAGTCTACCACAAGACGCATCTTGCGCGGAGACGAAGGCACGTCAAGAAGCTTGGCAAATGCCTGCGACTTGAGGGCACTCTTTCTTAATTCGGCTGATTGTCTTTTTCTTACACCCATTGTATTTAATTTCTTTTTTTGTCAAAAATTTTTATATCAATGGCCCTTATTATTTTTTCTTATTGCCGGCATGACCGCGGAATATGCGGGTCGGAGCAAACTCGCCGAGCTTATGTCCTACCATATTCTCTGTAACATATACCGGAATAAACTTATTACCATTGTGTACTGCAAAAGTGTGTCCGACGAAATCGGGGGAAATCATTGACGCGCGGCTCCAGGTCTTGATGACCGACTTCTTGCCGCTTTCCTCCATAGCCGCCACTTTCTTCTCCAGCTTAACGCTGATATATGGGCCTTTTTTTAATGAACGACTCATAAAATTACTAATTAATCAGATTACTTTTTTCTTCTTTCAATAATGTACTTTGAAGAATGTTTCTTCGGAGCACGTGTCTTGAGACCCTTAGAATAAAGACCCTTACGTGAACGCGGATGTCCTCCTGAGGCACGGCCTTCACCACCACCCATCGGGTGATCAACCGGGTTCATTACAACACCGCGGTTGCGGGGGCGACGACCCAGCCAACGGCTGCGGCCGGCTTTACCGCTGCGTTCAAGTGAATGTTCGCTGTTGCCGACAACACCGATAGTGGCGCGGCAAGAAGCAAGAATCTTACGGGTTTCGCCTGAAGGTAATTTGATAATTGCGTAATCTCCTTCGCGTGACACAAGCTGAGCGAATGTGCCGGCTGAACGCGCCATGAAAGCGCCCTGTCCGGGACGAAGCTCAATGTTGTGGATTACGGTACCTACCGGAATAGCGCTCAACGGAAGGGCGTTCCCTACCTCGGGTGCTGCGTCAGGACCGCTCACAACCTTGTCACCTACATTGAGTCCGTTGGGTGCAATTATGTAAGCCTTTGCGCCGTCGACATAGTAAAGAAGCGCTATACGAGCCGAACGGTTAGGATCGTACTCGATCGACTTTACTACTGCGGGTACACCGTCTTTGTTTCTCTTAAAGTCAATGATACGGTATTTACGTTTGTGTCCACCGCCAAGGTAACGGGCGGTTAAGTGACCCTCGGAGTTACGGCCTCCGGTTGACTTTTTACCGACTGTAAGAGATTTCTCTGGCGTCCGGGCAGTGATCGTACCTTTGAAAACGCCAATAACTTTGTGTCTTTGCCCCGGTGTAGTGGGTTTGAATTTTCTTACTGCCATTTTTGTTATATATTGCTATAGAAGTCAATAGTTTCACCATCTGCTACTGTGATGATGGCTTTCTTGTAGTCGGATGTGCTGCCTTTGATGATGCCGCTGCGAGTGTAGCGCGACTTATTCTTGCCACGTACAATCATTGTGTTAACCTTAACGACATGGACACCATAGAGCTTTTCTACCAAAGCCTGAATCTGATACTTGTTAGCTTCGGGAGAAACACGGAAAGTGTAGCGATTGAGCTTCTCTGTAAGCTTAGTCGCCTTCTCTGTAACGATAGGGGTTATTTCAAATTCCATTTTCTATATCTCCTTTGTTTAGAGGTTATTAATAACCTCAAGGCTACCTTCGGTGAGGATGATAGCTTTATTATTGAGCAAAGCATAAGTGTTTACATCGCAAGCATTTATTACTTTTGCCCCCGGCACATTTCGAGCCGACAAATATACGTTTTTATTTTGGTCTTTTAAAACCAAAAGGATTTTTTCATCGGCCACTTTAAGATTTTTAGCAAAATTTACGAAATCTTTAGTCTTGGGAGCCTCAAAATTGAAGTCTTCAACTACGAAGATCTGATTGTCCTGCGCTTTATATGTCAATGCCGAACGACGGGCAAGAGCCTTGAGTTTCTTGTTGAGCTTGAAACGATAGTCACGTGGACGAGGGCCAAACACTCGGCCTCCACCTACAAGAACCGGAGAATTGATGTCACCGATACGGCTGCCGCCGCCACCTTTCTGCTTGTGCAGCTTACGGGTTGATCCGGAAACTTCGCTTCTTTCCTTTGCTTTGTGAGTACCTTGACGCTGATTAGCGAGATACTGCTTCACATCGAGATAAACGGCATGCTCATTAGCTTCGATGGCAAACACGGCGTCGTTAAGTTGCGCCTTACGACCTGTGTCTTCTCCTTTGATATTATATATTGCGAGTTCCATTATTTCTCAATTAATACGATTGAACCTTTACTTCCGGGAACTGAGCCCTTAATCATTAACAGATTGTGGCCGGGTATAACCTTGATAACCTGAAGGTTTTGAACAGTCACACGTTCATTGCCCATCTGACCGGCCATACGCATACCCTTAAACACCTTTGCGGGGTAAGAACAAGCGCCGATAGAACCCGGCTTGCGTAGACGGTTGTGCTGACCATGAGTAGCCTGACCTACTCCACCGAAACCGTGACGCTTAACAACACCCTGGTAACCTTTACCTTTTGAGGTTCCGATGATGTCTACGAAATCGCTCTCTGTGAAAAAGTCAGCGGCGATAGTGTCGCCCAACTTATACTCACCTTCAAATCCTTTGAACTCGGCCAAGTGTCTCTTGGGAGTAACTCCGGCTTTCTTGAAATGACCCTGCTCGGGACGGGTCGTGTGCTTCTCTTTCTTATCCTCGAAACCGAGCTGAAGAGCTGCATATCCATCCTTCTCAACAGTCTTAACCTGAGTAACAACACAAGGGCCTACTTCGATAACAGTGCACGGTATATTCTTACCGTCGGCACTGAAAACGGATGTCATTCCGATTTTCTTTCCTAATAATCCTGGCATTTCTCTTGATTGTTAAAAATGTAATGTAATAATATTGATTTCCGAAATTAGGCTTAAACCTTAACTTCTACCTGAACACCGCTCGGAAGCTCAAGCTTCATCAATGCGTCGACTGTCTTAGCGCTCGAATTGTAAATGTCGATAAGACGCTTGAATGATGAAAGTTGGAACTGCTCGCGTGACTTCTTGTTTACGAAAGTCGAACGGTTGACAGTGAAGATGCGCTTGTGAGTGGGCAGAGGTATAGGACCGCTGATCACCGCGCCGGTAGCCTTAACAGTCTTTACAATCTTCTCAGCTGACTTGTCGAGAAGATTGTGGTCATAAGACTTCAATTTGATTCTGATTTTTTGGCTCATATTCTTATGCTATAATATTATTTCAATAAATCTACGCGTCCCTGACATTCAGTGAGCACGTTCTTCGCAATTGAAGAGCTTACTTCAGCATAGTGAGAGAAGCTCATGGTGCTGGTGGCGCGGCCTGAAGTGATGGTACGCAATGCGGTAACGTAACCGAACATCTCGGCGAGAGGAGCTTTTGCCTTTACGACACGGGCGCCGCTACGGCTTGTTTCCATACCCTCTACCTGACCGCGGCGCTTGTTCAAGTCGCCTATCACGTCACCCATGCTCTCCTCGGGAGTCACAACCTCGATTTTCATGATAGGCTCAAGAAGAACAGGATTGGCCTTCTCCGACGCTTTCTTAAACGCCTGGATGGCGCAAAGCTCAAATGACAACTGGTCAGAGTCTACCGGGTGGAACGATCCGTCAATCACAGTAACCTTAAGATGCTCAACCGGGAAACCGGCAAGAACGCCATTCTTCATCGCTGTCTGGAAGCCCTTTTGAATTGAAGGGATGAACTCTTTAGGAATGTTACCGCCCTTAACCTCGTCAACGAACTGGAGGTTGCCGTCGAAACCTTCGTCTACCGGCTCAACGCGAACGATGATATCAGCGAATTTACCGCGACCACCAGTCTGCTTCTTGAACACCTCGCGAAGCTCTACCGGCTTGGTGATGGCTTCCTTATATGTTACTTGAGGACGGCCCTGATTACATTCCACTTTGAACTCACGACGGAGACGGTCGATGATAATATCGAGGTGAAGCTCACCCATACCAGAGATAACCGTTTGTCCTGTCTCCTCATTGGTTTCAACACGGAAAGTAGGATCCTCTTCTGCTAGCTTCTGAAGGCCGACGCCAAGCTTGTCAAGGTCTTTCTGAGTCTTAGGCTCTACCGCGACACCAATCACGGGATCGGGGAATTCCATAGCCTCAAGCACGATTGGAGCGTCCTCAGCGCAAAGGGTGTCACCGGTGCGGATATCCTTGAAACCGACTCCGGCGCCTATATCGCCACACTCAATCTCCTCTTTCGGATTCTGCTTGTTGGAGTGCATCTGGAAAAGACGCGAGATACGCTCCTTCTTACCTGAACGGCTGTTAAGCACGTAGCTTCCGGCAGGAACAACGCCTGAATACACGCGGAAGAAGCAAAGACGGCCTACGTAGGGGTCAGTAGCGATCTTGAACGCAAGAGCGCACATCGGCGACTCAAAGTTAGGCTCGCGGGTAAGGATCTCATCGGGATTGTCCACAGCGTGACCCTCAACAGCGCCTGCGTCAACAGGACTGGGAAGATATGCGCACACAGCGTCCAACAGACACTGCACACCCTTGTTCTTAAACGAGCTGCCGCAAATCATCGGAACCACGTTCATCGACAAAGTAGCCGCGCGCAACGCCTTCTTAATCTCCGTTTCAGTGATAGTGGAAGGATCATCAAAATATTTAGCCATGAGATCATCGTCAAATTCGGCGATCTTCTCAAGCATCTTATCACGCCATTCTTCAGCTTCACTCTGGAGACTTGCGGGAATATCCTCTATCGAATAGTCAGCTCCCATTGTCTCATCGTGCCAATAAATAGCTTTCATTGTGATAAGATCAATAACCCCCTTGAATGTCTCCTCTGCGCCGATAGGAATTTGAATTGGGCAAGGATTAGCGCCGAGAATCTCTTTAAGCTGGCGCACCACCTCAAGGAAGTTAGCGCCCGAACGGTCCATCTTGTTCACATAACCGATACGGGGCACATTGTATTTGTCAGCCTGACGCCACACAGTCTCTGACTGAGGCTCAACACCGCCCACCGCGCAGAAAGTGGCGACAGCGCCGTCGAGCACACGGAGAGAACGCTCAACCTCAACAGTGAAGTCAACGTGTCCCGGAGTGTCAATCAAGTTGATTTTATATTTCTGATCGTTATATTTCCAAAAAGTTGTAGTGGCGGCGGATGTAATAGTAATACCACGTTCCTGCTCTTGCTCCATCCAGTCCATTGTTGCGGCGCCGTCGTGCACCTCACCTATCTTGTGAGTGAGTCCGGTGTAGAAAAGGATACGCTCGGAGGTAGTTGTCTTACCGGCATCGATGTGAGCCATGATACCGATATTACGGGTAAACTTCAAGTTTTCGTCTTTGGTTGCCATTTTCTAAATGAAATTAGTGAATCAAGTTAATTAGAAACGGAAGTGAGCGAATGCGCGGTTAGCTTCCGCCATCTTGTGCATATCTTCTTTGCGCTTGAATGCACCGCCTTGTTCGTTATATGCATCTACGATCTCGGCTGCGAGCTTGTCCGCCATGGTCTTGCCGCCGCGTTTGCGGGCGTAGATAATAAGATTTTTCATTGAGATGGACTCTTTACGGTCGGGACGGATCTCAGTAGGAACCTGGAATGTGGCACCGCCCACACGACGCGATTTAACTTCCACTTGGGGAGTTACATTTTCAAGGGCCTTCTTCCAAATTTCGAGGGCCGACTTTTCTTCATTAGGCAATTTCGACTTCACAGTCTCAAGTGCGCTGTAAAATATCGTGTAAGAGGTGTTCTTCTTGCCGTCATACATCAAGTGGTTAACGAACTTCGACACTCTTACGTCATTAAAAACGGGATCAGGTATAACCACCCGCTTCTTTGGCTTTGCTTTTCTCATTTTAATAAAGTTTTGTTTTTGGTTGCTTGGCTGCGTCTTTAATCTTCAACTCGGCTCTCTCGCCTCGTTTACTCAACCTAAATTGCTGTCCAATAAATCAAAAACGAAGTTAAATTAACTGGGTTTTGTTTATCTCTGCTGCTTTCAGCTTCGGGCCGTTATTATTTCTTACCCTTTGCTGCCGGCGCTGCTCCCGGTTTCGGACGTTTAGCTCCATACTTGGAACGGCGTTGTGTGCGATCCTTCACGCCGCTGGTGTCAAGAGTTCCGCGCACGATGTGATAACGCACACCGGGAAGATCTTTAACACGACCGCCGCGAACAAGTACGATCGAGTGCTCCTGCAAGTTATGGCCTTCTCCCGGAATATAGGAGTTAACCTCCTTACCATTAGTCAATCTCACACGGGCCACTTTACGCATCGCCGAGTTAGGCTTCTTAGGAGTTGTGGTGTAAACTCTCACGCAAACACCGCGACGCTGAGGGCAGCTATCGAGTGCCGGAGACTTACTCTTGTCCTTCAGAGCCACACGTCCTTTTCTTACTAATTGCTGAATTGTAGGCATCTTAGTTGTTTTGTTGTTTACTAAAGTTTATTATCGTTTTGTTTCAATATTTCCGCATAGCATCCACGCCTCCTATTCGCCTGATTCTCAGAATCCTGCGAAAGGCAAGCATGAGCTTTTCTTCAAAAACTTCGCAAAGTTACTAACTAAATTCCTAATTTCCAAATATTTTCACAAAAACTCAAATATTTTTCCCCGGCGACAAAAATAAACTGACATTTTATTAAAAAAAATAAAAGTCTCCACGGAGTACGCGGAGACATAGGTTTACACCTTCGGCATATAGCCTTATTGTGATAAGATGTAGAATTACCACAAATTTAAGACAAAAACTTTGAAAAAACAAATTTTATCCATAAATTCACATCAACAATTTACAAACCTTTCAAACCTCATCTCACCATGTCGACAAGGACTCTTGGCATAGATTTAGGCACCAACTCCATCGGTTGGGCTATTGTAAAAAACAACGAAAACGACCATGAACTACTTGACACCGGAGTTTTGATATTCCAAGAAGGAGTTGCACGAGAAAAAGGCGCCGAGATTCCGGCAGTAAAAACAAGAACACTGGCAAGAGGAGCACGCCGACATTACTTCCGGCGTAAACTGATGAAAATAGAGCTGCTGAAAGTTCTTGTCAAGCACAATCTTTGCCCTCACCTGCCCGACGAATCTCTGAACGATTGGCGCTTCAAGAAAAAATATCCGTTGATTGACGAATTCATCCGGTGGCAACGCACATCTGAGGAGAACAATCCATACCATGCACGCAATGAAGCTATTTCTCGCGAATTGGACCTTACCGACAGTGGCGATCGCTATTTGCTGGGGCGAGCCTTATATCATCTTGCACAACGGAGAGGATTCTTAAGCAACCGAAAAGACCAGACAAAAGAAAGCTCAGGTGATGTAAAACAGTGCATTGCCGACTTAACCAAAGAGATGGAAGAAAACGGCTGCCGTTACCTCGGAAATTATTTCCACCTTCTGTATCAGCAAGGCAAGAAAATAAGAACACGCTATTCCGACCGCATCGCCCACACCGAGAAAGAGTTCTATGCCATCTGCTCAAAGCAGAATCTCCCACAGGAGATCATCGAGGAATTGCACCGGGCAATATTTTTCCAACGTCCGCTCAAATCCCAGAAAGGCTCAATCGGCAAATGCATCTTTGAAACCAATCGAAGCCGATGCCCCGTATCCCATCCGGCGTTCGAAGAATACCGTATGCTCGCATTCATCAACAATATCCGAGTCATTACGCCCGATGACACCGAATTCCGCCCATTATCCGACAAAGAGAAAGCCGATATCAGCCCTCTGTTTTTCCGTAAATCCAAGGACTCCTTTGACTTTGAGGATATCGCGAAGAAGATTGCCGGAAAAGGCAACTATTCATTCCGTGACGACAAAAAAGCGACCGCTTATAAATTCAATTACCGCATGGCAACATCAGTTTCAGGCTGTCCGCTCACAACAGGACTGATAAACATATTCGGTAGCGATTGGCGTTCCACTGTATGCTCATGCTACAATCTTGCAAAAGACAAAAACGAGTCTCAGATCATCAACGATGTGTGGCACTCTTTGTATTCTTTCGATTCCGACGAAAAATTAGCGCAATGGGCAATCGAAAATCTACAGATGAACGCGACCCAAGCCGAAGAATTTGTAAAAATCAAAGTTCCGCAGGGATACGCTTCCCTGAGCCTGAAAGCAATAAACAAAATCCTGCCCACTTGAAAAAAGGTATGCGGTATGACGAAGCGGTGTTTGTCGCCAACCTCGACGCCACACTTCCCGAGCATATAAAATCCGACAACGCGTGCAAAAATCAGATTGTCGATGATATCGCAGAAATGATCGCCGACTTCAAAAACAATCCGCGGCAAAAATCAATGACCAAACAAGCCGCCGTTCGACAGATACTTGAAGATATCCCCGGCATTGAGCTCAACAAGCTCGACCGCATCTACCATCCGTCAAAACTCGACACATACCCGGAAGCGGAAGTGAATTCCGACGGAATGATACTGTTAGGATCCCCTCGCACATCATCTGTCAGAAATCCTATGGCTATGCGAGCGCTGTTCAAACTGCGCCACCTCATCAACAGGCTCTTAAAAGAGGGCAAAATAGACCGTGCCACACGCATCAACATCGAATTCGCCCGCGGACTAAATGACTCCAATATGCGCAAAGCCATCGAGCGCTACCAGCGGGAGAACGAGAAAAAGCACAAAGAGTACGCCGACAAGATAACAAAACTCCTCAAAGAGGCATCAAACACCGACATCACCCCCTCAGAAACCGACATTCTGAAATATCAGTTATGGGAAGAGCAGGGACACCAATGCCTGTACACCGGCGAGCAAATAAGCATCTCCGATTTCATCAGCACGAATCCGAAATACGACATTGAGCACACGATCCCACGGTCAATCGGGGGTGACGATTCGCAAGCCAACAAAACTTTATGCAGCTCAGTATTCAACCGGCAGGTAAAAGGAGCCTCAATGCCGTCACGATTAGCCAATCATTCCATCATCCTTGAACGCATCGACAGCTTGGGTTGGAATAAAATCATCGACGATCTCAACAACGAAATCGCACGGATACGCACCGGCAACGCCTCCACCAAGGAAATAAAGGACGCCCTTATCCAGAAAAGGCATTATCTGAAGATGAAACTCAATTACTGGAAAGGGAAAGTGGAACGATTCTCAATGACCGAAGTCCCAGAAGGCTTCTCCAACCGTCAGGGTGTCGACATCGGAATAATCGGGAAATACGCCCGCGAATACCTCAAAACATTATTCCGGAGTGAAGAACGGCAGATCTTCACCGTCAAGGGCATGACCACGGCAGAATTCCGTAAAATGTGGGGATTGCAGGATGAATACTCCAAGAAAGAACGCATAAACCACACACACCATGCCATCGATGCCATAGTCATAGCCTGCATAGGTCGCAGAGAATATCAGCTATGGGCTGAATACGTGCGAAGCATGGAGGATTACGACTTCAAGGGCGGTTCAAAACCTCATTTCGAAAAGCCATGGGCTTCATTTACAGAAGATGTCAAGGAGATATCCCGACAGATGCTGATAGTTCACGACTCATCTGACAACACATTGAAGCCATCGAAAAAAGCGCTCCGCAAAAGAGGCAAAATATGTCGTGCCGCTGACGGCACTGCCATATATGAGCAGGGCGACACTGCAAGGGCTTCACTGCACAAACAGACCTATTATGGAGCCATCAACCACAACGGCGACATTAAGTATGTGCTGCGAATGCCGGTGAAGGACCTGAAAGAAAAAGATTTCGACAAGATAGTCGATCCGGCGGTAAAAGATAAGATTATGCAAGCTTTGCAACAACGTGGTTTCAAAAACCTCTTCGACTCTCCTATATGGATGAACGAGGAAAAAGGCATCGCGATCAAGAAAGTCAGGGTGTTCACTCCGTCAATCACCTCCCCTATCCACCTGAAAAAGCATCGCGATGAATCCAAGCACCCCTACAAGCAGGCATTCCACGTTGCCAACGACTCAAACTACTGCATGGGCATATATGAGGGTTATGATCAAAAAAACAAAAGGAAACGATCATTCCGAATTGTCAATAATCTGGAAGCCGTAAAGCTCCATAAGTCAGGAGCCGACATACTGCCATTGTCCGACCCCAACGACCTGCCATTAAAATGGACACTCAAAGTAGGCACCTTGGTACTTTTCTACGAAAACTCCCCGGCAGAAGTCTACGAATGCACTCAAGCCGAATTAGTACGGAGGCTATACGTTGTCGTTGGGCTATCGACAAATCCGGCAGGAAAAGGATATGGCGCAATCAACCTCAGATTCCACCAAGAGGGACGTCCGTCAACCGATCCGGCAGCAAAATTCAAAAGCGGCACATGGAAGTCCAACGAAGAAATAAGAGCTGCCATATCGTTGCTGCACACCCAGTTCAACGCTCTTGTGCAAGGACAGGACTTTATAATTACAGAGTCGGGAACCATAAAGTTTTTACATCCCTTATGCTGAAACGAACCGTCTATCTTTCCTCGCCTCTGAAAGTGTCAGTCAGGAATTTTCAACTGCAACTTTCACCCCTCGATGGTAACGCACCCTCTTCATGCGTTCCCATCGAGGACTTGGCTCATGTCATAATCGACAATCCACGTATTTCCATCTCAATTCCCGCTCTCAATGAACTCGCAAGAGCCAATGTGGGTGTGATAATATGCGATGAGAAAAGCCTGCCCCACATAATGCTGAATCCTCTTGACAGCAATTCTTTGCAAGGTCAGCGCTATCGTCTACAGCTCAACGCCACTCTGCCTGCTAAAAAATCAGCATGGCAACAGATCATAATCTCAAAGATCCGGAATCAGAGTCGTCTGTTAAATAAACTCGGAAAAGATGGCGACACATTGAAGCCTTATTACATGAATGTGAAAAGCGACGACGCCGACAACCGGGAAGGCATAGCCGCAAAACTATATTGGCAGATTCTTTTTGGTCGTGAATATTTCCGCTCAAGGGATGGCGCTCCACCCAACAATCTCCTCAACTACGGCTACGCAATACTGCGTGCGGCTACAGCACGAGCCATCGTAGGAGCGGGACTTCTGCCTGCACTCGGCATCCACCACCATAACCGGTCCAATGCTTTCCCTTTAGCCGATGACCTTATGGAACCCTTTCGCCCCTATGTGGATGAGATAGCCCATGCATTGCATCTCGACGGGAGATGGCAACTCGATAAAGAAACAAAAGCGCGACTCATCAACATCCTCTACCGCGACACAATTGTAGATGGCAAATTCCACCCCATCAGCATCGCATTGGAAATGATGTGCACCTCAGTAATAAAAATCATGAGCGGGGATAGCAAAGTTTTAAATCTACCGGTTTTTCAATAATCGCCATGAGCTTTTTATGCATAAACGCCTATCGCATCATGTGGCTATTCGTGTTCTTCGATTTACCTGTAAAAACAAAAAAGCAACGGAAAGATGCCACCAAGTTCCGGAAAAATCTGGAAAAAGATGGCTTCACTATGATGCAATTTTCAGTCTATACGCGCCATTGCGGATCTAAAGAAAGCATGGAAGTCCACATCCGCAGAGTGAAAGCTTTCATACCTCCCCTCGGAAAAACATCTCTGCTTAAGGTCACCGACAAACAGTATGGTGACATTGTTAATTTTTGGGGCAAAGAGAAAGAAATTGAACTAAAAACACCTCAACAATTAGAAATTTTTTAATATCTTCGCTTAAAATTTGACATCATAATCACTTCCCCGGCGCAATAAAATTATATTTTATTCTGCAAAACCGAGCTAAAAAGCTCAAAATTAGCGCATTTTACAACCGA
>CAZELD010000028.1:0-26646 GCA_964512855.1 uncultured Muribaculum sp.
TGCAACTAATTTTTTCATGATTAGAGGTTAAATTTTTTATTTTAAGCAAATTTAGTCTAATATCGCCAAACTTGCAAATCTCACGCCAACAAACCAACCTTTATTGGCAAGAAATCATACTACAACTCGACGCCACCTATATCTTGTTTATGAATATTCATAGACAAGACAATCGCCTATAGCTTGATTTTTACCGTTTGTCCACCGGAGTTTATCAAATACATCCCATCACGAGGCATGGGGTAGCCGCTCCCAACGCCAATAATTTTGCAGATGGGCAAAAAATTAGCCGGGGCTACACCTCGGCTAATTCATATATCATAATCAAATTTTATTCTGCGTCCTTGTGGCAGTTGCAGCGAGCCACGAGCGCCCAAAGGACTACGGCGAGAGCGGCGCCCGCAAGAGGACCTACGACCATCACCCAGAAATCTCCCCATGCATTGGGCGAGAACAATGCGGGACCGAAGCTACGGGCCGGGTTCACCGAACAATTGTCAACAGGAATACCTACGATGTTCACAAGTCCCAATCCAAGACCGATGGCGAGACCGGCAAAATTACCAAATCCCCTTTTCTCATCAGTAGCTCCGAGAATGATAAAAACAAAGAACATAGTGAGCAGAATTTCGCTCAACAAAGCCATGCCTTGTCCCACTCCGGGCTGGCAAACATTGGTAGCAAGGAAATTGTCGCTCTGCGGAGTCGTGCCGCCAAACGCAAATTCCGAGCCTCCGATATTCCAGAACCAGAAAAGCAACGCGCCTCCCAATGCGGCGCCAATAAGCTGCGACACAACATAGCCCACGAAATCCTTAAACGACAATTTGCATGAAAGCAACATCGCAAAAGAAACCGCCGGATTGACATGACATCCCGAAATATTGCCTATGCAATAGCACAGACACACAAGGACAAGACCGAAGCATAAGCCGATTCCGAGGCCGCCAATAGAGGGACCCGCTAATACGGCGCTGCCGCACGCAAGAAGAACGAGGAACATGGTTCCGAACAACTCCGCCAGATACTTTTTCATAATAATCTGTTTTTGTTAGTTAATAGTAAATTGTTTTGTTAGTTAAAACTGCACTAAAATATACAACGATATAAATCGACAAAAGATTAAAAAATCAAAAATTATTTTATATGCAGCCGTTGTGTATAGAGGGTTTTATAATCCAAAAAAAACAGAGCGGGGCACATTCAGACTTGCCGAGCAGCCCCGCGACCTGACACTATAAAATATCTTATAATACTTTCTTGTACAGAGCCTCGATATCGGCGAGGGTCACATCACGTGGGTTGCCCGGAGTGCACACATCGGCAATAGCCTGTGCGGAAAGAGCGGGAATATCCTTCTCGGTGATTCCGATCTCACTGAGATGCTGCGGAATGCCCACCTTGATAGAAAGAGCCTTCACTGCGTCGCAAGCAGCTTGAGAAGCCTCCTCTTTGCTCATGCCTTCGATGTTGACGCCCATAGCTTCGGCAATCTTGGGATACTTGTCAAGGCAAGCCGGCATATTCCACTCCATGATAGTGGGAAGAAGAAGAGCGTTGGCTACTCCGTGAGGTATGTCAAACAGCGATCCCATCGGGTGAGCCATACCGTGCACAAGGCCGAGACCTACATTGGAGAAAGCCATTCCGGCAACATATTGGGCAACCGCCATACCATCACGAGCTTCAGCATTGGTGGGTTCAGCAACCGCAGTAGGAAGGTAACGGCTTATCATGCGGATAGCCTCAATTTCAAACATATCTGACAATGCCCATGCGGCTTTGGTGATATAACCCTCGATAGCGTGAGTCAATGCGTCCATACCGGTAGCAGCAGTCAAGTTTGCCGGAAGAGAGTACATAAGCTCAGCATCTATAATAGCTACAGCGGGAATATCGTTAGGATCCACACAAACCATCTTTTTCTGATTCTTCTCATCGATAATCACGTAGTTGATGGTTGTTTCGGCGGCAGTGCCGGCAGTTGTAGGCAACGCTATCATGGGCACGCTCTTATGCTTTGTCGGAGCGCATCCTTCAAGCGAAACAATGTCGCCGAATTCAGGATTGTTGATTACGATACCCACAGCCTTGGCGGTGTCGATCGAAGAGCCGCCCCCAATGGCGATTATAAAGTCGGCGCCCGCTTGCTTATAAGCGTCGATACCGGCAAGAACATTTGAAACGGTAGGATTAGGCTTTACGTCGCTGAACACTTCGTAAGGGATATTTGCTTCATCAAGCACATCGGTGACCATTTTAGCCACTCCGAATTTAACAAGTCCGGCATCAGTCACAACCAACGCCTTGTTTTTGCCTAAACGCTCTACAACCCCGGGAAGCTCTTTGCGCGCGCCCGGTCCGAAGTATGAAACTTCGTTGAGGATAAATCTATTTGCCATAATATTACGGGTTAACTGTTTTTGCAAATTTAAGCATAAATTTATAAATAGCAAAAAGAGAGAAATAGCATACTTCCGCAAGCCCGAATGAAAAAAGCGCGAGAAGCAGAAGACAATTTTAATTAACTCCAATTTAATCAGTCAATTGTCTTCTGTTTCTCGTGCTCTTTCTGTCATCTGTACCGGTGGACACAGATGCTTTTACTTATGTCCTTTTATCGTTGTCTACAATTATTTTGACGACAAACCGGCATTATATCCACGGAGAATCGCCTCAACAACCTGCGGATTCTTCACCGCGCCGGTGGTGCGGTTGAAATCACACATACTGAAGGCTTCACCGTCGCCCGATTCGCCACATTCCCAAAGGAATGGAACACATCCATTAGCGGCAGCCTCCTTATTGACAATTTCATGCCAGTAAGCGCGTGATGCCACTTGCTTTGCCTGGTCTAAAGCCGCAGTCTTATGTTGCGCGCCATATTCGCCCAAAATCACCGGAATACCATTTGACGAGAACTTGTCGCCAAGTTTCTTGAACTGGGCAGCGACAAACTGCTCATCGCCATAAGACCCATTGTTGCGGATACTCTCAGTCCCGGTCACATGGTTTTGTGAGCCATAATAGTACCACACCTTACCCCAGTCGGCATCATCGGTCATAAGACAGAACTGATACGGATCATAGAAGTGAACTTCAACCATCAGACGATCGGCGACATTGTCAACCGGCAACACATAACTGTCGGAACAAGTGAGATCGATATTGGTCGAAGGCCCTTGAACAATGAGCGTACGTGTCGCATTATTACCTCCTGTCGCGCGCACTGCGTCGATGAAATCCTGCTCGTAGCGCGTTAATGCGTCAAAAGCGTGCGACGCGCCCTCGCTGACGGCCGGTTCATTAAGGCCGGCGAAGAGTAGATGCTCATCAAACTGATTGAACTCATCGGCGATTACGGTCCACACATCTTTAAGCTGCTGAGCTTTGGAAGTGTGATAACCATCGGCCATGGAATTTTCAATCCAGTTAGCGTCATAGTGATCATTCAAAACCACATAAAGATCATTGTCAATGCAATAGCTGACTACCTCTTTCACGCGGGCGATCCATGCAGGATCGATAGTGGTGGTCACGCTGTCATTGCCCATCACATCGCTAACCTTGGTGTAGTGGGCGACCCAAGAACAAGGAATACGCACCGAGCTGAATCCGGCACTCTTGATTCCGGCTATATAAGCCTGAGTAATCGCCGGGTTGCCCCATGTGGTTTCTCCTGCGCTGCTGACAACGCCATTCTCCGCATTGGCGCTCTCCATGGTATTGCCAATGTTGACACCGGTTCCCATTTTGAGAGCAAGCTCCTGAGCACTGCTTGTCATGCCGAGATTACCATAATTAATCTCGTATGCGGCTCCGGTTCCCTCCTGATTTACAAATACGAACCGGGCGGCATTAAACGCGCTGATGGCGATAGTGGCCTGACGTGCTGCTTGAAGATTCCCATCTGCGTCAAAATTTTCCTTTACTGTACCGCTGATGGTGTAGACACCGCCAGCCTTAGCCACGGTCTCGTTGATAGTCACCCAGTCAGCGTCGACCGAAACTGTGGGCCGACGGCTTGCCACAACATCAAAACTGAAGTCCTGTCCGGCAGATGGCACTGTCATCTCTGTCAACGGAGCAGTAACGACATTCTCGATTGTGGTGTCGTCATCGTCACAGGCCGTCATCATGAA
Organism: uncultured Muribaculum sp.; assembly: GCA_964512855.1. Lineage (GTDB taxonomy): Bacteria > Bacteroidota > Bacteroidia > Bacteroidales > Muribaculaceae > Muribaculum. The sequence goes on from CAZELD010000028.1 coordinate 4,143, forward strand.
TCCTGCGCAGATGGCTGCCGCCACAAATAACATTGATCTATATTTCATTGTCTGTGTCATTTTTATTGTTTAGAATTGAGGTGTTACAAAAAGACTGTCAATTGTCCAGGAAAGGTCGAGCGACGTCGAGAATCCGAGTTCATGCATCACATCGCCATCCTTCACGCCGAATGCGCAATCGTTGGCAGTAGCTCCCCAACAGTTGAATAACTCAAGGCGATGATCCACTCCATTACCGTCAGCCGAGACGTTAATCACCTTATCGGCATTCCAGCCGGTAAGAGCGGTTCCGTCGGTCTTAACCTCAGTAAGAGTCATTTTAGCGCCGGGGAAGAGCTGATAGAAATTCTTAGTCTCAAGGAACATCATAATCGGATTGGTATATGACGCAGCAACCGAGAGACTCAAAGCCGTTGGCGAAACTTCATACTGAGCGTCGTTGATATTAACATCAAAGCCGGTTGTGTAATCAGAGCCCCAGGTTTGAGCTGACCAGTCGTCCTGCACGGCTACGAATCCGGTAGTGAAATGATTGTTGAGCGTAATCACGTAGTCAATCTCCAGTTTCTGAGTGAAATTAACTGCCGGTTCGCTGCCCATGTTTGTTCCGTTGCTGAACGGTGACTCAACCACAGTTCCGCCGGAAGCGGCTTTACCGTAAATATTAAATAATTCAATACGGAATTTGCCGTCTTTTTCAATATCTCCGTAACGGAACTTACCGCCGTCAAACGGTATTGACTCCCCGTCACAACGTATGTCGGTGATTGTTACCAACGCATTGGGATACTTCGCGCTGAGGTCTTCGATATCAAGAGTGAACACCATCACATCAGTGGTCGCGCCTTCATAGACTGCAGTATGCGCGCCCTCTAAGTCATCGGGCAGAATAGAACCCATATCGGCGTTCCAACTACCGCCCCAACTGCTGTCAGCGCAGTTCAACAACACCGCCAAGCCATATTTCTTGGACTGCGGAATCATATTAACACTGACTGTGGCCGGATCGGAATCACGGAAGAATCCAAGCGAAAGTTTATCTTCGGCAAGCTGCAGAATCTTAATGCCGGTCTTGTAATCAGCATAGCCCGACATAGCTGACGGATGGAGAATGTCAACCGTTGAAGTAATGGTCTTGTTGGCCTCATCGACGGTATAGGTGCCTTCAGCCACAGTGCCGTCTTGCGTCTTCACGGTAATCGTTCCATCTTCACGGAGAGTCAATTCGCCGGAGCAATCACCAAACGCCCAAGTGTTGGATGCGTCAGCTTCCCATGCCCAACTGTCGCCCACAATCGGCTCCTTGTTGGAAACGGTGCGCCATGAATCATCCGTGCCATAGAAGTAAACCGGACCCTCGAAACGTATCGATTTACCATTATTGTAATCAATTTCCCAAGTGTTATAGAGCTGAGATTTGTCAAATGCCACATTCACGGCGGTAGAAACCGCGCGAGCGGAGAGAGCTTGATAAACGGGAGCATTAACACGTCCGTTGGTTGATGCCGAGAAGTTGTAGGCTACTGCGAATTTTGAGCCATCACCCACAAGTGAACCGGTGGCATACATTCCATCAACGCCCTGTCCTGTAGTTTCATTTACAGTGCGGCTTCCGGCGGCGGGAAGGAAGATTGAGTTTCCGTTGGGGCCTGTTAGCTTACAACCCGCAACGCCGTCGACAGTAGTCCATTCCTTCGTACATTGAGTGAAAAGTTCCTTAAACTGATCGGCAGTTGGAAGGGTAAGTTTGCCTCCGTAGGAATTGGTTGCGACATCAAGATTTGTACGGTAGATGTCGGAGGAAGCATAGTTCTTAATAACCGTAGTCGTCAAGGTTCCGGTAGGATCACCGAATCCGAAAAGACCGCCAAATTCTGTTTCGCTCTCAGCGCCTACATTAAACTTAGCCCACTTTACTGAAAGACCGAGATCAACGAGGTCATTCTCCACATCGAAGTCATAGTCGGATGTGCGGAAATTCTTGACATCGCCATACACGATGCCGGAACCAAGATCGGCATATCCGGCATAGTAATAATCCGTTGACGAAGCAAGCCCCTTGACAGCCACTGCGAAATCAGCATCGCTGCCTGCGGGAATCATAAGCCCCTCTCGAACCTCTTCGGGATCGCTTGATCCTGAGATTATCACGCCGTAAGTAGTATTGGCGGGAGCGCCGGTCACTGACGCGCCGAGGTTAGCCCCGAAGGAAGCCACATCAGCAGCTTCTTTTGTCGTTACGACAGCATCTGTTGTAACGAAGCTTTTAACCGCTCCGATAAAAGTGAGCTTACCCTGAAGTTTCACAAATGCTTGATAGTAGAACACCGTTCCCTCGGTAAGTCCCGAGACAGTGGCGCTGATATCAGTTCCATCGGTGAACGTGCCGTTCACCGATTGGTTAAGATTATTTTCGTCTGATCCATAGTTGAATCCCACAACGTAGGACGAAGACGAAGAATTTTCAAGACCATCCACGCTTCCATAAAGTGTGGCGGTGGTGGCGGTGACATCAGCCGAGCCGGTCACTACCGAATTTTCGTCGACAATCGGGGTGGTGTTGATGTTGAAATCGTCATCATCGTTGCAAGCCGTGAAAGCAAGCCCCGCAAATAGCGACAGATAAAGAAATATCTTGGATTTCATTATTGGTTTCCTTTTATTGGTTTATTCAATAGTGACAGAATTAATGGTTACGACACAATTCGAGAGGTCGGTCGACGATGCGTTCGCGGCAAGGTCAATAGATATCTCAATTGCATCGGCGCCATAGAAGCTATAGGTGGCTCCGGTCTCATTGGTGAATGTCAATACAGTCTCACCGGAGGTGTTTAGATCAGTGGCAAACGGGCTGCTTGAATACGCGCTTGCGTCCCAACCATAACTGTTCGCGGCATTAGCGCAGATTACAGCCTTAGGAGTGCCGGTCCAGTCGATACCGGTGATGGTAAGAGACACCGAGAGGGTCTGGTTCTTCTTCAATTTGAGTTTGGTCGGATCAACGGGCCAGTAGGAATCATCCTTGCCTGCGTAACAATTGTAGAGCGGAATACGGAGATACTTGTCAGCTTCCAAATTCATACAAGTTGCCACATTGTCGTTATTAACTTCAAGCACGGTGGGGCCGGTAACAGCTCCGCCCACAGCCTCTGGCTTGAGATTAAGCACGATATAACGGTTTACAACGCCGTTCTGGTCGGTTCCGTAAGGAGCGCCGAGGATAAGGCCGTCGTCAGTGTTGCAAGTGAATACTACAAATTCCCGGCCTGCGATTTTCGCATTGCCGCTTGCGAGAAGCGTCACATCATCGGCAAAGGTAACCTTGCCGTCAGCGGCAGTGAAGGTCGTTTTAAACTCATCGTTAGTATAGCCTGTATATGTAGTGTTGGCGATAACAGCGCTAAGGCCTGAGCGGGTCAACGTAAGAGACCACTCGTCTACTCCGTCATATTCGGGAAGATCTACAGTTCCATAAAGTTCCTGAGCCACCCACTTGTTAGCGCCGGTTCCATCCCATTGCAGGATATCGTAAGGCATATCAGCGTCGAGATGATATGTGATCGACGAAGCCACGTATGTAACATCGTTTCCGGGAACGGTGAAGAGCAACTCCTCAAGGATGTCGTTCCGGTAATAATCTTCGTAAACGGGGAATTCCGGAGCAGCCTCTTCCACCAATTCAGGGCCGGTGGGGATAGTGACGACACCATCCTTAACATCGGCTGCCACGAAGTTCCAGATAAGCCACCAAGCGCCTTCCGAGTTGGTGCGCATTGTCGCAAACTGAAGAACGTAAGGGGTACATTCGATAATCTTGATGTCCTGAGTGTAGTTTGAGCAGGCGCCGTCCATTCCCGCGCTGTGCATCGCGTATGTACCGCCGTTGAAAGTGATGGTAGGACGCTTGGGATCGGAAATATTTAGCGTGAATGTTCCGGTCACGGTCTCCTCTCCTGAAGAGGTCTTGCGCATTTGAGTAAGCGTACATCCATTTACAGCGTCAAGACCGAAAATCATATAGGAATCCATGTAAGGATCGTCGGCCGGAATAAGCCAGCTCTGGAAGCCGGGATCCCAGTTGGGTGTCCAGTTGTCAGAACCGAGCATCAAATCCTTATTTTCAACGCCGTCATTATTCACATGGTCAGGGTCGAGATACATCATCGGAGAAGAACCGTAGCCTACGCCGTAGCTCTTATCCATAGGCACCCACTTCTTAGGAGTGTTGTTGCCGTTTTCATCAACGCCGCCTGCGAGATTGGTCCAAATGTCATCTGATAGCATCGAGAAGTCATTCTCAGGCACATTGAATGTGTAAGGATTGCCATATACGGGACCGGCAGGCGTCATAACGCCAAAAGTCACCTCATAGTCGCCCGCAAAGGGGAGGTCGATAGTGTAATCGGAGCTTTGAGAACGACCCTGGGGAGTGGTCCACAGAGCGGTCATTCCCTTCATCTTTGAAGTAAGGTGGATGACATTGGGGCGTTCAGCATCGGGCTTCACTTCAAAAGCCTGTCCTTGAACGAGCTGTTCGGGAGTAACGGTTGTTGATCCCAAGCTGTAGTCATCATCGGAGCAAGCCGACGTAATCGCCAGAAGGCCGGCGGCTGCAAGAAATGAATAAAAATAATTAAGCTTCATTGGTGTTCAGTTAGTATATTTAGTGTGTTTTCATTAATACCAGCCTTCGTTCTGCTTAAGAACGCCATTTGATAAAGTTATCTGATCCAAAGGAATCTGGCTAAGACCCTTTGTTTTAACAATTTTATCTCTATTGTAAGTGACAGTTCCCTCAACGCCTCCATTGAGCACCGAACCGGCAGAGGCGACAACGGCATCAGCCATGACTTCGACGCCTTGACGCAGAAGATCCCAGTAACGGATTCCCTCAAACGCAAGTTCGCGGGCGCGTTCGTCAAGAATATTCTGCTTGGTGAGCGCGATTGAGCCAAGGCCTGCGCGTGAACGCACCTGATTGAGGTAATTCGCGCCTTGCGGCGATCCAAGCTCAGCGGCCATAAGAAGCACGTCGGCCAGACGCATAATCACCCATGGCTGCGCGTTACACTCCTGGAATCCGGCAGTTCCGGTGGGGTTAGTGGCCGGCATTCCGTTGCCAAATACCATCGGAGTGTACTTTTTAACGGTATATCCGGTATATTCGCGCCAATCGTTGACCGAAGCTTGCCATCCTTCAAGATTGGTTACGCCCTCCTGTTCGAGGTCGATAACCGACGGGGTGTAACGTGAATCACCGCGAAGGAATTCGTCAAGATAATATGGAGTCACTGAACAAGCGCCCCAACCCTTACCATAACCATTGGTCTCATCGTTGAGCGAGCGCATTCCCATCATCACCTGCCAACGGTTGGAATCGTTATTGCCATCATAATCCTGTGTCGGAGTGAAGTTCTGCGCGAGAATCACTTCCGAGTTGGCATCGCCGGCATAAGTTGACGAAGAATCCCAACCGAGTTCTCCGGGAATAGGAATGAGCGATGCCGCTGGCCAAAGGTTCTTGAAATTAGGCACGAGACTGTAATTTCCGCTTGAAATCACATCCTCGACAGCAGCAAGAGCCTCAGCTTGAGTGCAGGTTCCGGTAGTTTCACCGGCTTCATTAGTAAACCCGAGATCCTTTCCGTAATATCCTGTATAGAACAAGTAGACGCGGGCGAGCATCGCTTCGGCGGCATACTTGGTGATACGTCCGAAATTATCAGTCCCGAGGTTGGCGTTTGCCGGAATATTGGCTGCGGCATATTTCAAGTCGTCGACAATCAACGCGTACACTTCGGCAGGATCGGCCTGCGCGCGGTTATCCTCGCTGGGAGCAGTGAACAAGGGGATATTTCCCCACGTGCGCGCCATATCAAAATACATGAATGCGCGGAGAGCGCGCGCCTCTCCCATATAAAGTCCTTCATTGGAAGGATCACTCCACTCATAAGTGTGTTGAAGCATCTCATTGCAGCGATACACACCGGCGTAGTATATTTTCCAGTTATCGGAAAGCATCTGAAGGTCGGACGGAGACTGGCTTTGGTCAAATTGGTCGATGGCCTGGAATGAGCGTCCGTCACCGCTACCTGTCGCGCCGTAACATTCGTCGCTCATCACGGTAGAGATAAGATAGAAGCTTGTGCCTCCAAGCGACGATGACACCTGGCGCCATCCGTCATAGCAGCCGATCAGAGCGCGCCATGCGTCGCCCTCGGTTTTATAGAAGTTTCCCGTGGTCGATGCGGTCTTTGATGATACATCAAGGAAGCTTTCGGAGCAAGAGCCGAGAGTAAGAGCGGCTGCCACTGCCGAAACGGTCAATATATTTGTTTTGAATCTATTCATTGTATATTCAAAGTTTTTTATCGTTTTCAATGTCAGGGTTCACTCATTAAAATGCAAGGTTCACACCGAAGAGGAATGTGCGGGGACGCGGATAGTATCCGAGGTCTACACCCGATACCCAACTTGATGTTCCATAGCCGATTTCCGGATCCATACCGTCATACTTGGTGAATGTCAACAAGTTTTGAGCCTGGAAGTAGAGGCGGCACTGGCTGCACCATTTCTGGTTGAGCAGCGGCGCGAAGTCGTAGCCGATCGTGACATTGCTTATACGCAGGTAATCACCGTCCTGAAGATAAAGGTCACTGAACTGCCAATTGATATTGGAGTTCGTCACGCGGGGAATAGTGTTGGAAGTGCCTTCCCCTGTCCAGCGGTCGAGGATACGGGTAGTGTAGTTGGCCTTTTGATTGCTCTGATTGCGGTAGCTCTGCACCAGTTTATTTCCGGTAACGCCGGTAGCGACGATGCCTAAGTCGAAGTTTTTCCAGTACAGGTTGATATTGAAACCGTAGGTGAACTTAGGCATACCGTTGCCGAGATTGACCTTATCATCAGCATCAATAACGCCATTATGGTCAATGTCAACGAAAATGACATCGCCGGGAGCTACTGATTCCTGAAGCACGCCGTTTCCTGCTGCGATCCAGTTATCAATCTGTTCCTGGTTCTGGAAGATACCTGCTGTCTTATAACCCCAGAAGTAGCCGATCGGCTTTCCGTTTTCAGCGCGGTAGAATTCAAGTGAGTTGTCATACAACTCGTTAGAGTTACCGTGGATAATTCCGTCTTCTGTGGGGATTGAGCCTACCTTGTTGTGGTTGAATGCGCCGTTCACGCCTACACTGTAGGAGAAATCTTTGCCGATCACATCATTCCACGTCAAGTTAAACTCGACACCTGTGTTCTTCACATTACCACCATTGATAAAGGGCGCGTCAGTACCGGCAGTCGCAAGCACCGGAGCTACTACGAGCCAGTCCTTTGTATTCTTGGTATAAAAATCGAAGTTGACTCCAAGACGGCTGTTGAACAAACGTGCGTCAAAACCGAAGTCAGTCTGCTCGGAAGTTTCCCAAGACAAGGCCTGATTGCCGAGTCGGCTGGGGTATGCGCCCCAATTTGTGCCGAGCACAGTATCGTATCCGGTATTATAAACGCCATTTTGTCCAAGATATTGTCCAAAGAAGTAATGAACATTTGTACTTTTAATAGGAGCAAGGTACTGATAGGGGTCAATATTCTGATTACCAACACGTCCCCAGCTTGCGCGGATCTTCAAGAAGTCGAGCCATCCGCGGGTGGATTCCATGAATGATTCGCTTGAAATGTTCCAACCGGCAGAAACCGACGGGAACCATCCGAAACGGTGTCCTTTCGCAAAATTAGAGGATCCGTCGCAACGGAGGGTGACATTCACCATATATTTCTCCATCCAGTTCCATCCCAAACGGCCGAAATAGCTCACGCGGCGAGTTTCATCACTTGGATTGCCTGCGGCGCTAAGACCGTCGGAGGTAGAAGCTGCTGTTCCGTTTGACACCCATGCATATTCCCATGAATCAAATCCCTCTTTAAGATAAGCGTTGCCCGCGGCGATGTAAGCGCCCTGATCACGGAACGATTCCATACCCAACAAGGCGTTGAACGCGTGCTCCTTGATATTCCAGTCGTAGCTTACGGTATTAGTCCATGTCATAGAGAGGTAATTGTTCATGCTCTGCGACACTTTAGTCTGGGTAAGATTCTGTGAGTAGGGTGAGAACTGATAAAGCGGAGTATAGCTGCGGTATTCCGAGCTATTGTATTGCAGACCGAACACTGTTTTCACTCTGAGATTTTTGATCGGCTCAACCTGAGCATAGACGTTTCCGGTGAAGTTGCCGCTCTTTGTCTGATTGTTTGTATTAGTCATCATGGCTCCGTAGGGGTTGCCTTCGGTGGTGTACCAATCAGAATCGGATGTGTCATTGTAAGGAGAGCCAAACTTCCCGTTGTCGCTATAGACAGGCGCGAGAGGAGTCATGTCAAACGCCCCGCGCAGGGTATTGTTGTACTGGTTGCCCACGCCGATGCCGGTGCTCTTCACGTATGCGAACGACACCTGCTCGCCGACAGTCAAAATATCGTCGAAAAGCTTATGGTCAGAGTTAATGCGGAAATTGTAGCGAGAATAATCGGAAACATCCTTTCCTCCTACGATACCCTCCTGATTTATATATCCGAGAGACACGGCGTATGTGTTGGTCGCCGAACCGCCGGTAACGCCGATAGTGTAGCTCTGCGTAATGGCATTGTCTTTAAACATCTGATCGATCCAGTCAGTATCGATCACACTCGTCGGCTGACCGTCGGCATCATAGTTCCAGATGCTTTTGAACGAACCCCAGTCGTATGGCGCGGAACCGGAGTTGAGCATTGATTCATCCTGAATCGTCATGTATTCGGCGGCATTGAGCATCTTCATTTTTTTAGGAGCGCTCTGCCATCCGAAGTATCCGTCGAAAGTTACTTTGGCGCGTCCCTCTTTACCGGAACGAGTGGTGACGAGTACTACACCATTTGCAGCTTGCGCGCCATAAATGGCTGCGGAAGCTGCGTCCTTAAGGACGTCGATCGATTCGATATCAGCGGGATTCAACGTAGATATGTCTCCGGGAACGCCGTCAATAAGGTAAAGCGGCGAAGAGTTGCCGGTAGTGCCAAGACCGCGGATCGTCACTTTCATGCTCGAACCGGGCTGTCCCGATTCAGAAGCGATATTGACGCCGGGAAGCTGTCCCTGCATAGCTTGCAGCGGGCTGGCGGTGTTCAGCTTAGCGATGTCATCACCTTTAATCTGAGCGGTGGCTCCGGTGACGAGTTTCTTTTTCTGCACGCCATAGCCGACCACAACCACTTCATCGAGCACTTCAGCATTTTCAAGAAGCGATACGTCAATCTTATCAGAGGTCACAACCTCTTCACGCGGCTGCATTCCGACATAAGAGAACGAAAGAGTGGCCCCCCTCTCAGCTTTAATAACATAGTTACCGTCAATATCGGTGGTCGTTCCGACCGATGTTCCCTTAACTTGAACGGTAACTCCGATGAGAGGCTCGCCGTCAGCAGCAGAGGTCACAGTACCCGACACCGTGACTGGCTCCGCATTAGCGAGCCCCACACAGGCCAAAAGGCACAAGGTCACCAAGGCAGTCCGGAGCAATCGTGACTCCCGGCAATAATCCATTAGTTTCTTTCCCATTGAGTTTTTTGTTTTTTAGGTTAGGTAGATATTAAAGTATTTGTTGTCTTTCTTTCATCTGGTATTTACATCAGTTATCCATGACGGCACTAATAGTAATACGCAAATTTAACTGATATTCACAAAATACGCCACGTTAAAAGTAGTTCTATTAGGTATATTTTGCTAAACATGAAGCTGAAAATGTTATATTAATGGTGATATAATGTTAATCATGGGCGAATAAATGTCATAAACCATAAATCTTTTTTAGCATAACTTTGTTTGTTAAATGCAAAAGATATTCATATTTTTGTAATCTAAGCCTAAACCTAATAATATCATGCACTATCTACGGCTATCTACTGCTTTTATACTACTGGCGCTATCAGGGATACTCTATGCCGGGAACTATCGGTTCAGCCGCATAGAGGCTCAGGACGGATTATCCCACAACAAAATCAACGCCCTGCTCAAAGACCGCGACGGGTTCCTGTGGATAGGGACTCCCACAGGATTAAATCGCTATGACGGATACTCGGTCAAGCAATACCGTGACATACCCGGCGATTCGACATCGCTCAAATACACTTATATAAACGGGATAAAACAGGATCCAAGAGGCGATATCTGGATTCATTCGGGTGATTCATACATAAAATATGATCCGGAAACCGACACTTTCGACAACAACCCAAGTGAAACATTCCGGATGATGGGAATTGAAAGCTCTCCGCAGTCAATGTATATTGCCGATGGATGCATATGGTTTCATATCGCCGACAAGGGCCTTTATTGCTTTTCAACCGGTAAAGCGTCGAAAGTCAAAGGGATAGCTGACAACGGGCAATCCATCAATGACATCGTGGGAATCCCCAGGTTAAACAGCGTCGCCATACTCGATAATCTCGGCGCTCTGTATATCGTTAATCAGAACAACGAGGTCATCCACACCGACAACCGGATAAAGGATGCGACAGGACAACAACCCAACGAGTTTAAAATGACCGCCGACAACAACGGCAGGCTATGGATATATGGCGACAAAGGATTGTGGGTCTACAATCCAATGGCAAAAATGTGGGAAGACGCGCCAATACCCTCCGGTAAAGACGCGCCAATCGTAAGAGCGGTGGCTCAAGATTGCTCCGGAAACATTTGGCTCGGACTCGACAATGAAGGAATCATCGTCATAGACCGAGGCGGAAATCTGGAGCATATCGTCATGAATCCCGCCGATCCTGACGGACTTGGCAATAACTCGATAAGCACGATTATCACTGATGACGACGGCAACGTGTGGATAGGGACACAGAAAAAAGGCGTTTCCGCTTATAACGAGAGCGAGTTCAAATTTGGGCTCGTGCCTCTTGAAGACGTCAATTGCTCCGCCCCGGGACAAGGCGACACGTGCTGGATAGGGACTGACAGCGACGGCCTCAAGCTGTTTGACCGGTCTACCGGGAAAATAACCTCATATTATGATGCCGCCGACGGAGCCAAGCCCGCGCCAATCACCACATTAGTGCCCTCTTCCGATGGAGGGATATGGGTGGGAACATACAATGGCGGTCTGAAAAAATTCAAAAACGGTTCATTCATACACTACGGAACAGCCTATGGGATCGAAACGGAAAACGTGTGGACTGTGCTCGAAAATACCGATAACACTATATGGGTAGGAACGCTCGGAAAAGGACTGTTGCTAATAAATCCGATCACCCGTGAGACAAAAAAATTCACTATCGCCGATAGCGGTCTTGAAACCGACTACATAATATCGCTATGCCGAGGCGACAATGGGAAAATATACATAGGCGCCACTGTGGGGCTTTTCGTCTACAATCCCGCCACAGGAACCATAACTCGATTTGACAATAGCCGCCGTGACGGCGAAAACTACTATGTGAGCCAGGTGTTCTACGATAGCAGAGGATTGCTATGGATAGCGACCGACAGGGAGCTTGACGTATATGATCCTGCGAAAGGCGCTATTTATGAGGTGCCGCTATCTACCAACTCAGCCGCCAACTATGCGCTCGGAGTAATAGAGGATAACACCGGAAAGATGTGGGTGTCAATTGACGGCGCAGTCATCTCGGTCAGCGTGGATAGGGCTGCCAATGGCGACGGCTACGAATTCAGCAATCACATTTACGCTAATAGCGACGGCTTGCAAAATGCGGCCTATAACCAACGCTCACTTGCGAAAATGAATAATGGCGACATCGTGATAGGCGGCCCATACGGATTAAGCTACGTGTCGCCCGCCAACATCCGCTATAATCTCACAAGCCCCGACATACTTTTTACCGGCTTGTACCTTGGCAACACCGAGATAAAAGCGGGTCAAAAGTATGACGGCCAAATAATCCTTGAGAAGTCGCTCAACCATGCGGAAAAAATAACACTCAGCCCGCGCCACAACAGCTTCACCATCGGCTTTGCCGCCGACAACTACGTGCAACCGGGTTCCACTTCATATTATTATAAGCTGGAGGGAATGGACAAAGACTGGATTGAGTGTCGGCCGGGAATACATCAGGCCACATTCACAAATCTTTCGCCGGGAAAATACAATCTCCACGTAAAAGCGATGAACAATGACGGCGTTGTGAGCGCCAGCGAAAGAAGCATAGAAATCATTGTGAAACCTCCTTTCTGGGCCACAATATGGGCATGGCTCATCTATATCGCCTTAGCGGCTTTAATCGCATGGCTGCTCTACAGAGCGATGAAACGCGCGGAAAACCGCAAGATACAGGAGGTGAAGAAAGCAGAAGACGCAAAAAAACAAGAAGAACTCGCCCGAATGAAAGATACGTTCTTCACTAATGTGAGCCATGAACTGCGCACTCCGTTGACGCTCATCATATCGCCGGTGGAATCAATGCTGAGAGAATCGACCGACCGACAGATAAAAGACCGTCTACAAATCGTACATAGCAACGCCAAAAGACTCTTGACGCTCGTAAACCAATTGCTTGACTTCCGGAAAAACGAGGAGAACGCGCTGAAATACACCGGAACCACCGGCGACGCCGTTAGCTTCATCCGATCAATCCTCGATTCATTCATCGCGCAAGCAGAACGCAAAGAGATTCTTTTAGGATTCAAGACGTCGGCTGAGCGAATCGACATGGAATTTGATGAAGACAAACTCAACAAAATCGTGTCAAACCTTCTGTCAAACGCCATCAAGTTCACTCCGCGCGGAGGCAAAATCGACCTGATATTGGATACGCATGACAACAAACTGCGCATCACGGTAGCCGATACCGGTTGCGGAATAGCCGACGACGAAAAGGAACTCATATTTCAACGCTACTACCAAAGCCGCCACTCCAAGGGGAGCGACGGAGAGACCGGCACCGGTATCGGGCTTAGCCTTGTGGATGAATATGTGGCTCTGCACAAAGGCACTGTTTCGGTGACCGACACTCCGGGAGGCGGATCAACATTCACCATTGAGATTCCGATAAAATCAGCCATACGCAAATTCGATATTCCGGAACTGCCTGCCAGCGACTCGTTGGCATCATCAAATATAACGGCGAAGCCCGTTGTGCTTGTGGTCGACGACAATTACGACATGGTCAACTTCCTTAAGTCGGAATTGTCAAGCGACTATACCGTAATTGAAGCTTACGACGGCCTTGAAGCGATAGACCTCCTGAAAGGCCATCACGTCGATGTGATTCTCAGCGATCTCATGATGCCGAGAATGGACGGAATTGAATTATGCCGACGAGTAAAAACCGACCGTGAAACACGCAACATACCGGTAATCATACTCACGGCCAAGAACGACACCGGATCAGAAATCGAGGGACTCAGCCACGGCGCCGACGACTATGTCACAAAACCGTTCAACAACGACGTGCTAAAAGTGAAAATCAAAAAACTCATCGAACGCTCCGAAAACAAATCGCCGCGGCACTCCGTCATAAACCCGGAACCTGCCCCCATTGAAATAACGCCGCTCGACGAGCAGTTTATAAACAAGGCGAAAAAATATGTTGAAGACAACATTTCGCGCAGTGATTTGAGTGTGGAGGAGTTGAGCCGCGCTTTAGGCATGAGCCGCGTACACCTTTATAAGAAAATCCTTAAGCTCACAGGTAAGACTCCGATTGAATTCATTCGTATCCTGAGACTTAAACGCGCCGCGCAATATCTGAGAGAAAGCCAGCTCAACATTTCGGAGATCGCCTACAAGCTTGGTTTTAACAATCCTAAATATTTTAGCCGATATTTCCAAGAAGAATACGGAATGCTCCCTTCGGAGTATCAAAAGAGGGAGGGTATATAACATTTCATACCCTTATTAAGAACATAGAGGATGCGTAAAAGTCGTAAATTTGCAAATAACGATTTTTACGCATTCGTCTATTATACACAATCTTAATTTGAAATACCGTAACTGTATGAGAACTGCTTTTACCATGTCCGTGCTATCGGCGTTCGCTTTGGCAACATTCGGATGCTCGACATCTGGCTATGAAAAAATTTCCGACGGTGTAATCGTCAGTGTCAACGACAAGGTTGACAAGGGAGCGTCAAAGGTGCGCCTCAAAGTGATCGATGACAAAATCATCAGGGTATCGGCATCGGCTACCGGAAATTTTTCTTCCGACAGCAGCTTGATCGTTGTTGACAATAATGAGAAAACAGCGTTCAACATTGCCGCTGACGATTCGTCGGTTACGCTTACCACCGCCGCGCTTAAAGCCACAGTCAACCGCAACAACGGCGCAGTGTCATTCTACGACCTCAACGGCAAGCCCATTCTATGCGAAGAAGAAGGAGGACGCTCTTTCGAGCCTATAAATGTACAGGGAACTGACGGATTCACCGTGACACAAAGCTTCCAATCACTTGACGACAATGAAGGATTGTATGGCCTCGGACAGCATCAAAGCAATGAATTCAACTACAAACATAAGAACGAGGAACTTTTCCAGTACAACACCAAGGTGTCCGTTCCATTCATCGTTTCCTCAAACAACTACGGTATACTTTGGGACAGTTACTCACTGCTGCGATGGGGAAATCCCAATCCATATATGCAACTCGGCGAAGCGTTCACGCTATATGACAAAGAAGGTAAAGAGGGCGCGCTCACCGGAACTTACACTCAGAAAGACGGGAAAGAACTTACGCGCCGCGAACCGCAACTCTATTTCGAGCATCTGAAACGCGGCGATCTCTCACACGTGGTGAATCTGCCCGAGGATTTTCTTTACAGCGGATCTCATGTGACATACGAAGGCGAAATAGAGCCGAAAGAATCAGGTGAATATAAATTCATTTTATATTATTCCGGTTATCAGACCGTGACAATCGACGGGAAAGAGGTTGTGCCCGAAAGATGGCGCACGGCATGGAACCCTAACAGCTACAAGTTCTCCGTGAATCTTGAGGCCGGAAAGCGAGTGCCACTAAAAATAGATTGGATTCCAAATGGAGCCGTGGCATATTGCGGACTGCGCGTCTATGAACCCAATGGAAAAGAGATGACATGGTGGGGTGAAATGCAAGATATGATTGACTACTATTTCGTCTATGGCGATAACATGGACGACGTAATAAAGGGCTATCGCAAACTCACCGGAAAAGCTCCGATAATGCCGAAATGGGCTATGGGATATTGGCAAAGCCGTGAAAAATACAACACCCAGGACGAAGTATTATCCACGCTTGCTGAATTTCGTAAACGGCAAATCCCCATTGACAACATAGTTATCGACTGGCTGCACTGGAAACAGGATTCATGGGGAAGCCATGAGTTTGACAAAGAACGGTTCCCCGATCCCAAAGGTATGGTGGATTCTATACACGACATGAACGGACGGGTGATGATCTCGGTTTGGCCAAAATTCTATACCACCACTGAACACTACAAGGAGTTTGACAAAAACGGATGGATGTATCAGCAGGCTATCAAGGATAGTATTCTCGACTGGGTAGGGCCCGGCTACCTCGGATCATTCTATGACGCTTATTCTCCAGGCGCAAGGAAGCTTTTCTGGAGCCAGATTGAAGATCATTATGCGCCTGTCGGCATTGACGCTTGGTGGATGGACGCCAGCGAGCCAAATATACGCGATTGCACAGATATTGAATACCGCAAAGATCTCGCAGGCCCCACCGCGCTTGGCCCCACCGCCAAATATTTCAACGCCTACGCGCTTATGAACGCCGAAGCGATTTATGACGGACAACGCGGAACCGACAACGATAAACGCGTGTTTTTGCTGACACGCTCAGGATTTGCGGGACAACAGCGCTATTCAACCGCCACATGGAGCGGCGACATAGCTACACGTTGGGAAGACATGGAGGCGCAGATCGCAGCCGGACTTAACTTCTCGATAAGCGGTATTCCCTGGTGGACTATGGATATCGGCGGATTCTGCGTGGAGGATCGTTATGTGGCAGGCGAAAAAGAATTCCACAAAACGGGAAAAGAAAACGACGACATGAAGGAATGGCGTGAATTGAACACCCGTTGGTATCAATTCGGAGCCTTCTCCCCGCTATTCCGCGCTCATGGCCAATATCCTTTCCGAGAGATCTACAACATAGCTCCGGAAGGACATCCCGCCTACAAATCGATTCTTTATTATACCAAACTTCGTTACAACCTCATGCCATACATCTACTCTCTCGCCGGCATGACCCACTTCGATGATTACACCATCATGCGTCCGATGGTGATGGACTTCGCAAATGACGCAAACGTGCGAGACATAAAGGATCAATATATGTTCGGACCGGCTTTCATGGTGGCTCCGGTCTACAAGTACGGCGCGCGCAATCGAGAAGTATATTTCCCAAGCGGCAACCTATGGTATAATTTCTATACAGGGAAAGCTATTGAAGGCGGCCAAACACTCGATGTCGCAGCCCCATACGAGCAGATACCGCTGTTTGTGCGCGCCGGCTCCATAATACCGGTCGGCGGAGACATCCAATCAACGGCTGAAGAATCAACAGAACCGGTCACGCTTCTCGTATATGCCGGTAAAGATGGGAAATTTACCCTCTATGAGGACGAAGGAATAAATTACAACTACGAGAAAGGCCAATTCGCCAAAATCCCGCTCTCCTATGACAACGCCGCCTCTACACTCACTATCGGCAATCGCCAAGGAGAGTATCTTGGAATGAAAGCCGCGCGCCAGTTCAATGTAGTATTAATCGACGCCGCTCATCCGGTGGCTAACCCCATTAAAGCTAAAGGAAAACTCGTCGAATACAACGGAACAGAGATTAAAATCAACCTTTAATCCACACATTTCATGAGCATATTCAAATTCAAGTTCATAGTATATATTTTGATTCTGACGGCTTTCACGAGTTGCCAGAAAAGCGCCGACGCCACTGAATCATCTCGAAAAGAGTTTAATTCGGGGTGGCGGTTTGCCTTAATCAACAATGACAGCATCGCGGATCCATCATATAATGATAGCAATTGGCGTCAACTCAACTTGCCCCACGACTGGGCCATTGAGGGCGATTTCAACGAAAGCAATCCCTCAGGAACCGGAGGCGGAGCCTTGCCTGGCGGAATCGGGTGGTACCGCAAGAATTTCACCGTACCGGAATCGGACAAAGGCAAAGAGATTTATATCGATTTCGATGGCGCCTACATGAATTCATCGGTTTATGTAAACGGCCACTATCTCGGCACCCGCCCCTACGGATACGCCTCTTTCAGCTACAACATCACACCCTACGTTAAATATGGTGAGGATAACGTCATCGCAGTAAAAGTGGACAATGCCGAGCAACCCAATTCACGCTGGTACTCAGGATGCGGCATATACCGTAATGTGTGGATGCGCGTCATTGACCCTATTCACGCGGCGCAATGGGGGCAAGCTGTTGTCACAACCGTTTCAGGCGACAACGGAATTGTCGACATCACAACCGAAATTGAGAACAACAGCGGTGAGAATGTCGCAGTGAAAGTATATTCCACTCTTCTGAATCCAAAAGGGAAAAAAGTGGCTCAAATCGCGGAAGAAACGGTTAATTTGCTCAATTCCGACAGCATCGCTGAGCTTAAGTCGCAGTTAACAGTTAAAAATCCCGATTTATGGAGTACTGACACACCTAACCGATACACGTTAGTCACAACGATCAAAGACGCCGCATCGGGCAAGATTCTCGACACATACAAGACTGTCACCGGATTCCGCACATTTGAATTTGATGCAGAGAAAGGATTCTCGCTCAATGGCAAATCAATGAAAATAAACGGCGTGTGTCTGCATCATGACGCAGGCGCTCTTGGAGCCGTTGTCAACCGCCGCGCCATAGAGCGTCAACTCGAAATAATGAAAGAGATGGGCGTGAATGCAATAAGGTGTTCACATAATCCTCCGGCTCCTGAACTGCTCCAACTCTGCGACAGCATGGGATTAATGGTGATGGATGAAACTTTCGATATGTGGCGCAAGAAAAAGACCGAACATGACTACGCGCGGTACTTCGATGAATGGCATGAACGGGATCTGACTGATTTAGTGAAACGCGACCGCAACCACCCATCAGTGTTCATGTGGAGCATCGGCAACGAAGTGCTTGAACAGTGGAGCGACGCTAAAGCCGACACACTATCGCTGGAGCAAGCCAATCTAATATTGAATTTCGGCCATAGCAAAGAGATGCTCGCAGCCGAAGGGGAGATGTCGGTAAACTCTCTTCTAACAAAAAAA
This sequence comes from uncultured Muribaculum sp., assembly GCA_964512855.1. Classification (GTDB taxonomy): domain Bacteria; phylum Bacteroidota; class Bacteroidia; order Bacteroidales; family Muribaculaceae; genus Muribaculum. Next base: position 22,443 of record CAZELD010000028.1, read on the forward strand.
CTGGCCGATATGGTACGTCAAAACGATCCGTCACGCCCTGTTACCGCCGGATGCAACGAGCCGAATCCCGGCAATCACCTGTTTAGGTCGGAAGCGCTCGACATAATCGGGTACAACTATCATGACGATTGGTTTAAGGATGTCCCCAAGAATTTCCCGGGTAAACCGTTCATCATCACAGAAAGCGTTTCAGTGCTCATGACAAGAGGTTATTACCGTATGCCGTCCGATAGCATATATATATGGCCCAAACGCTGGGACATACCTTTCTTCGATGAATCTTTCTCCTGCTCTTCGTACGACAACTGCCACGCGCCCTGGGGCAATACGCATGAAGGCACACTGCGCCATGTCGAGGAAAACGATTTCATCATGGGGCAGTTCATCTGGACCGGTTTTGATTATATCGGAGAGCCCACTCCCTACGGATGGCCGGCAAGAAGCTCATATTTCGGCATCGTAGACCTTGCAGGATTCCCCAAAGATGTCTATTATATGTATCAGAGCCAATGGCGCCCCGACAAAACTGTGTTGCATCTATTCCCACATTGGAATTGGGAAGACGGGCAGGAGATCGATATGTGGGCCTATTACAACAACGCCGATGAAGTGGAACTGTTTGTAAATGGCGAGTCTCAGGGGGTACGTAAGCCTGAAAAAGGCAATTATCACTCTTCATGGCGGGTTACCTATCATCCCGGCACAGTGTCGATTGTTAGCCGTAAAGATGGGAAAGAGGTGGCTCGCAGAGAAATAAAAACCGCCGGACAACCAAGCGGCATAAAGCTTACCCCTGACCGCACGGAAATTTTGGCCGATGGGAAAGATTTGTGTTACGTTACAGCGGAAATTGTTGACAGCGGAGGAAATATTTGTCCTATCGCAGATAATGAGATAACTTTCACCGTTAACGGATCAGGATTCAATGCCGGCGTTGACAACGGTTCACCCATTTCCCTTGAGCGATTCAAAGCTGACAAACGCAAGGCGTTTAATGGCAAGGCGTTGCTCATAGTCCAAAATAACGGTGATGATGGCAATATCACCATAAATGCGACATCACCGGGCCTTTCAGAGGTTAAATCAATCATAAAGACCAAACACTAATTTAATTCTTATGAACTTTAAAACCATACTACTTTCTATGGCTCTCACGTCTTCAGCAGTAGCCATTGCGCAACAACCGGTCTATCTCGACCAAACCAAGCCTATAGAAGACCGCATCGATGACGCCCTCTCTCGAATGCACCTTGAGGAAAAAGTTAAGATGTGTCACGCGCAGGGAAAATTCTCAAGCCCGGGAGTGCCACGTCTCGGTATCCCAGAATTGTGGATGAGCGACGGCCCTCATGGCGTGCGCGCTGAGATAAATTGGAATGACTGGGGCTACTCCAATTGGAAAAACGATTCAATCACAGCTTTTCCGGCATTGACGGCTCTCGCAGCCACATGGAATCCGGAAATGTCGGCTATATACGGTAAAAATGTTGGCGAAGAGGCTCGTTTCCGTAAAAAGGATGTGCTGCTCGGCCCCGGCGTAAACATATACCGCACACCGCTCAATGGCCGCAATTTTGAATATATGGGTGAAGATCCTTACCTTGCCGGAGAAATGGTGGTTCCATATATTCAGGAACTTCAGAAAAACGGCGTGGCTGCCTGTGTGAAGCATTTCGCGCTTAACAATCAGGAAAAATGGCGCGGCAACGTCAACGTGGTTCTTTCAGACCGCGCGCTTTATGAAATATATCTTCCCGCATTCAAAAAAGCAGTACAGGAAGGTAAAGCATGGTCAATAATGGGAGCATACAACCAGATTTGGAACCAACATTGCTGCCACAATGACCGTCTACTCAACAAAATTCTCCGTGACGAATGGGGTTTTGACGGCGTTGTGATTACCGACTGGGGCGGCGCTCACGACACAAAAGAAGCCGCGCTCAACGGACTTGACATAGAGATGGGATCGTTCACCAATGGTTTGACCAGCGAAAGCGAATTCACTTTTGATGATTATTACCTCGGGAAACCTTACCTTGAAATGTTGCAAAAAGGTGAGGTGCCCGATTCAACCATTGATGCTAAAGCGCGCAATATCCTGCGCCTAATTTTCCGCACAGCGATGAATACCGACAAACCGTTCGGATCAATCACATCTCCCGAGCATTATGCCGCTGCCAAGCAGATTGGCGACGAGGCGATTGTGCTTTTAAAAAACAGCGGCATCCTTCCGCTTGACCCGGCAAAATACCGTAACATACTTGTTGTAGGTGAAAATGCCGTGCGTCCGCTCAACCAGGGCGGCGGCTCTTCCGAGTTGAAGGTAAAAGATATGTACTCACCCCTTGATGCGATTAAGGCTGTATATGGCGACGGAGTTAAATATGCCGAAGGCTACCGCACAGGCCGTGCTATGTATGAGAAAGAAGACATCATTTCTCCCGCTATTTTGGATTCACTACGCGTTCAGGCAGTTGAAATGGCGAAAGGTGTGGATGCCGTGATTTTTATAGGCGGTCTAAACAAGAATGGATTTCAGGATTGCGAGGCCTCTGACCGCCGTGAATACAACCTCCCGTGGGGACAAGATGAAATTATCGAAGAGTTGGCGGCAGTCAATCCTAATATCGTAGTAGCAAACATTTCGGGCAATGCGTACGCAATGCCATGGATCGACAAGGTTCCGGCAGTTCTTCAAAGTTGGTATCTTGGCACGATGATAGGCCCATCGATGGTAGATGTGATTTCAGGCAAAACAAATCCGAGCGGCAAGCTGCCATTCTCATTCCCACGCAAGCTTGAAGACAACGGCGCGCACCACTTCGGAGAAAGATCTTATCCCGGCATAGAATTGGCCACCAATGGAGGAAATGCCGCTTCTGATCTTGCAGGAGCCGATGTTAATGTGGGTAAAAATCCGGAACAGGAGTATCTCGAAGACATTTTCGTGGGCTATCGTTGGCATGACACAAAGAAAATACCCGCACTGTTTCCGTTTGGCCATGGATTGAGCTACACCACATTTGAATATGGCAAGCCGGTCTTATCTTCTAACGAAATGAATGTTGACGGGACACTGACTGTTACAATTCCGGTTACTAACACGGGTTCCCGCGAAGGAAAAGAAGTGGTGCAACTCTATATCTCCGATGAAAAGTCATCGCTTCCGCGTCCGGTAAAAGAACTCAAGGAATTCAAGAAGATAAACCTCAAACCGGGAGAAACAAAAGATGTGAAATTCACCATCACACCTGAAGCTCTCAAATTTTTCGATGACAAGGCTCATGAATGGATTGCTGAACCGGGTAAATTCAAAGTCCTCATCGGAACATCAAGCACTGACATACGCGCCAACGCACAATTCACATACAAATAGGACAATTCCAAACGGCAAAACACATTTAGTATTCTGTTTCCGGTGGTTCTAAGGGAAAAAAAGACCGGGACGGTGTCAAAATTGTAGATAGATACAATATGACACAAAAAAGCAGAAGATAGATTAGTAGAATCTATTTTCTGCTTTTTCCTTTACTTATCATTTATAATCAAATAGGGAACCAGACGAAGACGGCGGCATCCCACACTGCGTGGGAAATGACAAGAGCGCCAAGGCGGTTAGGATAAAACCGATAGATTAACCCCCAAAATCCTCCAGCGACCAACGCCGCCATTACGAGCATGAAATTGCAAGATCCGGCATGAACAAGCGCATAAACCGCTGTAGCCATTAAGAAGCCCATTGACTGCCCCCATTTCGACGCCATCTTATGCTGTACATATCCTCGCCAAAATATCTCCTCCGCCGGTCCGATTATAAACAGCAGCAACAACGACAAAAGCCAAGGAGAAATTGACTCCTTAAATGAGTATATCGCATTCACTTCAGGCCGCGCGAAGTTGAACATAAGCTGCGACAACTTGTCGCCAACCCAGAAAACGCCCCACAATGCCGCCGCGCTTGCAATCCCGATTACAACATCTGACGCAGAGAAACGTATGCGGCGATACCAATCACTGAAACTGGCGGCCATCGAAGTCAACACAACTGCAGCCATTGTCATCACAAGCCATAAGTTAACATGAGGAGCCGTGGCGGGTGAAAACATTATAGTCCACAATACTAATGCCACAAGAATGGCGATATATAACTTTTTCATTCGAAAATTTTATTAGGCGATGGTAACTAAAAATCACCATCTTAATT
>CAZELD010000029.1:0-25771 GCA_964512855.1 uncultured Muribaculum sp.
CAACCGACATCCAGGTGTACAATACCAACGGTTGCCACCTTTACTTTATCGAAGTCATCGAAACTGAAACTGAAACTGATGGCATTCAGGATGTAACTGTTTCTGTTGAGGACGAGAACGCTCCTATCTACAACCTTCAGGGTATCCGTGTTGATGAGAACTACAAAGGCATCGTTATCAAAAACGGCAAAAAGTACATCAACCGCTAATCCGCACATCTCGCCGATAATATCGGCCTAACACATAAGGGAAGCCATTGCGCTTCCCTTTTTTATTCCCCTTTTTCTGCACAATTAGGATGAATCTTTCAGATTCAATTATTTGGGGATCTCGCTCCCGGGGGTACGCTGCGCTTAACCCCCGGCTACCGACAGATGAATCCTGCCGGATTCGACCTGCAATCAATTGGGTTGAATTGAGCCAATTGGACTAATTAGACTAATTGGTAATGCCGGGAGGTTACCAAACGATGGTGGCGCCTCCGTCATGTGGTGGCTGAGGATTGGATTTAGGCGCCTCCTTTTGAGCCGTTCCGGGAGCGGCTGCGACCTTCCCAAGCTCCTTTATTTTTGATGATTTCTCCTTGTCACGATTATATGTGGGACTCTTCTCTATCGCGTCAATAAACATATCATCGTCCATCTGCGAAGGAGTCATCACAATAAATCTCGACCTGAATTTACTCTCGCGCATCTTGGCTGCGGCGCCGGCTCCATACTCTTGCTCTATGTCAACTTCAGGCTCGAGCATCTTGCCATTACCGCCAAATTTCACAGGAGCCGGTTGCTTCTTGCCATTATCCACCGACAATTGGAATCCGGCAGCCAAAATAGTTATTTTAACCCTATCCCCCAACGACTTGTCGTAAGCGGCGCCCCATATCACGTCAACCTCTTCATCAATGCCATTAATAAATGTGGTCAACTCATCGGTCTCTTTCGCCATGAGGGGCGTCTCGGCTTCAGGATTAAAATAAAGATTGAACAACAATTTCTTAGAGGTCATAATGTCGGTGTCACGCAACAAAGGGGATTTCAACGCATCCTCAATAGCCTTTGTCACGCGGCCTTCTCCCTCACCATAACCCGTAGATATTATCGACGCGCCACCGTTGCGCAGTGTCGTGTCAACGTCATTAAAGTCGAGATTTATACGCCCATTACTTGTAATCAATTCCGAAATACTACGGGCCGCGGTGGTAAGCGTGTCGTCGGCCTTATCAAACGCGTTGACGAAACTATAGTCGGGATATATGTCAGGCAATCGCTGATTATTGATCACGAGCAACGCATCCACATATTTACCCATCTCTTCCACGCCGAGCAACGCTTTCTTTATCTTTGGAAGACCCTCAAAAAGGAAAGGTATCGTGACGATTCCGACAGTCAGCAACCCCTTTTCGCGCGCTATTCTGGCAACCACAGGCGCCGCTCCCGTGCCGGTGCCGCCTCCCATACCGCCGGTAATAAACACCATCTTAGTCTTGTCTTCGAAAAGCTCCGCAATGCGATCGGCAGCCTCCTCAGCGGCCTTCCGCGCGATTTCCGGTTTATTTCCGGCGCCGAGACCGTTGCCGATCTCCACCCGTTGAGGCACACTCAAGTTGTTCAATTGCTGGCGGTCGGTATTCAGAATCACAAACGAGACATTCTCAATGTTCTGTTTATACATGTGCTCAACGGCATTGCAGCCGCCGCCGCCGACTCCGACAACTTTAATGATCGTATCCATCGGTTTGCCCGGGTAGAAACCGGCATCATCCATGGTTGGTATATTATTTGGCTCCATTTTGGGTCAAGTTTTTTGTTTCACATTTATTGATATAGTAAATCAATCACCGTCGGGATCATTGAAGATATTCTCACCCATTCGACGTAGCCGCTCCCACATCTTCGTCCGGAATCCTGATTGTCCGCCTTCCGCAATGGGTTCACGCTCTTTTTTAGCGCCCTTGATGGGCTGCGGTCCGGGGCCTTCATCAAACGGGTCAACCTCATCTACCTGAGGCTGAATCGGCGCAACCGCCTCCATACACTCTTCAGGATTTTCAGACGCCGCTTTATTGAGGAGCGCCACGATATCGATCATTTCAAAGCCTTGCAAGCGCGGATCCAAGATGCGCATGGTGTTAGGAATACTTCCAAGACGCACCTTTACACCGCTTTGCTTCGCAAGCAGCTCGGTGAATCCTTTCAGCTTCGCTCCGGCGCCAACAAGTATTATGCCACCGGCAAAATCAGATGTAAACGTGTAGTCGGCGTATTTAGCCTGCTCCATTATATTGACAGCGATCTCCTCGGCGCGAGCGCGGATAAAATTATTAACCTCGACGGGATCACCGTCGAAATCATGCTTATGGTAACTTGGCTCGGCATTGACAGCGTCACCTATAGCCCGTTTTATTTCTTCAGCCCGTTCTTCAGTGTTTTGCAACGCCATTATATCGCGAGTTATGTTACGCGAGCCCAACGGCAATGTGGCAAGATACCTTAATGTGCCATTCTTGTAAATCGACACGGTCGTGGTCTCAGCTCCAAAATCGACAAGCATACATCCAAGCTGGCGTTCATCAGCAGTCAACACCATGTCGGCTATCGCAAGTTGACGCACATAGCTCGCTTTTATGGTAATATTCTGCAATTTACTTAACGCCAATTCTATATTACGAAGGATCTTGGGCTTGCAGGTAATGAGGTTTATATCGGCGACAATATTTTTGCCGAAAGTCCCAACGGGAGTATAACATTCCAGATTATCGACCACAAATCCTCGTGGCAGCACTTCGACCACTGTACGATCCGACAATCCGCTCGCCTTAGCCTCCTCCTTTATCTGCTCCACGATCTTCAATGTTATCTCAGTCTCATCATTATATTGACGCACCACTTGACGGGATGTGGTCATGAGCGACCGGCCTCCAAGCGACACATACACGCTTTTTATTTTGCGGGGAGACACCACATTATGATTTTCAAGACGCCGTATGAGCAATCGGATACGGTTACTCAATTCATCGACATTCTGAATAATGCCGTAACGCACGACATCAACGGCTGTTTCCTCCTCGACGGCGAGAAGCGTCAATGTACCGGAATCATCCACTGAGCCTACTGCGGCTCTGATATGCGAACTCCCTATTTCAAGTGCGGCAATGTATTTAGGTCCCATGATTAATATAATGATGCGAAATAGTTATTATCAATTGTCGACCATCATCGTCCCTAAGTCGGGAAGCTCTTGCTCGGCCTCAATATCGACCGTGCTGATGGCTTTATGCAGTTTTTTCACTCGTCGGGTCGCTACGACCTGCCCGCGCCACTTCACGGAAAGCGTGTCATAGAAATCCCACCCTTTCACGGGCAATATTTTTTTATATGCGATACGCAACCGGTCAAATTTATCATCCAGATTCTCCATATCGCCGATATTAATCACATGGCCATGGATCATCGGCACAAGAAGCACATTGTGCGGGTCAGAAGCCTTAATGTGGGTAACCAGCGTAGACCATGTGGAATCACTGTTTAAAAAAGACACTAACGGCAAAATATCGGTGGGAGGAAAATCTTTTGTGAACGCGCCCGACACAATAGGCACATCGGAATGATAACGGGCATTAGCCGATATGCGTTTACCGGCCCGGTTTATATAATAAGAGCTGTCACAGTCAAATATGCGCGCCACCGGCTCCAACGGATCTACCGCCACATGAATACGATTGTCGGTGGTGACAATACATCTCACCCGTTCGATATTGTCGATCGCCGCCAGCATACGCTCAATACTGTCGGTATTAATCTGATGAATCCGCATTTTCAGCGACTGCTCAGGCAGGGGTCCCAATTCCCGGGCAATCTCCTTTGAGGTCACAAAACGTGATTCAATAGGGTCGACAACTATTCCGCGGCACAATTCCGTCGCCGACTGATTGCGCGACCACGAAACGGCCACAACAAGATAAGCCAGAAGCACGATGGATAATATGACGCGTAATATCTTCATTGTCATGTCAAAGTTACGGCACGGACTATTTCGGGGAGATAATTGCAAATATCGCCGGCGCCTACCGTCAACAAGATTTCAAAGTTACGATTTTTTATCGTTTTTATCAAATCCTGCTTAACAATCATTTCTTTATCCGCAACAGTCAGTTTGTCAAAGATTATTTTCGACGTAACACCGGCTATAGGCTCTTCACGCGCAGGATATATGTCGAGCAATATCACCTCATCGGCGAGCGACAAAGCTTCGGCAAATTGCGGGGCGAAATCACGTGTGCGCGAATAGAGGTGAGGTTGGAATGCGACCGTCACCCGCCGACCCGGATACAGAGCCTTCACGGAATTGATTGAAGCCCGTATTTCATCAGGATGATGGGCGTAATCATCTATTATGGCTCTGACGGGATTATTTTCTTTAAGCCAAAACTCGAAACGACGCTTTGGCCCGAGGAATGAAGCCACCGCCTCACGAGCCTTGTCGGCATCCATATCACCGGTGAGATGACACGCCGCAAGCGCGGCAACAGCATTTTCGATATTTATTTCTACCGGCACACCGAGTTGAATATCGGCGATTCTGACATCCGGTCCTACGAAATCGAAAATAATATTCCCGTCGGAATGGCGTATATTTTCCGCATGAAAATCGCCCGACTCTTTGGAATACGTGTACACATCCACACCTTCATGCGGCCGCGGTTTAAGTTTAAGGCCTTCATGTATGACGAGCTTTCCTCCGGGGCGTATCAGCTCGGTGAAGACTGCAAAACTTTCAAGATAAGCCTCCTCGGTGCCGTAGATGTCGAGATGATCCGGGTCGGTAGCCGTTATTACTGCCACAAATGGCGACAAATGATGAAACGAGCGGTCATATTCATCAGCTTCAATCACGGAATATGGTGAAGTCGAACTCAATAATAAGTTGCTGTCGTAATTGCGCAGGATTCCTCCAAGAAAAGCGTTGCAGCCCACGGGGCAAGTGTTTAAAATGTGAGCGGCCATCGATGACGTGGTGGTCTTGCCGTGCGTGCCGGCAAAACACAAACCCTTACTGTTGCGGGTAATATCACCAAGCACTTTCGCGCGTTTCACCACTTCATATCTATTGTCACGGAAATATATGAGTTGCGGATGATCGGCAGGCAATGCAGGAGTATACACAACCTGCGCTTCATCAGGACACCCCTTAAAATCAGCCGGTATGGCATTGACACTTTCGTCAAAAGATATTTCCACCCCCTCTTTCTGCAAAGCATCGGTCAACGCCGACGGGGTACGATCATAACCGGCGACATGCGCCCCCGTTGAAAGGAAATAGCGTTCCAAAGCCGCCATGCCGATTCCTCCGGCGCCGGCAAAATATATTTTATTTTTCATTTTCTTGCCCAAGAATTTCATATACAGTGTCAACGATTTTCTCATCAGATCCATGGAGCGCCATACGACTTATATTCTCCGAGAGCGCGCGGCATCGCTCCTCGTTATTAAGGAGAGCAACCACCTCTTTTCCGAGCGTTCTCGGAGCATCGGCGTCAAGGATCATGACAGCCGCGTCGTTCGCCACAAGAGCTTCAGCATTTTTACGCTGATGATCCTCTGCTACATTAGGCGATGGAACGAGTATCGACGGTTTACCTAACAACTGCAACTCGGAAATTGTTCCTGCCCCCGCGCGGGAAACTACAACATCGGCCGCCCTATAGGCCAATTCCATACGCGATATAAACGGCAGAGCCTTTACCACGTTGTTATATCTGTCAGCCACTTTTTTACACTCGTCGGAGTAAAGCTTGCCGGTTTGCCACAACACATATCCACCCGCTTTTTCTATCGCATTAAACGCCTTTTCAATGCTCTCATTTATTGTGCGGGCGCCAAGACTTCCTCCTATGACCAGCACAAGTTTGCGGTGTTCCGGAACTCCAAGTTCCCGACGGGCCTCCTCAGGTGTAACCGAACAATTGAGAATGTCGGCGCGCACAGGGTTGCCGACAAGTCGGATGCGTTCGGCAGGAAAAAACCGTTGCATATCAGGGTAAGCCACGCAAATCGCCGCCGACTTTTTGGCAAGAAGTTTATTGGTAACTCCGGCATAAGAATTTTGCTCTTGCAACAACGTGGGCACTTTATGCTTTTGAGCCTCTTTCAACATAGGGCCGCTCGCATATCCGCCAACGCCTATCGCAATATCCGGTTTAAAATTAGACAATATCTTCTTCGCTTTCCACATACTTTTCAGCAATCTGAAAAGCACACGCATATTGCTAAACAGATTCTTTCTGTTGAACCCGCTCACCGGCAATCCTATAATCTCATAACCGGCTGCCGGGACACGCTCCATCTCCATTCGGCCTTCAGCTCCCACAAACAGGATCTCAGTTTCCGGATCCCGACGTTTTAAGGCATTGGCGATGGAAAGAGCCGGGAATATATGCCCCCCTGTGCCTCCGCCGCTGATAAGCACTTTATAATGTTTTTTATCCATCATTCAAAAATTAATAGCTTGTTTAAAATTGAACCGGGTTGTTAGCCCTCATTTCCTCAGGCAACGAAGTTAACTCCTCTTTCACTTCCTGCTTTGTGCCATTTTGGACGGCGGTGCGGCTCACGCTCAACATCATGCCGATAGCAATTGAAGTGACAAGTATTGAGGTTCCGCCTTTAGAGATGAGCGGCAATGGCTGCCCCGATACGGGAAATGTGCCTGTAGTTATCGCCATGTGGAACAAAGCTTGCATAACAATCATCACTGCAAGCCCCACAACAAGCAGCACAGGGAAAGCCCTATGACACTTTCGCGCGATAACGCCGGCTCGCACAAGTAAAGCTAAATAGAGTAACATCAGCAGAGTGCCTCCGAGAAATCCAATATCTTCGATGATTATGGCATAAATGTAGTCGGAAAACGCAAGAGGCAATCGAGCCGTTTCGCGAGAATTGCCAGGCATCACGCCAAAGAAACCGCCATTGGCTTGAGCCATATAGGAGTACATTTCCTGACGGTTGGTGGCTGTTATCTCTTCCTCATATTTAGGGGTCGCAGAGAAGAAGCGGTTAAGGCGATTTTGCCATGTGCCATCGCGTCGGTCAACATTTTCAGGAGCATCAGCGACAAGCGTTGTAATCTGCGGATCAGACTCTGATTTTATAATTTTTTTACACATTATAGCCCCTGCGCCTAACAATGCGTAGACAATCACGACAAGGAATAATTTTTTTAATTCCGTGCCGCCAATCATCATCATGGCAAGACTTATCGACATCAGCAACAAGGTGTTGGTCAGTCCTTGCTTAAACAACAAGCCGCCAAAAATCAGTACAATCGCCGCCGACCAATATATGCCTCGGTTAACAACCCCCACCCCTTTCGGTTTTTGAGAGCGCGCCATGATACGCGCGATCACCAGTACGGCTGAAAGTTTTATAAATTCAGAAGGTTGCAAAGTGATACCCATAAGAGTGAAATGCCGACGAGCGCCATTCACTATTTCGCCAAACATCGACACATACAGCATCGAACCGATACTGAATATCGCGAATAACCATGCGAGGCCGAAAAAGTATTTATAATGAATTCTCGACAAACCCCACACAATCCCAAAGCCGGCCAACAACATCAAGCAATGCCGCAGAATAGGGCCGTAGACCCCCGCCGACGCCACCTCTCGGCTTGACGCGCTGTATAGCTCAACAATCGACACAAGGCACAAAAATCCGTAGATGCCCCATATCGATTTATCACCTTCATGACGGTATGCGACCGCAGGTTCTACAACCGGCGACGAGGATCCTGACGACTGCGACGAGCTTTGCGCAGAGGGGGCTGCGGTACCGAATATCATGTCATTATCATTCATCGCTTCATATTTTTAACAGCATTCTTGAACTGCTCACCGCGATCTTCATAATTTTTGAACAGGTCAAAACTTGCGCAGCAGGGCGACAGAAGCACCGTCTCTCCCTCACGTGCTATTTTAGTGCAAGTATCCATCGCCTCATCTATCGAATGAGTGTCGTAGACAGCGTCAACTTTACCGGTGAAAAAGTCCATCAATTTGGCATTATCCTTGCCCATACACACTATAGCACGCACTTTTTCACGCACAAGCGGCTCGATCTCGGTGTAATCATTTCCTTTATCCTTTCCTCCAAGAATCAGCACAACGCCTTTGGGCATACTTTCAAGCGCATACCAACATGAGTTCACATTGGTCGCCTTGGAATCATTTATATAGCGCACACCGTTAACAGTATCCACATACTCGAGGCGATGCTCAACTCCTTCAAAGTCTTCAAGCGACCGCCGTATATCATCTTTCTTTATGTCAAGAAGACACGCCGACAAGCCGGCTGCCATCGAATTAAACAGATTGTGCAGTCCCGGCAACGACAATTCTCCCCGCGGCATCACTAACGATGTGTGAGGCGTGTTCAGAATAAGCTCGTCGGCATCATCAACAAATGCGTCGCTGCCATTTTCGTAATGTTCACTGAACGGATACATCCGCGCCTCTATCTTTATGCTGCGCAATTGCGCTTGAATCACAGGGTCATCTTGCCAGAATATGAATGCGTCCTCCGGTGTTTGATTTCGGATAATGCGGAATTTCGCATTAATGTAATTTTGCATTTTATATTCGTAGCGATCAAGATGATCGGGAGTGATGTTAAGCATCACAGCGATATTGGCCTTAAAGTCATACATATTCTCAAGCTGGAAACTGCTTAATTCAATGACATACACATCATAATGCTCCCTTGCCACCTGCAGCGCGAGACTCTTGCCGACATTTCCGGCGAGACCTACATTTATTCCTGCGTTTTTAAGTATGTGATATGTAAGCAATGTTGTTGTGGTCTTACCATTACTTCCAGTTATACACACCATTTTGGCGTCAGTATAGCGTCCGGCGAATTCTATTTCCGATATTACCGGAATCCCCTTTGCCAATACCTTCATCATTATGGGCGTAGTAGGAGCCACGCCTGGGCTTTTAATTATTTCATCGGCATTAAGCACAAGCTCATCAGTGTGACCGCCATCCTCAAACGGGATATTTTCGTTTTCAAGCTGAGTCCTGTATTTGGGTGAAATCGTCCCGAAGTCTGACAGAAACACGTCAAAGCCTTTATCTTTTGCGAGAACCGCAGCGCCTACGCCGCTCTCTCCGCCGCCTAATACGACAATACGTTTCATATATAATTATCTAATCTTTAATGTCACAAATGTTATAGTCGCAAGCAATATCCCGATAATCCAGAAGCGCGTCACAATCTTCGACTCCGGAATTCCATGCTTGGGTGAATTGCACAACACAAAACCATCAGTCGAGGCATCTTTTTGATAATGGTGATGAAGCGGCGTCATCTTAAACACACGCCGCCCATCTCCATATTTCTTTTTAGTCGCTTTAAAATAAGCGACCTGAATAATAACTGACAAGTCCTCGATAAAGAATATCGCGCAAAGCACCGGCAACAAAAGCTCCTTTCTGATAAGAATCGCAAAAACTGCGATTATACCTCCCAACGTAAGACTTCCGGTATCACCCATAAACACTTGCGCAGGATAAGCATTATACCACAAAAATCCTATCAAGGCTCCTATAAATGCCGCCATATACACCACCAACTCCTCTGAGCCAGGGATATACATTATATTCAAATATGAGGAATAAATAATATTGCCGCCCAAGTAGGCCATTATCGCAAGCGCGGTGCCAATTATGGCAGAAGTGCCGGTAGCGAGGCCGTCAAGCCCATCGGTAAGATTGGCGCCATTGGAGGTTGCGGTAACCACAAATATCACTACGATAACAAATAGAATCCACCCTCCGGTAGTGGCATATCGGCCCATCCACTGGGTCAAATCGCTATATTCAAAATTGTTATTCTTGACAAACGGAATTGTAGTTTGCGGAGCCTTCTCATCCACTCCGCTGTAGACCACCACTGTCTCATCAGGGTTATTAGTCGGCATCTCAATATTCTGCCTCATCACGATGGCAGGGCTGAAAAGCGTCGTAAGCCCTACAATCAAACCAAGACCCACCTGACCGACAATCTTGAACTTACCTTTCAAGCCTTCTTTATCGTGGCGAGCCACTTTAATATAGTCATCCAAAAAACCAAGAGTGCCGAGCCACACTGTTGAAACAAGCATCAATGCCATATACACGTTGGAAAGATTACCGATCAAAAGACAGGGAGCCAATATCGCCAATATTATAATCACTCCTCCCATAGTTGGCGTGCCGGTCTTTTTCATCTGACCCTCAAGCCCAAGATCGCGGATTATTTCACCCACCTGCATCATTTGCAGACGTTCGATAATGCGCTTTCCAAACACGATGGCAATGAATAACGCCAGCACAAACGCGAGTCCTGAGCGGAACGTGATGTAGCCCATCAATCGCGCGCCGGGAAAATTCAAGGAATCAAGGTATTGAAACAGATAGTATAACATTGTGAATCGATTATACTGTTATATTTCCGTAGCAAACACTTCTTTCACCACTTCCCGATCATCGAAATGATGCTTCACGCCATTTATTTCTTGATAATCCTCATGCCCCTTTCCGGCAACAAGAATCACATCTCCGGCCGAAGCAAGCGCGGCTGCGGTGCGGATAGCTTCGCGCCTATCAACGATGCTGATAGTTTTTTTACGGCCTTCCAAGTCAAGACCGGACTCCATATCATGCAAGATTTCAGCCGGATCTTCATTTCGAGGATTATCGCTCGTAAGAATCAATCGGTCGCTGCGCAAAGCCGCTTCTTTCGACATAATGGGCCGTTTTCCTTTATCACGATTACCGCCGGCTCCGACTACAGTGATTATCGCGCCTCTGCTTCCCACAATTTCTCGTATCGCTTGGAGCACGTTGACCACGGCATCAGGGGTGTGCGCATAATCGACAATAGCGGTATAACCTTTGGGGGAATGGAACGCCTGGAAACGGCCTGCCACCGGCACAAGACGGCTCATATTGACAAGCACCTGTTCGCGATCCCAACCGAGAAGTATCGACACGCCATAAACTGCGGTAAGATTATACGCATTGAACTTGCCGGTAAATAGCACTTCCACCTCTCGTCCGTTGAACGTCATTGATGTACCATCGAGGCGGCTCTCTATGACTCGTCCCATGAAATCGGCCTGAGAACGCAACGAGTATGTGTAGCGGCGAGCGTCAGTATTCTGCAGCATAACCTCACCATTCTTATCATCGAGGTTTGTCAAAGCGAACGCTGTAGAGGGGAGTCCGTCAAAAAATGATTTCTTTGCAGCAAGATAGGCCTCCACTGTTTTATGATAATCCAAATGGTCACGGGTGAGATTGGTGAAAACGCCACCGGTAAAGTGCAGCCCGGCGATACGATGTTGATGTGCGGCGTGAGAGCTAACCTCCATAGACGCATATCCGCACCCATCTTCAACCATACGATGAAGCAGCGCGTTAATAGTCAAGGGGTCAGGGGTAGTCTGGTTGGTCGGGATCGCCTCATCTTCAATGTAATTGCACACCGTTGACAGAAGACCGGCCTTATGCCCCATCATTCGAGCCATTTCATAAATAAGCGTGGCGGTGGTAGTCTTTCCATTGGTTCCGGTGACACCCACAAGTTTCAATTTATGCGAGGGATTATCATACCATTCCGACGCCAGATAACCCAATGCGATTGCAGAGTTAGATACCTTGATATACGTAATCGAAGTTTCCAAAAACTCCGGAAATTCCTCACATACTATTGCAGCCACACCGCTATATTGCAACAACGGGATGAATGAGTGCCCGTCGACAGTTGTGCCTCTTACGGCAACAAACAATGCGCCTTTAGTAACTTTACGAGAGTCACTGACAACGTCAGTGATGGTTTTGTCTTCACGTCCTATGATTTCTTCAATCACTAATGCGGAAAGGAGTTTGGAAAGAGATTTCATATCTTCTGGTTTTAATTTTTTCTATTGTGCTAATGACAGCGTGACACGCGCGCCCGGTGTAAATTTTGTTCCCGGAGATATCGATTGAGCCACTACATATCCTGAACCATGGAAATTGACATCAACCCCCGCTTTTTCAAGAGTGTTAATGGCATCTCGTAGACTGTAGCCCACCACATTAGGCATACCGTCACCAATCTTCGGTAAGAAATAACGATAGCCGGAGAAAGAGAGCCCTTGACGCAGATGTTCTACTTTTCCGCCTGGGACACTTGCATAAATAGTGGGCTTGGTAATCACAGGGACTTCGGGATGATAGTCTGAACTATTGTCGAGCATACCCCTCGAATACATTTTAAGCGCTATGTTTTTTAACACCGTACCACTCGTGCTCGCAGCGCCAAACATATTTTGTGTAGGATGACACGTCAACACTACGCAAGAATATAGAGGCTTGTCGGCTGGGAAAAATCCGCAAAACGCAAGCCGTTTTTTACCAGTATTGTAGGCTCCGTTCTCAATCATATAACAAGTACCCGTCTTGCCTGCGATGCGCACACGGTCGTTACGCAACAACTTGCCGGTGCCATGTTCTCCCCACACCACTTGGGTCAGCATATCACGCATCAACCGAGCAGTGCGCGGAGAGCACGCCGTGCCATTCCCCATATAGGTAATCGGCAATACCGAATCGACATCTTCGGAATGAAGGCGATCCACGAGGCGTGGTTTCACATACACTCCGTCGTTGGCGATGGCGTTGTAAATCGAAAGAGTGTAAAGTGGCGGAATTTCGGTAGTGTACCCATAGCACATTCTCGACAACGCAATACGGCCACCACGGTTGTTGGGAACGCTGTCGATGCTCGGCGGCCGCTCACCGGCGATGCCGGTGTTCATAGGCGACAAAAAACCTAGATCTTTAAGGCGTGTATAAAACGCACCCGGATTATCTCCGTAGCGGGAAGTTATTATTTTTGCCATCCCTATATTGGACGAGCGTTCTATCACCTCTTTCACCGGCATCGACGCTGTTGAGTGAGAATCTGTGATAGGGCGTCCTCCGGCGTATGCGAAAGCATGACCGGTAGTGATGATATCGTCCACGTTTTTCACAATCCCATCCTCTAACGCTATCATCATAGAGAGCGTTTTGACTACTGACCCCGGTTCATAACCGAGTACTGCGCGGTTCATTCCTTCGATGTATTCTCCAGTAGTCTTACTCCGTTCGAGATTGGATATCGCTTTGATATTTCCGGTGGATACTTCCATAAGCACAGCCACACCCCATTCTGCAGCACACATAGTCAGCACATTGTTAAGCTCATTCTCGACAATATCCTGCATATCAATATCAATGGTAGTGTGAATGTCATATCCCGGCACAGGGGGAACATCAGTCCAGTTTACGATATCCTTGGTCAACGGCACCTTTTTCGCAATGCCAGGTTTCCCATAAAGCAACGAATCAAGCGCGCGTTCCAATCCTGATATTCCATGAGTCTCGCCCGTTATAGAATCTATCCCCACGCCTCCAACACTACGGGAAGCCATGGCTCCGTAAGGCTTAACACGACGGTTCACGCGCTCCTTTGTCAAACCGTTCTTATTCGGATTTTTAATATTGAAGAACGGGAAGGTGCGCAACAGCAACCAGTCAGAATATGAAATGTTAGACAAAATCTTATAGGAGCGTGAACGCTTTTCTTTCGGCTTCTCAAGCGGTTTTTTCAATCGCGCTATCCACTCTTCACGGGTTCTCACCGGAAAATGAAGGGCAAGTGAATCGGCAAGAGAATCAAGAGCAAGTATATAGCGCCCTTCCAGAAAACGCTCGCTGCGATAGTCGATTCTGACATGATAGAAGC
This sequence comes from uncultured Muribaculum sp., assembly GCA_964512855.1. GTDB lineage: Bacteria > Bacteroidota > Bacteroidia > Bacteroidales > Muribaculaceae > Muribaculum. The sequence continues at coordinate 13,818 of CAZELD010000029.1, forward strand.
TCAAATTAGTCGCTAAAATCTGACCGTTATTGGAGAGGATATTTCCTCGTTCAGGTGAAATTTCAACCACACGCGACAATTCAGACATAGCTTTGGCATTCCACTTATTCGCCGACAACACCGTGTTGTCAAAAGAATGGTAGACAATCCATCCTGCAAAAAGCAGTATGAAGCCAATCACAAGAATGTAGCGAAGCAAAATATGCGTGCGGTTTTCCTTTTTCATTTTTGGTTTATCAGTTTTTAGAAAGTTTAAACGGTGGTTGATCTTGAATTTTTAAGTGAAGGCGCATAGTGTCGACCAATTCCTGCATTGACGACTCACGGATACGGCTCATGTAAGCGCTGCGTTCTCTGACGCGCTCTGTCTCCACGACTTCAAGCTGCTGTTCGAGACGACGTATCTCCTCCATGCGTGTGAGGCACTGATAACGATTCGTAATATAAGCCATAACCATCAACATACCCAAAGCTATCGCTTTCCAATGCTGCGAGAAAAAGTCCACCGACAAAAAACGCCCATATAGGATGCGTGTCAGTATGTTATCTTTCTTCTTTGGTTTTTGGTTGGTTTGGGCCATCAGTATATTCCTCCTTGCTTATAACTTTTCAGCAATTCTTAACTTAGCGCTTCTCGATCTCGGATTACGCTCCACTTCATCCTCATCAGCAACAATAGGCTTGCTCGTTAACAATTTGAACGGGGAGAGATTCCGACCGTAAAAATCACGGGCCTCTTTACCTTCAAGATTGCCTGAGCGCATGAAGTTCTTGACTAGACGATCCTCCAATGAATGGTAGGTGATCACGGCAAGCCTTCCTTCAGGCTTTAGAACCTCCAACGACTGCACGAGGAACTCCCGCAATGCGTCAATTTCATTGTTGACCACAATCCTTAACGACTGAAACACTTGCGCAAGCTCTTTTTTCTCCTTTTTGGGATTTATCAAGGGCGCCACAACAGCCAGAAGACGCTCTGTACTCTCGATTGCCGACGCATTACGAGCCTTGACAATGGCTGACGCCAATTTGCGCGCGTTTTTAAGCTCACCATACAGATAAAACATATCAGCCAATTGCTCTTCCGTGTAATTATTTATCACCCATGCGGCCGAGCGCGACGCATTCCTATTCATTCTCATGTCAAGAGGACCGTCGCTACGAAATGAAAAACCGCGTTCCGGATCATCGAAATGATGGAATGACACCCCCAAATCAGCGAGTATGCCATCGACGGCGCCCACTCTGTAAAAACGCAAAAAATTACGCATATACCGGAAGTTGCCGTATACAAATGTAAACCGTGGATCATCTATGGCGTTTGCCCGTGCATCTGAATCCTGATCGAAGCCGTATAAGTGTCCCCGCTTTGATAGCTCAGCCACGATGGCGCATGAATGTCCTCCGCCACCGAAAGTAGCGTCGACATAACAGCCATCAGGCTTTATATCAAGTCCTTGGATTACCGGGGTCAACAATGCCGGAATATGATATACCTCTTGATTCATTATACTGGGAACGCTTAGGGAGTAATTTCTCGTAAAGTTAGCGAACTTTTACAAATTTACATAAATAAATTCCTAAAAATATTTCATTAATTTATCAACATTTTTCTTGTTGTTCGGAGTCTTCAGAATCCCATTGTCTATATTTCTCTATGAATGGGGCTAACTATGCGTGAATCACGAGTATTCCGCCAACTTATTTCAGATCCAAAAGCCCGGCATGAACGCCGTATTTTTTCTGTCCGCCAATTTACAATTGCAAATTCACGCTTGCTCGGAAAGAAGTTCGGCAAGCTTCGCCACTCCTTCTGAAGCTCCCATTTTAAGCACTGTCACGCCGGCCGGAACTGACGCCGGTTTCGGGTCAATATAATAAATCGGCACTCCACGGCGCACATAGTGTAGCAATCCGGCGGCCGGATACACATTCAACGAAGTGCCTATGACCACAAAGATGTCAGCCTCTTGAACAAGTTCTATAGCCGGTTCTATATTAGGAACAGCCTCCTGGAAAAAGACGATATGCGGCCTCACATGATGCCCGTCAATGATCGTGTCGGGCGTCGTTTCAATAGTTTCAGGTGTAAGCTTATACACTTTCGTTTCATCATCGATAGCACGCACTTTCATGAGCTCACCGTGAAGATGCAACACATACCGGCTTCCGGCACGTTCATGAAGGTCATCCACATTCTGGGTAATGATATATGTGTCAAACATTTCCTCAAGCTTCACAAGCCCCTTATGACCTCCATTCGGTTCAGTCTTCAAAAGGTCGCGCCGCCGATCATTATAGAACTGATGCACCAATCCGGGATTACGAGCAAAACCATCCGCGCTCGCAACATCCATCACCGGATAATTCTCCCATAATCCTCCGCTATCTCTGAATGTGGATATCCCACTTTCGGCGCTCATACCGGCGCCGGTAGATATGACAAGTTTTTTCTTCATAATATATCAAACAATGTAAGTATAACAATTTATCGACGGCATTTATCGAAAGCCGGCTAAATTTTATTTTTTATAAAGCAAAAAAGAGGGGTTGATTTTCATACTCACTCCGGCAGCAAAGCAAGTGCTGCCTTTCATTTTCTCATACACCCCCGCTGTATTTATTCCGTGGCAAGCAAGCCGTTCGTAAATATCCACGTTTACACCTAAGGAGAAACCGGGAGCGAACTCCTTACAAAAATCAAATCCGACGTAAACCGTCGACGGCTTGTCGTAGAGCATCCCCGAATTTTTAGTCGACACACACCCAAACAGAGGGTAGCCGAACATTGTGATAAATTTGTCTCCATAGAAATAGCCCAGCTTAAAGCGCGAATTCCACACATCAAGAGCGCCATGAGCATATATTGCGCTCCCGCTATTAAACGGCCACAGCTCGCCGGCCTGTTGGTAGTAACCCATATAATCTATTTCGGCCGACGCGCGCTTTATACGACGATGATTCAGATTCCACTCCGCGCCAAAACCTATGGCTCCGTTCATAAGCGTTTGAACCGAATGAGAAGTGATCGTGTCAATCTCTCCCCCACGATGTTGCGCCAGCAACTGGATCGGAGTGTATAAATGTATCCGAGAACGCTCATTGTTATACTTTATGCGGCTCGAAATTCCGAACACAAATTCCTCCTGATGCGTGTCATTGCGATAAATGAAGCTTTCCCAATTGACCCAGACATCAGCATCAAGCCATCCATTGTGATAAAGCACTTGAAGACCGGATTCGGGATCAGATGTAAGATTAAGTTCCGGCTCATACAATGGCATCAACAGCCGATGATTGGCGCCACCGTAAATACTGCCAAGCACCACCTGAAGACCAAACTTTGTCGCCATCTGAGCCCTTATAAACGGAACGGCATGGAATCCATTGGCTCGCTCACCGCCGGTCCAGTTCGCAATATCCCGATATGCCATGTTTGGGTAATGATCGGTGCCCCAAAAACGCAACAAGCAGACACCAAGCTCAACCTTCACCATCGGAGAAGGCATATAGCTTACCTTAGGACACAACTTGAACCCGGGCAAGGTATATCCGTCCATTACAGATGTGGAAAATTCGTTGTCTCGAAAAAACAGGAAACTGCTCACGTCAAGCCTCAACTCGCCCACTTGCGATGAGTCCAACGATTCATTAGTAATATAGAATTCTCCGGGAGCCTGTGCCGACACAGTGCCGATCGACATCACCACAACCGCAACTACGGCGAAAAAGATCAGAAATAATCGCTTCATTTATTATTAAAATATAGCGGCAAAAAATATGTTCTATTAACGAAATATCGCCTGAAAATATTATATTCCAACATCTATGCAATAAAACATGAAAATTACATCTAAAAAGGGAATAAAAAAATATTTCAACAAAAAAAAGAACACAAGAAACAGAAGATTGTTTTGGTCGGCTGAAATTTAGCCTTTTAAAACACCTTCTGTTTCCTGAATTCTTTTCTTGTGTCTATTTACAATTTTAACACAAAATCAAGAATGATTATTTTTTACTACGGTTACGCCACAAAGCCGTCATATCCTCAAGCGTCTTACCCTTAGTCTCAGGAACAAGCTTGTAAACGAATATCGCGGCGATCACGCATATCACGCCATAAAGGGCATAGGCGAACATATGTCCGAAGTGGCTGCCCATTTCTCCAAGCTCCATATTGTAAATCGGCACGAATGTGCTCGACACGATGAAGTTGAAAATCCACTGGAACGCAACAGCGATAGCCACTGCGGCGCCGCGGATGGTGTTGGGGAAGATTTCGGAAATAAGCACCCAGCATATAGGTCCCCATGAGAACATGAACGACGCCGAATAAACCATGATGCACACAACCGGCACGATAGGAGCCACAGTGACAACATTGGACAACGCAACACCAAGGGCGCCGATAGCCATACCGATAGAACCCCATATAAGAAGCGGTTTGCGCCCAAGCTTCTCAACGGTGAAGATAGCGACCAATGTGAATGAGATATTGACAATACCCATGATGATAGTCTGAACCATCGGGTTGCCCATGTTCATCGACTCAAATATACGTGGCGCATAGTAAAGCACGGCATTGATACCCACAGCCTGCTGGAATACGGAAAGCATGATTCCTACAAATATCACCATCACGCCGAAAGAGAACAGACGCTCGCTCTTCACATCTACAGTAGCCTTGATGTCGGCAAGAATTTCACGTGCTTTCTGAATACCGTTGATACGCGCAAGAACGCCCAAAGCTCTCTCATCTTTACCTACAAGGGCAAGGTAACGGGGTGATTCAGGAACAAGGCAAACTAGAATCGTGAAGGCTCCGGCAACGAACGCTTCGCTACCGAACATATATCTCCATCCGGTCATAATAGTCCATGAATCCGATCCGGAAACTACGATATATATGTTTTCAGCCGTTTTTTCGATAATAGGATTGGTGTGGTCGCCAAGTATAAGGAAATTGACAAAGTAAACCACGAGCTGACCGAAGATAATGGCAAATTGGTTCCACGACACCAGAGTTCCGCGGATATTTGACGGAGCCACCTCGGCGATATACATCGGGCAGATAGCTGACGCAAGCCCAACACCGATACCCCCGATAATACGATAGAAATTGAACATCCACAAGAGACTGTAAGTGGGCTTGCCATATTCAAAGAATAGAAATTCGGGGCAATATGAGCCAAGCGCCGACACGAAGAAAAATATTCCGGCGAGAATCAACGATTTTTTACGACCGTAATTTTGAGCTAAAAAACCTGACAACGCGCTACCCAAAATACACCCGAGAAGGGCGCTCGACGAAGTGATGCCATGAATCACATCGGTGTAAACAAAATCCTTGGCTCCAAGGAAAAAAGCCTGCAAGCCCTTCTCGGCGCCCGAGATGACAGCAGTGTCATATCCGAAGAGCAAGCCGCCAAGCACCGCCACAAGGACGATGGAAAAAAGATAGCCTTTACTCCCCTTTTCAGGATAATCCATATTTGTACGATTTATAGGTTAGTATTCAAGGTTAAAATATGCGACTATGACAGGACATCGAAATGAAGCCCCGTCATAGTGCATCTATTTATATAAAATTTCGTTAGATGTTGTCATCTCGATTAGCAGTACATAGCTACAATTGCCTCATAAAGCTCTTGCTTGCCACTGGTCTGCTTCGGTTCGCCAACCTCTTTGCCGTAGGCTGCGATATCCTCAAGGGTGAGCTTGCCATCCTCAAAATCCTTACCTTTTCCACCGTCAAATGACGCATAGCGCTCTGCAAGCATCTTCTTGTAAGGTGATTCCTCGAGGATTGCGGCAGCGCTTTCAAGCGCGCGCGCCATAGCATCCATACCGGCAATGTGCGCGATGAAGATATCTTCAAGATCGGTAGAATTACGACGGGTCTTAGCGTCAAAATTGGTACCGCCGTTGCCGAGACCGCCGTTGCGGATAATCTGCATCATCGCCTGAGTAAGCTCATAGTTGTCAATGGGGAATTGGTCAGTATCCCAACCGTTCTGATAATCACCGCGGTTTGCGTCGATAGATCCAAGCATATTGTTGTCTACAGCCACAGCAAGCTCGTGTTCAAAAGTATGTCCAGCCAAAGTAGCGTGGTTAACCTCGATATTAAGTTTGAAGTCCTTTTCAAGACCATGAGCTTTCAAGAAGCCGATCACAGTTTCGCTGTCAACGTCATACTGATGCTTTGTCGGCTCCATAGGTTTCGGCTCGATAAGGAATGTGCCGGTGAACCCTTTTGAACGAGCATAGTCGCGGGCGATCTTCAACATCATAGCCAAGTGCTCTTTTTCACGCTTCTGATCAGTGTTAAGAATACTCATATAACCTTCACGGCCACCCCAGAATACATAGTTTGTTCCGCCGAGAGCGATTGTCGCATCGATTGCGTTCTTAATTTGAACGGCGGCGCGTGCTACTACGTCAAAGTCAGGATTGGTTGCAGCTCCATTCATATAGCGGCTGTTGCCAAACACGTTAGCTGTACCCCAAAGGTTCTTTATGCCGGTTTCAGCCATCTTTTCTTTAAGGTAAGCGACAATTTCTTTCATGTTGCTCTCGTATTCGTCGATTGAGTTACCTTCGCTGACAAGGTCTACATCGTGGAAGCAGAAATATTCGATACCCATCTTCTGCATAAACTCGAAGCCGGCGTCAACTTTCTGCTTTGCTATCTGCATTGCGTCAGCGCCTTCATTCCAAGGGAATTTCTTTGTGCCGCCACCAAATTGATCGCCACCTTCCGCACAGAGTGTGTGCCACCATGCCATTGCGAATTTCAACCAGTCTTTCATTTTTTTGCCAAGAATCACCTTTTCTGCATCATAATAACGATATGCGAGAGGGTTCTTGCTTGCTGTTCCTTCAAACTTGATTTTTCCTATCCCGGGAAAATACTCTTTAGTTGCCATAATTGTAAATTTTGGTTTGATTAATTATATATCTGTTATTTCATTTCTGATTCCAATGTCTCTTTCCAACGTCCGTATGCGTCAGCATAAGCCTGACGGTCAGATTCTTTTGGCTCAATAATTTCTATTCGGTCAAGTGTTGAGAACGCCTCATTGTTATCTGCATAGATACCGGCGCCAATGCCGGCGCCCTTCGCAGCTCCGACTGAACCATCTGTGTCAAATAACTCGATAGTGGCTCCACTCACACCGGCAAGCGTCTCACGGAAAATAGGGCTTAAGAACATATTGGCGTGGCCTGCATGGATTTTCTTAACATTCATGCCAAGCGATTCCATAATCTCTATTCCATATTGAAACGAGAAGACAATTCCCTCTTGCGCTGCGCGAACTATGTGCTGCTTACCATGGCGCAAGAAATTGACACCGTGGATTGAACTGCCTATTTCCCGGTTCTGCAACACGCGCTCCGCGCCGTTTCCGAATGGCAATATTGTAACACCTTCACTGCCTATAGGAACTCCGGCGGCGAGATCATTCATTCCAGGGTAGTTGATACCCTCAGGAGCCACAGTACGTTTCACCCACGAGTTCAATATTCCTGTGCCGCTTATGCAAGCCATGACGCCCAGTCGGGTTTGGCCGTTGCCATGGTTTACGTGAGCAAACGTGTTTACACGTGATTTTTTATCATAATTCACCTCACCGTTCACGCCATAAACAACTCCCGATGTTCCGGCGGTAGATGCGATTTCTCCGGGATTGAACACATTAAGCGACAACGCGTTATTCGGTTGGTCGCCGGCACGGTATGTGACAGGAATACCTTCAACCAAGCCAAGTTCGGCAGCCGCCTCAGCGGTGACGTGGCCCTGCGCAGCGAATGTCGGCACAATTTCAGGTATGATTGACGGATTATAACCGAAATATTCCATTACGATGTCGGCGAGTTTTTCATTACTGAAATCCCACAACATTGCTTCAGAAAGCCCCGATATGGTTGTGCAAACGCGATCGGTGAGCCTCATAGCTATATAATCGCCCGGAAGCAATATTTTATCTATTTTTGCAAAAAGCTCCGGCTCGTTCTCTTTAACCCATGCGAGTTTAGTGGCCGTAAAGTTGCCGGGAGAATTTAGAATATGGCTCAAGCAATTCTCCTCGCCGAGGTCGGCGAATGCCTTTTCTCCGTATGGAACTCCACGCGAATCACACCATATAATCGCCGGACGCAACACGTTGCGATCCTTATCAATGCACACAAGACCGTGCATCTGATATGAGATGCCGATGGCCTTTATATCGGATGGTTCAATCTGGGCTTTCGCCAAAATCGATTGCGTCGACTGCTTAAGGTGTTCCCACCACTGATCAGGACGTTGCTCCGCCCATCCTTGTTTCACTGAGATAATCTCAGCCTCTACTTTAGGGGAAAATGCTGATGACACACACTTGCCGGTCTCCGCATCCACAAGACTCGCTTTCACCGACGAACTTCCTATGTCATAACCTAATAGATACATATTCTTCTGTGTTTACTGGTTAGCTGTTTCATTTTAACGACGACTGCGGTTATATTTTTTGCGATCGAATTTATAATACCTCGCAGCTCGGTGGGCGACACCTTGCTGACGCTCTTCAAGCGGAATAACATAATCCATTAAGGCTATCTTCTTATGGAAATTACGAGCATCCACACGATGGTTGAGCAATACTTCGTAAAGAGACCTGAACTGAGTAGCGGTGAACTTGCGGGGTAACAAGTCAAACAGCACCGATGGATTCATATCAGTGACACCGCGCAAGCTGGACAACGCCTCGGCGACAATCAAATTGTGGTCAAACGCCAACTGCCCGATCTCCGCCACCGGCGTCCATATTGCGTTTGAGTTGACAAGCTGCTTCTCATTAGCGCGATCAATCTTCACAAGCGCCACATATCCAACAGTGACAATACGCTCGACTTTCACCATCTGAGCGCGTTCGAGCCACAACAAGTCCCGAGGGTCTTTAGTGCGGTTCTTAGACCCGAAAGCCTTGAATTGCATAAGGTTGACATCGCTCAACCCCGTCAATTCGAACAGCACTCTCGCCGCAGCCTGATCCAAATCTTCATCCTCATATATGAGACTGCCCGGCAACTTCATTCCATGAAAATCGCCGCAACCGTCAATTCCGTCACGCTTCACCAACAAAACACAAAGCCCCTCGCCGTCAAATCCAATAACGACACAATCCACGGAGATATGGTCGTTTGCTAAACGGTATTGTGTTTCGGTGGCTTCCATGGTGAAATCAGAATCTTTTTACGATGCAAATATAACCTATCTTTCATTAAAACACAAATAAGTTTTTAATGTTATAAAACATTGTTTGTGTTTACGATAGTTTTCGTACATTTTACGAAAAGGCCGGCGACTTATCATCTCCGATATGATATGGCGTTTAATCCACTTTTTCACTGAATTTTACCTCTCTCGGAAAAATTTCTACCTTATATGGAATAGCCTTGTTTGAGCGGGGTGTCACACGAGTGTCATAGTAGTAATATCGGTTCTGCTTATCCCATGCGCTCCATTCCGCTTGGCGGGTTTCGCCCGGAGGGATGTCGCAAGCAAGCTTAACCCTGCGGGCATGAAGCATCCGTCCGGTTTCAGCCTCATTGTACACCAGGTCGACGACAATCTCCGTCATCCGACGTCCATAATAGTTAGTCAAAAGCAGACTTTCCCGTCCAGAACGCAAAGCCTTGTCGTAACCCGTGATTGTTAGGCTATCAGACGGCAACACAGGAAGCTCTCCCACCTCTTCAATAGTCAATTCAGTGGATTTCTCCTTTATCGCTTTCAATTTTCCGCGCGTGGTGCGCGTATCGCCATGCACAGAGCCGACAAAAAGAATCGTCAACAGCGCTGCCACAACAAGCACTCGTATCATTTTCATAGGTATATAGGTTCTATAGGCCCGTCAACGGGAACCGGAAACACTTTCACGCATCCGTCATCATTAACAGCGTCGCTGCCGGTAGTGCGGATATATAGGCGGGACAGATATGGAATCATGCGCCATATCTGGAAATTCAGCTTTTTCCCTCTGCGCTTGAACACAAGGCGGCTGTCGCCGGTCATAGTCAACGTAAATGTCTTTGATTTCATCAACCGAGAGCCGCCATCAGAGTCGGTGTACAACGATGCGGAATAGACACCCTTGGACGATGTGCCCGACAATGTCCCCATCACAGTCCCGGGCAGAAGCGAACGTGACGGCGAACGCAACACTACCATCCGGTAAGTGTCAGCTCCATCAAAATGAGGAGTCTTTTCATCTCGCTCAATCAACACCAAAGCGCCGTTATACGGAAATCGCCATATCCCCTCGATCAATCGCAACGGCCGTGACGACAATTCCGCCCTCAAACCGCGGATATTGGAATAACGCTCCACCTCTGGCGATAAGCCAAGAGCGCGGAATACCGGACAAAGGCACAAAAAACACGTGATTAAGAGGAGACGCCGCATAAAAAGGAGAGGTAATAGTTTGTTTAAATGGTTTTAAATTGATACTGCAATCCGAAACTGAGTATCTCTTTCAACTGCCAACGGCCCCAGCTCCTTCGATCCTCGCGAGGAGTACTGGAATCATAACGCAGATGCATATAGATTTGAGTCGACAGATAGCGGTTGATTGAGAAATTGATTGTGTTTTCCCAATCACCTTGTAGATAATCATAATCGGTGAACATGAAGAACCGCGATGTATAGTTTATATTCCACATGATGTCCCAATTGATTTTCACTTCCGCATTGCTACCGACCTCGCTCACCGACCTTCGGCCTTCACTTATGCCGAAATTGGTTACAGGAATACGGTGGCTCGTGGAAACTTTCAAATTATAGGACAGCGGAGCTATTGACACATCCATATTGAATCGGTGCGGCTTATCTTTATAATTATAAGTCATACCAAGACCGAGGTTAAGTTCTCCCGGCGACATGAACGCCGCTTTCATCGTTTGTGTATTCGGCTTATAGTTATTGAAGAACTGGGTTTTGAATGTGGCAGTCATTGAATAATACCAATTGTTGACTGCGCGCAATCCGAGAGTTCCGTTAAACTGCAACGCATCCTGGCTTATCGCATAATTATGAAGCGAATCACTCGGCGCGCTGGCTATACCGAGTTTATATTGCGTTGTCGCTTCGGCGATAATATTGGGATGAAACTTGGAATTGAGTTTGACATTCCACTTTAGGTCGGCGATAGCGTTGATATTATTGTCACCGCCTTGATACCAGTTAGGGCTGACGTAAGCTTGCGAAAACTGAGCCGAAGCGTTTACCACATGAAGCCAGTGCTTCTGTATTATCTCCACTGGAGCGACGCCGCCTTTCAAATCTTCAGCACCAACTACGACAACCTCGTCAACAGTGATTCTTGATGTCGATGGATCGATTTTAGTTTTATATTTTTTCGGTGGCACAGGCAACGTGTTGATATTATATTTCACTCGTTCCGGATAAGCGATAACATACCATTGCTTCAAATCCCGATAACGGCGATTGCTCTCTGCCACCCTCTTCATCCATTCCATTTCAGGTATATCGGGAGCAAGTATCGCAGAACCACCGTCATCCACCTTGAATGAGTCAAGATACAAAACTTTATCAAACACCATCGGCATGAACGCCACACGCGGCAATCGGCCGGGCTTTATAAACGACAACTTGGCGCACTCCAATGAGTCAGAATCCTCATCATCGCCAATAAAATCAAAAAATGGGTTCTCCTCTCGACTAAGCTCATCCACCTCTTCATCGGTATATTCAACCGCTGACCCAAGCAATTCCAACAGCTTTGGATCAGCCTTGGTTTCAGTCTGCGCGGCGACATAACTTGAATTAAATATACAAGTTGCTAATATAAGGAATGAGAATATTCGAGCACGTAACATAGCAATTTATTTATGCGGCAAATATAGTGAAAAATCGCCACATTTCTACTCCGCCAGTATAAAAAAACAAGGAG
>CAZELD010000030.1:0-25756 GCA_964512855.1 uncultured Muribaculum sp.
CCCAGATATCTTCCAATTTCGCCAATGAATACTATGATTATAGAGCCGGATTTGATAAAGCTGGGCGTGTTGGCCCACGCCGAGGAGTGGCTGAGGGAGATATTTCTCCCGATTCTATGCGTAATGCCACATTCCTAACTCTTGGCGTAGCTTGCATGATCGGGTTGTCTTTAATATATTGGGGCGGTTGGTGGCTTTTGCTTGCTGGAGTTATGATTGCGGCAGGCGCTATGGCTTATTCCGCCGGCCCATACCCATTGTCACGTCATGGATTTGGCGAGATTGCAGTAATTTTATTTTTTGGAATAGTTCCGGTTAATTTAACCTACTATATTCAGGTGGGATTGTTTAATCTTAATGTCTTTCTTGCTTCGGTCGCCGTTGGGTTAATGGGAGCGAATCTGTTGATTGTAAACAATTATCGTGACCGCGAAGAGGATGAGCAGGTTGGTAAACGCACTCTTGCCGTAATGTATGGAGCGCGATTCATGTCAACGCTCTATCTGTTGAATGGCCTTGCCGCTGTTACATTAATGTATAGTGCATTGGCTCACGTACAAGGTATTGCGATAGGATATATATTAATACACCTTATCCTCTGGAAATTCCTTGAGAAGCACAGAGGTTCATCGCTTAATCCTTTACTTGGAATGACCGCCATGCTTATGTTTTTGTTTTCAGTGGCGTTTCTCATTTATGCGTGCAGCATTTCGGGCCAATAAGAAAAGAGGCGTCGCCATAGCTTAAGAATCGAAAACCGTTGTCGATTGCGAAATCATACATATTTTTCCAATCACCTCCAACAAATGCGGAAACCAACAACAACAGCGTGGACTGTGGCTGATGGAAATTTGTGATTATGCCGTTTACAACCCGATATGTGTAGCCTGGAGCTATAAGGAGTTGGGTGTCGGCAATAAAATCATCTTCGTTATTTTTATCGAGATAGTGTAATATGTGTTTGAATGATTCCTCTACCGGTAGTTGCGGGTGTTTGTCATCGTATGGAAACCATTGAGGAATTGTGCCATGCCATTCATTTATGGCTATCAAGCACCCTGCGTGATATAGACTTTCAAGTGTGCGCACAGATGTTGTACCCACGGCAATAACAGGCGTATCGCTTGATTCCGTAAGCTCCTTTATGAGTCGTTTTCCTACCCGTATAAATTCTTGATGCATTTCATGGTCGCCAACCCGCTCGCTTTTCACCGGCTGAAATGTGCCGGCGCCTACATGCAGTGTAAGTTCTCTCCGTTTAACGCCTTTTTTGTCTAAATCGTCGAATACTTCAGATGTAAAATGTAGTCCGGCGGTAGGAGCCGCAACGGAGCCGTTAATATGGCTGTATATCGTCTGATAGTCTGTTTCATCACTTTTCTCCGTGCTCCTATTCAAGTATGGCGGAATCGGTATCTCTCCGGCCGCATCTATAATTTCAGAAAAAGATATTTTATCATCATTCCAAGAAAATAACACTTTCGACGCGTTTCCTTCCCGGCCTATTCTGACGGCGGACAATGTGATATGTTTTTCATTGACGGTTATGTCCATTGACAGCGGGCCATTTTTCCATCGCTTTGAATTGCCAACGAAGCAGAGCCAGGAGCATTGCCGTGTTGCTGCGAAATTTTCCTGATGTTCCCATGGATCAACAGGTTCAAGGCAGAATATTTCGATGGTTGATCCATTGCCGTTTTTTTGAAATTTAAGTCGAGCGTTGATCACACGGGTATTATTGTACACGAGTATTGCATTATCAGGAATGAATTCGGGTAATTCGCTGAATATGTGTTGGCTGATATCACCGTCGGGCTGTCTGATGAGCAATTTGCACGCATCGCGTTGTTGCAAAGGATGGCGGGCGATTCGATCGTCGGGCAACTCATAATTGTAGTCGGCAATCTTAATATCTTTGACTGTATTTCCGTTCATGGCTGCAAAATTACTCATTTTTCAAATACTTTCATATCTACGCTTGACCGATTTCCAAAAAAGTTAGTATCTTTGCACGCTATGAAGAAATTGATTGATTGGTGTAAGCAATACTTGTCGGTAACGATGTTGGTCATTGTGGCTTTTTTGGCGATTATATTGTTTTTCAATGACAATTCTATTTATAAGTCGGTTGAATACAATAACCGAATAAAGGAGTTGCGTCAAAAAATCAAGCAGAATCAAGATACATTAGAGCATTACCGTCGGCTTAACCATAGCCTTGATACTGATCCTGAAACAATGGAGAGGATTGTAAGAGAGCAGTATCATATGCAAAGAGAAAATGAAGATGTATATATAATTGAATGACGATGAATCAAAATAACAGCAATATATTGACCTGTATAGTAACGGTCGGAATGGTGCTTATAGTTATAGGCGTGTTGATGCCTGTACTCGGATATCCTATTTTGGTGTCTCGGTGGATATTCTGTAGCGGCGCGGCCCTAAACCTGATCGGGCGTGTCCTTGTCCGCTATAAGGGCGAAAATATCCGAATCAAGCGCCTTTTTCGACTGGAATTTTGGTCGGCTGTCTTTTTTTGCGTTTCAGGCTTTTTTCAGTTCTATTCGCCTGCGACGTCCGATTGGTTGGCGTTCACTCTCGCCGGCGGCGCTATTTTGGTCTATACATCCATTATGATACCCAAGCTATCGAAAAAATCGGGGGAAATATAATTAAATTACCGTTAAAAGGCTGTAAAAGGTAGTGTATTTCTTATTCTGTGTCGAAAAAGGTTATATTTTAAGCTGAATATTGATTCGGAATTACTAATTTTGTCGTTGCGATGGGATATAATTTAGTCATAGATCAAGGCAATTCGACAGCAAAGGTCGCTCTGTTTCAAGGCGAATCCATTGTTGAACATTGGCGTACTGAGAAATTGGAGCCTGCCGATTTGGATAAAATAGCGTCATCTTATAACATTGATGCCGCAATATATTGTTCCGTTGCGACAAAAGGCGAGGAAATTATCGTTTCATTAAGATCGTTTGTGACGCGAGTATATGAAATGACCTCAATGCTCCCACTACCGATAAAAATCGGTTACACAACTCCAGCCACATTGGGTCGTGACCGTATTGCCGCTGTGGCTGGAGCATACGCAGCTCATCCCGGATGTGATGTCTTGGTGGTTGACGCCGGAACCGCCGTGACTTATGACCGCCTTACTGCTGATGGCGCATTTGTAGGTGGAAATATAGCTCCGGGTTTATGGGTTAGAGCCAAGGCGTTGCATGAAATGACGCAACGATTGCCATTGGTCGATGTTGAGAATTGTGCCCCGGATTCTTTGTGGGGAAAGAGCACCGAAAATGCTATAATATCAGGTGTTATATATGGAATTGTAGGGGAGACAGCTTTCTATCGTTCCAAGATGCCGGAAAAATCTCTTGTGATGCTCACCGGTGGAGACGCGTGTCATCTTGCGTCTCTGATGGACTTTCCTGTAGAGGTAGATTCGGATTTAGTTAGTAAAGGATTAAACAGTATACTTTTATATAATGAAAATATTTAATCGAGCAATATTTGCCGCTATTGCGGCTCTATTTATCGGAGTGGGCGCCACGGCTCAAACAGTGACTCCTTACTCAATGTATGGGTATGGCATCTTGAATGAGAACGCCACATCGGCTCAACGCGCGTTGGGTGGTATCGGTTACGCAATGAATGGTGGACGGCAAATCAATGCTATGAATCCGGCAAGCTACGCTGCTGTTGATTCATTGACGTTCTTGTTTGATATGGGTGTCACGGCCACTAAATTGTGGAGTAAAGATAACGGGGAGTCCGCTCAAGATTTCGGGGGTGGACTTGATTATATAACAATGCTTTTCCCAGTGCATAAAAAAGTGGGTGTGAGTCTTGGTTTGGTACCATTCACTTCGGTAGGCTATAGTTTTGGTTCGACAATAGAAAATGGTATTACTTCACGTACCGGTTCGGGTGGTCTTAATCAACTTTATATCGGCGCCGGCGTCAATCCGATTAAGGATGTTTATATAGGAGCAAATATAGGGTATTTGTTTGGGACGACTATAAATGACATATATGGTTATCCAAGCGATTTAAGTTCTACCGCTTTATTTGAACGTGTCACACAAGTGCGTGATTACCATTTGCACTTTGGCGCCCAATATGATTTGCAGTTGCATCGCAATCATAAGCTTACATTTGGAGTATCTTTTGCTCCAGGACAGGATTTGCGTGGTCATGCTTGGCGTGTAAATTACTATAATATTGGAACTTCTTCGGTTCAAGCCGACACCATTGTTTACACAAATATGCACCATAAGTTTTCATTGCCGGATATGTGGGGTTTCGGCGTATGTTATCAGTGGAATGACCGTTTAATGGTGGAGGCTGACCTGTCTTTGCAAAATTGGTCAAAAGCAAAGTATTCCGATCTTGATGAAACGGATGGCGCTCTTGAAATGAACAATCGCACACGATTCGCTCTTGGCGTGCAATATACCCCTAAACCCCGAGGAAACTATGTGCAACGCATACAGTACCGGCTTGGCGGCTATCTTTGCCATGATTATCTTGAAATAAAGGGCAATAATGTTCGTGAGCATGGGTTGAGCGTCGGATTTGGTATGCCTACTCCCGGAGGAAATAAAACGATGATTAATTTGGGATTTGAATGGAAACACCGTCAGGCTCATCCAAATCCTCTTATTAAAGAAAACTATTTTAACTTTACTCTTGGCCTCAACTTCAATGAGAGGTGGTTCCATAAGAGTAAGATTGAATAAAAATAGATGGCTTCTTTTTTTAAGCGCGTCACGAATAGCATGAATAGGCTGACGTTCCTTTTGGTAGGGGCGTCAGTGCTCGTTATTTCATGTTCTGATGAAAAAACGGAAGTAGTGCATAGAGAGGTCGATGGCAACAATGTGCCAACGATGCTCACTTACGATGTGGTTACTTTGATTTCCGACTCGGGAGTTACGCGTTATCGTATAACAACCCCTGTGTGGTATGTTTACGATGAAGCCGATGTGCCCAATTGGAAATTTCCCGATGGGATGTTTATGGAAAAGTTTGCTCCCGATTTTTCCACCGACGCTACAATAGTGTGTGATTCTGCGGTCTTCTTTAAAAATGAAGGATTGTGGCGCCTTGACGGGAATGTCAATATATTGAATACTGTCGGAGAGAAATTTTTAACCCAACAAGTTTTTTGGAACCAAAAAGAAAAGAAAGTATATTCTGATTCATTTATACATATTGAAAAAAGCGATAGGATAATAGAGGGATACGGCTTTGAATCAAATGAGCGGATGACAACTTACACTGTTAATAATCCGGCGGGAATATTTCCCACATCTACATTTAAGAATAATAACAAGGATTCTATCGCTTCTGCCGATACAGTTAAGGAGGGAGCGCCAACGCCTGCTCCGGTTGCTCCGAAGCATACTCCGGGCAAGTTGCCGCCTCCGGTTGCAAAACCAAAGCAACTTCCGGTACCTGAGCCTCAAAATCCCTCGCTAAGGCCTACTGAAAAGAAAATGATTATGCCTGCGACTGATAGATCTGATAGATAATATAAGAAATTTAGAGAATCCACTATGGCAGATAATTTGCATTGGCTTATTATAGCTATCATATCACTTGCTTTTTCAGCCCTATTCTCAGGGGTTGAAATTGCGTATATATCATCAAACAGAGTTAAGGTTGAAATCGACGTGAAACGCGGCGGATTCATTGGGTACATCGTCAATCTCTATTATAAGCATCAAAATCTATTTATCTCCACGATACTCGTCGGCAATAATATTATGCTGGTGATTTATGGTATGGGCGCTGCGGCGCTTCTTTCTCCGTGGCTTGAAAGTATATGTGACAATGAGCTGTTCGTGCTGGTGATGCAGACCATAATCTCTACGGCTGTAATTCTGCTAACGGGGGAGTTTCTACCTAAAACAATATTCAGAATTAATCCTAACTCCTCGTTAAAGGTTTTTGCAATACCAATATTCTTCTTTTGGATCATACTTTATCCTATTTCAACTTTTACGGCATGGTTATCAAAGACGTTGATGAAGATATGTGGTGTGAAAAATGCCGATGAGTCTCTTGGCGTGCTTACAATAGGCGAGTTGAACCAGTATATACAGAAAAGTATTGATGAAACTGCCTCTCAAGAGAAAATGGAGAATGAGGTCAAGATATTTCACAATGCTATCGATTTTTCCTCAACGCATCTTCGTGATTGCATGACGCCGCGCAATGAAGTTGTAGCGGTTAATATCGATGTTACTACATGCGAGGAGTTGTCACGTTTATTTACTTCTTCGGGGCGCAGTAAGATTCTTGTTTATAAGGAGGATATTGACAATGTTTTGGGATATATTCATGTAAGTGAGCTGTTTCATCCCGATTCCGATTGGAAAGAGGCACTGAAACCGGTGATATTTGCCCCGGAGACTCTTCTTGCCAATAAGATGATGAAGCGTCTTTTAAGTGAGAAGCGTTCGATGGCGGTGGTGGTCGATGAATTTGGCGGAACGGCCGGACTTGTATCTCTTGAAGATCTTGTGGAGGAAATATTTGGAGATATTCAGGATGAGCATGACAATAAACGCCTTGTGGCGAGACAGATTGCAGCAGGTGAATATGAATTTTCCGGACGTTGTGAAATAAGCGATCTACGGGATAATTTCAATATAGATATTCCGGAATCGGAAGATTATCAGACTCTCGCCGGATATATATTGAATGAATTGGGCGAAATCCCTGTACAGGGGGCTACAATTGAATTGAATGGGTTAACTTTCTCGATCTTAAAAAAATCGGCAACAAGGCTTGAATTGATAAAAGTCACTAAGGCAAGTGGCGAAAATGAATAAAAATTGTTTTTGTTGAGACGATTATTCGCTGAAATATGATTACGGTCAACGATAGAATATTTGAAAGATATAGATTCATTGATTTGTTTGCCGGAATTGGCGGATTTCATTTGGCGTTGGAATCATTCGGAGCCTGTTGTGTATATGCTAATGAATGGGATAAATTTGCTCAGGATGTGTATTTTGCTAATTTTGGCATACGGCCGGAAGGCGATATTACTAAAGTTGATGAGCAATCTATTCCTGACCACGATATTTTATGTGCTGGTTTCCCTTGTCAAGCTTTTTCGATAAGTGGTAAACGGCTGGGATTCAATGATAGCAGAGGTACTTTGTTCTTTGATGTCGCAAGAATTGTGAGGGAGAAGCGGCCACGTGTCGTGTTTATGGAAAATGTTAAAAATTTCGCTTCTCATGATGGTGGCAACACTATCCGTGTAGTGGAAGCTACGATGAGGGAGCTTGGATACTCTTTTCATTATGCAGTATTGAATGCTGTCGATTACGGAGTGCCTCAGAAGCGCGAACGTGTGTATATGGTGTGTTTCCGAAATGATATTGACGACAGTCGGTTTGTATTCCCCAAGCCGTTTAAGTTGGAACGTCATGTTGAGGATTTCCTGCTTGATGACGACAGCACGGCAAGTCTTGTCGTGAATCGCCCTGACACATATTTCACAACACTTAAGGACGACAAGTATAGTTCTAAATCAATACGGCTTGGCATAGTGAATAAAGGAGGGCAAGGTGAGAGAATATATAGCGCAAAAGGAATCGCAATAACATTTTCGGCTTATGGTGGAGGTGTATTCTCAAAAACCGGAGGCTATCTGGTAAATGGAAAGACACGTAAGTTGCATCCGCGTGAGTGTGCCCGGTTAATGGGCTATCCTGACACGTTTGAGATGAGTCCGCGTGCTACCCAAGCATATAAGCAGTTTGGCAACTCGGTGGTAGTTGACGTGTTGCAGTATATCCTCATCTCAATAGGGGATATCCTATTGCTTGAGCGGTAAATCAAAAATCATCGGACGAGAAGTTGATTAAAAGCTGCGATTGACACAATTTTTAGATAACGCCAAGACTTTCTCTCTTTATTTTTGTTAATATATCTGGGACTATCATACAGGATTTATTGTATCTTTACAAAAATTATTTCTCAGAATGTCAACAGAAGAATCATTAAACAATATTTACGCCAACAGTTTCCGTGATAATTGGAGTCTTCTGGCTCTAAGCGAATATGGCAGCGATAAGACTTTTACATATTGTGAGTTGGCGATAAGAATCGCCAAAATGCATCTCACGTTTGAATTGTCAGGGATAAAGCCCGGCGATAAAATAGCTCTTATCGGACGCAACACCCCGGGATGGATTATCACATTCATGGCAACAATCACATACGGAGCTACAATAGTGCCCATTTTGCAAGATTTCAACCCCACTGACGCTCAGCACATACTTAACCACTCCGAGAGTGTATTGCTTTTTGTCGAAAATAATATCTGGGAAACATTTGAGTTTGAAAATCTTCCAAATCTTCGTGGAGTAATATCGCTTACAAACGGGAAAATCCTTGCTGAACATCCACTCAACGAAGATAAAATCAAGAAAGCGTTGAAATCACTTTCCCGTAAATTCAATAAACGCTTTCCTGGCAAGTTTTTGCCGGGATACGTAGAATATCCCGACATGAATCCCGATGATATCGCTGTAATCAATTATACTTCAGGCACAACCGGGTTCTCAAAAGGGGTGATGCTTAGTTATAAGAATTTATGGGGTAATGTGACCTTTGGCATAAAGTCGCGATTACACTTTCAAGGGTCAAGAGCGTTGTCATTCTTACCTCTCGCCCACGCCTACGGTTGCGCGTTCGATATGCTTGTGCCGCTTGCAGTAGGTACCCATATCACAGTTTTCGGCAAGCTGCCGTCACCGATGCTCCTCATGAAAGCCCTTGCGCAAGTGCGTCCTAACCTCGTTATATGCGTACCTCTGATTTTGGAAAAAATATATCGCAAGCAAATTTTGCCGATGATTTCACGTCGAGGCATGAGATGGGTGCTTGCAATTCCGGGAATCGACAAAGCTTTCTATAGCCTCATACGCAAAAAACTGGTAGAAGCCTTTGGCGGTGAATTTGAAGAAGTGATTGTTGGCGGCGCTCCTCTCAATCATGAAGTGGAAGATTTTCTACACCGCATAAAATTCCCATTCACGGTGGGCTACGGAATGACTGAGTGCGGACCGTTGATAAGCTACACTCCGTGGCGTCAATTCATTGTGGGATCTTCCGGACAAACCCTTCAGGGATTAATGGAGTCAAAGATTCTCAGCGATGATGAGCAGGAAATCCCCGGCGAAATATGCGTCAGGGGCACAAACTTGATGAAAGGATATTACAAAAACATAGGCGCTACGGAAGCTGTGCTTGATACGGAGGGGTGGTTGCACACTGGCGATATGGGCACACGCAATCCCGATGGCACAATATTCATCAAGGGTAGATATAAAACTATGATTCTATCCTCTAACGGTCAAAATATATATCCCGAAGAGATAGAAGCCAAACTTAACAATATGCCATACGTGTCGGAAAGCCTGATAGTGGAAAGAAATAGTCGGTTGGTCGCACTCGTTTATCCTGATTATGAAGCGATGGATGCCGATGGAATCACACACCGCGATCTGGAGGATGTCATGGAAAAAATAAGAGTAGATCTTAATAAACTCGTCGCACCCTACGAAAAAGTCGACAAAATACAACTTATCGCCAATGAATTCCAAAAAACGCCAAAGAGATCTATAAAGCGTTATTTATATAATGCATAAATTTTAAGAATAGTTACTATGCCGCTGCAAAAAAAAATCCGTAAATTTGCAGCGGTATAATTATATCTATGGTAGACAACGACAAACAATCCATTCTTGACAAAAGGTATCTTAGAATGGCTCGGATATGGGCAGAGAATTCTTACTGCCACAGACGCAAAGTCGGAGCTTTGCTTGTTAAAGATCAAATGATCATATCTGACGGGTACAACGGGACGCCCGCCGGATTTGAAAACATCTGTGAAGACGATGCCGGAGTGACAAAGCCATACGTGCTTCACGCAGAAGCGAATGCTATCACAAAGATAGCGCGTAGCGGAAATTCGAGCCAAGGGTCAACCTTATACATTACTGCTTCTCCTTGCCTGGAATGTAGTAAACTCATCATTCAGGCCGGGATTAAACGGGTCGTATTCAATGACCTTTACCGTATAACTGATGGACTCGACGTGCTCAACCGCGCCGGAATAGAAACCGTGCATATACCTGATATTGACTGACATTTATTATTACTATTATCACTGACATGAAGAATTTCAAGAACCCTATCGTATGGCTACCGCTGATTATTGCGGTATCTGTCATCGCCGGAATATGGATAGGGATAATTTCCAATAAACATCGTCCATCAAACGCTGAACAAAAAATCACAGACATCCTTTCATTGATTAAAAATGGCTACGTTGATGAAGTTGACGTAGATTCATTGATTGAAAACACTCTCCCCAACCTGCTGTCTAACCTTGACCCTCATTCAACTTATATTCCGGCGGCCGATCTTGCCGCCGTAAATGAAGATCTCGACGGGTCATTCAGCGGGATAGGAATTTCATTCACTATGTTGACCGACACGATAATTGTCAACGAAGTGATTCCGGGAGGCCCGTCAGAAAAAGTAGGGCTGCTCCCCGGAGACCGCATAATGACTATAAACGATTCCCTTGTGGCGGGAAAAAATATTCCCAACACTGACATTGTGAAAATGTTGCGCGGTGAAAAAGGGACAACGGTTAAACTGGGAATCAAACGCAAAAATTCCAAAAAGTTATTGACTTTTGACGTTATTAGAGGCGATATCCCGGTAAACTCAGTTGATGCCGCCTACATGATATCTCCAGAAACAGGCTACGTAAAAGTCAACAAATTTGGACGTACCACCTCCGACGAATTTTTGACCGGATTGCTCAACCTTCGCAATAAAGGGGCAAAAAGTTTCATAGTCGATTTGCGTGGCAACACCGGAGGATTTATGGAAATGGCGATATATATGGCGAATGAATTTCTTCCGGCGAAATCGCCGATTGTGTTCACTCGAGGGCGCGACAGTATGGATGAAAGCCATGTATATTCCGATGGAACAGGAGCCTTCCAAGATGCAGATCTTGTAGTCCTTCTTGATGAATATTCTGCAAGCGCAAGTGAAATTTTCGCCGGTGCTATGCAGGACAATGACAGAGCTATGATTGTGGGACGACGCTCATTTGGTAAAGGACTCGTGCAGCGCCAGATGACGCTTGCTGACAGCAGTGCCGTTAGATTGACGGTAGCTCGCTATTATACCCCTTCGGGGCGATGCATACAAAAGGATTATAAATTGGGCAGCCGCACTGATTACGATAAAGATATTCTCAATAGATATGAGCATGGAGAATTTTTCAACTCCGATAGCATAAAGTTCAATTCTGAGATGCAGTTCAACACTCTTGGAGGCCGCCCCGTATACGGCGGGGGAGGAATAATGCCCGATGTTTTTGTGCCAAACGACACTATTGGCGTAACCAATTACTATATAAACGCACTGAATGCCGGACTATTCCAAAAATTCGCATTTGAGTACAGCGATAAATATCGCGATTCGCTTTCATCGGCAAAGAATCTTAATGAGTTGTTCAAAAAAATTCCTGACGATGACGAACTGCTCCAACAATTTGTCAGCTATGCTTCACGTAACGGCGTTCCCGCAAGATGGTATTACATCAACATTTCCCGCAATTTGATTGTTAACTATCTGAAAGCGCTTATCGCAAGTGATATTCTTGGACGTGAAAGCTATTACATGGTCATTAACGAACAGGATATAACCGTGCAAAAAGCACTTAAAGAAATACAATCTGGAAACGCCTCGGCGCCATTGACAAAATAACAGGGTTTACCGGGGCTGTCTGGTAAATTTTAACAATGAACACCGATGAAAAAGGAAGAAATCAGAACTCGTATAAAAGCACAAAAAGCTCTCCTTTCCGACAATGAGAGGAAATATGCCGCAGCCGCAGTTTTTGAAATGCTTGAAAAGACTGCAGCCTTCATGATGGCAGATAAAATTTTAATGTACCATTCTCTTCCTGATGAACTATCTACGATTGAATTCATTGATAAATGGCATGACAGGAAGCATTTTTTCCTTCCGCGAGTCAATGGTGTGAATCTTGATCTCTTACCCTACGACCGCAGCAAGCTGAAATATGGAGCATTTCATATAGAAGAGCCAGATGGAGACGAAATCGAGGACATCGATAATATCGAATTGATTATAGTTCCGGCAGTAGCCTATGATCGGAATGGGAATCGTGTGGGCCGGGGAAAAGGATATTATGACCGTCTTCTGGCGAAAACAAAAGCCACCAAAATCGGCGTTGGATATGATTTTCAGCTTGTCGATGAAATTGACGCAGATCCACATGATATTGAAATGGATATAATAATAACCCAATCGGCGACTATAACAATAAAACATCATCGCCGCTAACCAATAGTCATTGTATAAAACGACATGCAACTATGGCACTGATAAGCAAAGAAACTCCTTTATGTGAACTAATCGTCAATGAGCCGACAGTCATTCCGGTAATTAATCGATTTGGGATAAGGCTCGGGATTGGAGATGAAACCGTTGCCTCTATATGTGAAAGCAAAAAACTTGATCCGGAATTTCTCCTCGTCATTTTAAACACATTCATCAACGACGGTTATTTTCCTGAGCACACATTAAGAGGATTCAAAGCTGCGGAAATAATCGATTATCTCACGAAAACCGACAGATATTACCGACAGTTTCAACTGCCTAACATACATCGACACTTTCAATTGCTTCTTGGAGCCGGCAGCGACACGAATAACAACCTCGGGCTTATGTATCGCTTCTATCAAGGCCTTGAGCATGAACTCCTCAGCCTTATTAGCCATGACCTCAAAGAATGGTTCCCCGCCGTAATCGCACTCGAACAAGGACAGAGGCCTGCGGACACAGAGATTCCGCTTGACGAAATAGAACAAAATTCACTGCAGATAGAAGAAAAATTGAGCGATTTGCGCAATATGTTCATCAAGCATCTGTCAGGAGATTATGACGCCAACCTCGGATACGCCGTAATCACCGCTATTTTCGCGCTTGAAAAGGATCTTAGACAAAATAACCGCATAAGAAACTGCATATTATTACCAATAAACCGGGAGCTTCTCGCTTAAAATTGGAGCCGACGATGAATGTAACAATCGCCTTAGACGACACAGCGCAAGCATTAGGGCTAAGATATATACTTGAGCGATTCTTTGATATCAAAGCGGATATAACCGGATGCGATTTCAGTTCGGTCGATGCGGATCAAGCGACATTATACATTGTTTCGCCCAACTGTTGGTGTGAAAATCAAGAATTCTTCATCCCTCGGCGTAACCGTACAATAACAATCGGGAAAGGAGAAAAGTGCCTTGACACTACAGCGGAAGAGAGCGATATAATAGACCGTTTCAGCGAACTACTAAAAGATCATGCCTTGGAAAAAGCGGAAACATCCGCAGAACTATCTCCACGGGAAATTGAAGTATTGCGTCTTGTTGCCCGAGGATTAATCAACAAAGAAATCGCCGAACAATTAAATATAAGTTTCAACACCGTTTTATCACATCGTAAAAACATATCGGCTAAACTTGGAATTAAAAGCGTATCAGGACTTAGCGTATACGCCATGATGAACGGATATGTGTGAGCTTACGGCATAAAGCTATAGCCTGAAATCAAAAAAATCTGAAGGACATATCAAAAAATCATGATTTTTTCTCAGATATGCGCCTCAAAAGTAGTATCTTTGCACTTTCAACTCGGAATATGCTCGCCAATGAGCCGCCGACATTCATTGAATTACATTAAGATACAAATAACTATGGCAACAACTGCAGATTTTAAAAACGGAATGTGCCTCGACATCGACGGCAACTATTTTTTCATCGTTGAATTCCTTCATGTAAAACCCGGTAAAGGCCCGGCTTTTGTTCGCACAAAACTGAAAAACGTAAAGACAGGCCGTGTTATCGACAAAACATGGAACTCAGGAGTAAAAGTTGAGGAGGTGCGCATCGAACGCCGCCCTTATCAATACCTTTATAAAGATGATATGGGTTACAACTTCATGCACACGGAAACTTTTGAGCAAGTAGCACTTCCCGGAGAGAGTATCGACGGCGTACAGTTCTTGAAAGAGGGCGATATATGCGAAGCAATGGTACACGCTGCTTCTGACACCATTCTCACTTGCGAGATGCCAACAAGCGTAGTGCTCGAAATCACATATACCGAACCCGGAATAAAGGGTGATACCGCTACCAACACATTAAAACCTGCAACAGTGGAAACAGGAGCTGAAGTGCGCGTGCCTCTATTCTGCGAAACCGGTGACAAGGTGCGCATCGACACTCGCGACGGCTCTTACGTAGAACGAGTTGAACGCGCAGCTAAGTAATAACGGACGCATAACTTCCCAAACGTAAATTTGATAATTATTTGGGAAAGACAAATGACCGTGTCAAAACTGTAAATAGGGACAAAAATGCATACAAGGAACAGAAGATAATTCTCAGCTACATCACAGCGACTTGCTTAATCTTCTGTTTCTTGTTTACATTTGGGATTCCACGTCTATCTACCTTTGACAATCCCTCATAACTTTATTAGCCGGCTCAATATTTACTACAATTAGCATATAAGTTTATAATCATGAACAAGATATTTGATGGATTCTATTATGTAGGAGTCAATGACCGTGTGACTCACAAATTTGAAAGTCTATGGCCGCTCCCTTATGGTGTCAGCTATAACTCTTACCTTGTGAAAGAAAATAAAATCGCACTCATAGACAGCGTTGAGCTTAGCGAAATCGATTTATTGAATGAAAATATTCAGGACGCTATCGGCAAAACGTCACCGGATTATCTAATCATAAATCACATGGAGCCGGATCATTCCGGAGCAATCAAGATATTGCACAATTTATATCCAGACATGGTTATCGTTGGCAACGCAAAAACTCTTGAAATGGTTAGAGGATATTACGGAATCACCGAAAAAACTCTAAAAGTTGCTGATAACGATACTCTTGATCTCGGAGGTGTGACACTGACATTCAAGTTGACACCAATGGTGCATTGGCCGGAAACAATGATGACATACGTCAATGAATGGAATATGCTATTCTCCGGCGACGCTTTCGGATGTTTTGGAGCATTGAACGGCGGTATCATCGATTCAGAAACCGATGTTGAGATGTACATTCCGGAAATGTACCGTTACTACTCAAATATCGTAGGGAAATACGGAGTATTCGTTCAAAAAGCAATCGCTAAGTTCGCCGATACGAAGATAGAGTATATATGTCCCACACATGGGCCTATATGGCATGATGATATCGCTCGTGTGATAGACATATATGATCGTCTCAGCAAATATGAGGCAGAAACCGGAGTGACGATAGTGTATGGTTCGATGTACGGACACACTGAGAAGATGGCCGACATGATCGCGCGTCAACTTGCTAAAAGAGGGATAAAAAACATCAGGATACACAATGTGGCCAAATCGGACTTGTCATACATTCTTAGCGACATTTTCAAGTATAAAGGATTGATTATCGGTTCGCCAACATATTCAAACACCCTTTTTCCTCCGGTCGAAGATGTTCTAAGCGCAATCGCCAATCGAGAACTCAAGAACCGAGTCGTCGCTTCGTTTGGGAATTTCACGTGGGGAGGACAAGCAGTGAAACGAATAAACTCAGCATTGGAGCAAGCAAAGCTTCTTGTGCCTGATATCATTTCGGTTGAAGCCAAAATGAATTCTGACGAAACGGCGAAAAATAATTGCATAGCTCTTGCCGATGCGATAGCTGACAATCTGTTATCATAAAATGGATAGCATGATTGAAACACATCCCTGGGCGCCTTTCATGCCGGAAGGCGCCAGGGTGCTTATCATGGGTACCTTTCCTCCCGGGAATCATAGGTGGAGCATGGATTTTTACTATCCCAACCGCACAAATGACTTTTGGAAGATAATGGGTTTGCTTTTCCTAAATAATCCCAATGCATTATACAGCTCCGATCTAAAAAAGTTCAATGAAGATGCAGTAAGGCGCTTAATGGAGCAACACCATGTTGCGTTGAACGACACCGCACGAGAGGTAAGGCGGCTCAAGGGAAACGCTTCTGACAAATTTTTGGAAATATTGAAACCGGTTCCATTATATGATTTGTTAAACGAAATGCCTCAATGCCACACGATAGCCACCACGGGAGAAAAAGCGGCGGGTGTCATTGCCGAAATAACCGGAACGCCTGTTCCTAAAATGGGAGAGAAGGTAGTGGCGGCTCCATCATCTCGATACGCATCGGAACTGCATATATGGCGTATGCCATCCACCTCAAGAGCCTATCCATTGGCGTTAGAGAAAAAAGCGGCATATTATAAGGAGCTATTCCACTCGATTGGAGAGCTTTAAAAACCGTAAACGCTACCGCAATCGTGGTTATTTAGCTCAATGTGATGTTTATTTTCAAAGAAATGATTGCTATTTCAAAATTTATAACTAATTTTGAATAAACTATACGACAGCGACAATGCTTGACCTAATTACTCTACAGATATTTGACGCTCACGAGTTTTTTAACTGGTTTGTAGAAAATGCTAACTATTGGTTCGTCTTCATATTTATGGCGATTGAAAGTTCTTTCATCCCATTCCCAAGCGAACTTGTGGTTCCGCCTGCGGCATATCTGGCGATGCAACAAGGTTCGGCTATGAATATTTACTTAGTCACATTGATTGCTACCGCCGGCGCGCTCGCAGGAGCATTGATAAATTATTATTTAGCCCTTTGGGTGGGTCGTCCTATCGTATACAGTTTTGCCAATAGCCGCATAGGCCATTTGCTTATGATTAACGAGGAAAAAGTTCTCAAAGCTGAGAAATATTTTGACGATCATGGAGAAGCGTCAACATTTTTCGGCCGCTTGATACCGGTAATCCGCCAGTTAATTTCTCTCCCGGCAGGAATAGCCCGAATGAACATTTTCAGTTTTATCATATTCACCGCGCTTGGAGCTCTCGTTTGGAATATCGCCCTTGCCTTATTGGGATATTTCCTATCAACAATCGTACCTCTTGCCGAGCTTTATAACAAGGTTGAAGAGTACAATGATTATCTAACTTACATAGGATATGGAATAGGATTACTATGCCTCATATATATCCTGTATCGAATATTTATACCACAAAAAACAAACCGCCAATCCTAAAACCTCCCTATATGCTTATCGCCACCTCGTTATTAGCCGCCGATTTCGGAAATTTGCAAAGCGCAGTAAAATGTATAAATACCAGCGAAGCTGACTATTTGCACATTGATTTGATGGACGGTGTATTTGTTCCGAACATCACATTCGGCTTTCCGTCAATCAAGGCTGTTAAAGCCGTATCGACCAAACCGTTAGATGTCCATCTAATGACAATTGATCCTGTAAAACTAATACCGCAAGTGCGTGATTGCGGAGCCACAGTTATGACTATTCATGTTGAAGCTTGCTCTCATATCCATCGCGCTATGCAGTTAATACGTCAAGCGGGAATGAAAGTGGGTGTGGCATTAAATCCGGGAACTCCATTAAGTATGATAGAGGAGATCGCCACTGAAGCCGATTTGATAATGCTTATGGCTGTAAATCCGGGGTTTGGAGGACAATCATTCATTACAAGCACGATTTCAAAGACGGAGCGGCTGAGAAAATTGCTCACCCAGATTGGCAGCAGAGCGAAAATAGGCGTTGACGGCGGCGTAAACGCACACACCGGCGGATTGCTCGCAAAAGCAGGAGTCGATATGCTCATAGCGGGAAGCTACGTATTTAACGCTCCCGATCCATTATCAGCTATACACACATTAAAAACGCTTAAATAAGTATTACGCGTTTCTTAAAATTCAATATTTGTGCAGCTCGAATTTTGATATTAGGCTCGGGTTGTTGTATCTTTGTATATATATACATCAATTCACACAATTCCGAATAAATGAGAACAGAAACCAACACCATAATGACTGATAATTTTGATCCCGACGCTCTTGACCGAGAATATGAACGCCGCAGGGCTCAACACGATAATTCCGAAAACGAAGACAGGGAAAGGCCACATTTAAAAAAATCAAAGGGAAATAAAAGGGTTGAACTTGCAACTAAACGACCAAACCGTATAATATCATTCTTCAAAGATAAGCGGACTCGTATGTTTACAGGTATAGCCCTGCTGTGTTGGGCTACATATATGCTTGTGGCATCCATTTCATTTTTTACAGCAGGAGCTGATGACCAAAGCAACGCAATAAACAAGACCGTAGAAGAGATGTCGCAAAATCCCTCAGAGATACATAATCTGGGCGGAGCTCTTGGTGCATATCTTTCTCAGAACATCATTTCCGACGGTCTTGGAATCGGAGTTTTTGTACTGATACTCTATTTTTTCTTGCTGGGATGGCGTCTACTCCACAAATCAAAAGTTCATTTTTGGTCGTTGACGTTCAAATCGCTTATTGATGCTGTCACGTTATCTATGGTTGCCGGTTTTGTGGCTATAGAAACAGAAATTAACTCATGGGTGTATTGGGGCGGTATTCACGGACACGAAGTGAATCTATACTTGATTTCAGTGATGAGCCATCTCGGAACATTTTTGGTTAATGTTGTGCTTATCGCACTTGTTGCCGCCATATACTTGAGAGAATTGGGCATGCTTTATCTCGCCTATCGTAAACGAGTGAAAGCGCATCGAGAAAAAGTAGCAGCCGAGCGAAGAGCGAAAGAGGAGCGTCAACGCATGATTGAGGAACAACTACGAGAGTCAAGCAAAATAGTGACAGGAGAAGAGCCGACAACCGATTCAAGAGAATCAGCAGATGCTGACAACGCAAATCCGGCAAGTTCGTCCATATTCATTGATCTTAATACGGCTTTTAATCCAGTGGAAGACGACCCCTCTTATCCGAAAGATGAAGCATCAGCCGGAACTGAAGCTGCTACAACAGCTTTAACTGAGATCGACGCTCAGAGCACTCAATATACTGAGACATCCGAGCAGCCAACAGAATCAGAAGAAATTCCAAATACGATTGACGATACAGAATATAATAATGGAGATTATTTGGAGAATGTCTCTTCCTCATCAGAGGATCATGGGGAAGAGGCGGAGGATAGTATCGGAGAGATGATTGTCAATATTAACGAGATTGAGCAGGCTAACAAAATCCAAAGCACGCTTTATGACCCTACAGCCAGCCTTCCGAAATATCGTTTGCCGTCAATCGAGCTGCTTGAAGATATATCAGTGAGATCAGATTGCGTTGACGAAACTGAAATGGAAGAAAATAAAAATCGCATAACTGCCACACTGAATAACTATAAAATCGCTATTTCCAAGATAGAGGCCACCGTTGGTCCTACCGTCACTCTATATGAAATAGTGCCTGCCGAAGGAATCAGGATCGCTCAAATTAAAAGGCTTGAAGATGACATAGCTCTGAGCCTTGCGGCTTTAGGCATACGTATCATCGCCCCTATTCCTGGAAAAGGAACAATAGGTATTGAGGTGCCAAATAAAGAGCCACAGATGGTGCCTATACGCTCAATCATATCCTCTAAAGCATTTCAGGAGTGTAAGTATGCGTTACCTATGGCGATTGGTTCGACTATCTCAAAAGATGTGTTTATCGCTGATCTTGCTAAAGTGCCTCATTTACTCGTCGCCGGGGCTACCGGGCAAGGAAAATCCGTAGGCCTAAACACGATTATCGCTTCATTACTATATAAAAAGCATCCATCCGAACTTAAATTTGTGCTCATAGATCCAAAAACAGTTGAATTCACGCTTTATTCAAAGCTTGAAAAACACTACCTTGCCAAACTTCCTGACGAAGACAATCCCATCGTGTGCGATCCGATGAAAGTGGTAAGCACACTAAATTCGGTTTGCGTGGAGATGGAAAACCGATTTAAATTGTTCAATAAAGCAGAAGCGCGCGATATAAAAGAATACAATAAAAAATTTGTTGAACGCCGTTTGAATCCGGAAAACGGGCATTTCTTTATGCCATATATTGTTGTAATAATCGATGAGTTTGCCGACTTGATTATGGTTGCAGGAAAAGAAGTGGAAAGGCCTGTGGCGCGTCTTGCTCAAAAAGCGCGTGCAGCCGGTATTCATGTTATTTTGGCTACACAACGCCCATCAACCGATGTCATAACCGGTATGATTAAAGCTAATTTCCCCGGACGTATGGCTTTCAGAGTGATGCAAATGGTTGATAGCCGCACAATACTCGACCGTCCTGGCGCAAACCAACTGATCGGTAAAGGAGATATGCTTATTTCTATAGGTGGTGAAATAACACGTGTGCAATGCGCTTATATAAGTACCGAAGAGGTGGTGGAAATTTGTAAGGCGGTAAATGAGCAGATGGGATATCCTTGCGCATACGAACTTCCTGAATATGTACCGGAAGGTTCTGAGAATGGTACG
Organism: uncultured Muribaculum sp.; assembly: GCA_964512855.1. Classification (GTDB taxonomy): domain Bacteria; phylum Bacteroidota; class Bacteroidia; order Bacteroidales; family Muribaculaceae; genus Muribaculum. Next base: position 20,524 of record CAZELD010000030.1, read on the forward strand.
ATAAGCAACTCAGGTGACCGTGACTCACTCTTTGAGGAAGCGGCAAGATTCTGCATAGCGAGTGGTACCGCATCCACTTCATCGCTCCAACGCCGCTATTCCATAGGATATAACCGAGCAGGCAAAATCATGGATCAACTTGAAGCCGCCGGAATAGTCAGTCCGGCCTCCGGGTCAAAACCACGCAGCGTGCTCATTGATTCCCTCCAGCTTGATCGACTAATGGAAACATTTTAAAAAGTTGTAAAAAAAATTATGAAGCAAAAATTATTACTACTTATAGTTTTAATTGCGATGTCGGCAAACGACTCGTCAAGAGCCGCCGAAATGTCAAGTCGAGCGCTTGACCGCGCCGCATCCGTATTCAATGGGAGTAAATCTATAAAAGCATCTTTCACCACTACAATAGACGGAACTTCTTCTACAGGTACGATAACTATTCAGGGAGACAAATTCCGCATCTCATCGAAGGACTTTTCAACGTGGTACGACGGTAAAGACCAATGGACATATTCATCAGCGTCAAACGAGGTGAATATTACTTCTCCAACGCCTGAAGAACTGGCTCAGATAAATCCTTTCGTAATTATAAGCACTCTGAAAAACGCCTATAATTCTATTGAGACGAAATCTAAGCCGGGGTTTATAAAAGTAACACTTACACCTAAAGATTCTCGCCATGCCGATATAAAGAAAGTGGAAATAGTGTTCAATGAAAAGACATCGATGCCGTCACATATAGACCTTAATATGTCGACCGGTTCAAAAATAGGAATAATTATAAATTCAATATCACAAGGAAACATTTTACCCGCTTCAACCTTTATATTTAATAAAAAAGAATTGCCGGGTGTCGAAATAATCGATCTCCGATAGTTAAGTTATGAATATAATCTACGAAATTCAGTATATATTATGGATGCAGAAAAAACCAAATGCCTAATAATAGGGTCAGGCCCTGCCGGATATACGGCAGCCATATATGCGTCAAGAGCCAACCATTCCCCTATTCTATACGAAGGATTGCAACCGGGAGGGCAGTTGACAACCACATCAGAAGTTGAGAACTTTCCCGGATATCCTAACGGAGTTATGGGCGCGCAACTTATGGAGGAATTACGTCAACAAGCAATTAGGTTTGGGGCTGATTGCCGTCCCGGAATAATAGGAGAAGTGGATTTCAGTAAACGCCCGTTTCGCTGTGCGACACTTGACGGCGACGTTATAGAAGCGGATACAGTCATTGTTGCGACCGGAGCTTCGGCAAGATATCTCGGATTACCCGATGAACAGCGTTTTTCAGGGATGGGTGTATCGGCCTGCGCTACTTGCGACGGCTTTTTCTACCGTAACCGCACTGTTGCCGTGGTAGGGGGAGGGGACACTGCTTGTGAAGAGGCTTTCTATCTCAGCACCCTTGCAAAAAAAGTTTACCTAATAGTGAGAAAAGATTATTTAAGAGCTTCCCATGTGATGCGTAAACGTGTTATGGATAAGGAGAATATCGAAGTTCTTTTCAATACAAATACTAAAGGATTGTTCGGAACTGAATTTCTTGAAGGCGCCCACTTGGTGGAGAATGTCGGAACTGACAAGGAGCGCAATTTCGACATCGCCATTGACGGGTTCTTCCTTGCTATAGGACATAAGCCGAATACTGATATATTTAAGGGACAGCTTACGCTCGACGACAGCGGATATATTGTATTGTTCAATAACACACAAGCGACCAATATACCCGGAGTTTTCGCTGCGGGAGACGTTGCCGACAGTCGTTACCAACAAGCTGTAGTCGCAGCGGGAAGCGGATGCCGCGCCGCATTGGATGCCGATAAATTTCTAATGGAAAACGAATAACAATTATTTAAATATCTTCTCATGAAAACCAATATTTCACGTATCTTATTTACCATGCTTGCCGTTATGGTGAGCGTATCGGGATGGTGTGTCCCTAAACCCAAAACGCCTCTTATTGTGGCTCAAGACGGTTCCGGAGATTTTAAAACAATTCAGGACGCGGTTTATGCGGTGCGCGACTACACACCTGTTCCCATTACTATCAAGGTGAAAAGTGGCACCTATCATGAGAAGTTGATTATCCCTTCTTGGAAATGCGATATAACTATTTCAGGAGAAAGCGAAGAGAACACAATAATCACTTGGGACGACTATGCTAATAAATCCCTCGTGTACTATGGCGATTCGATTGCCGCAATGGGCACATTCCGCACTCATACAGTGCTTGTGGCTGGCAGCCGTGTGACTCTTGAAAACCTTACTATAGAAAATACCGCCGGACGTGTGGGACAAGCCGTCGCGCTTCATACCGAGGGGAATCAAATAATTGTGCGCCGATGTCGGCTGCTTGGGAATCAAGATACGCTATTCACCGGCAATGAAGAGTCTCACGTTTATTTTGATGAATGTTATATCGACGGTACGACCGATTTCATTTTCGGCCCGGCAATATGTTGGTTTGAATCATGCCGCATCCACAGTAAGACCGATTCATATATTACCGCCGCATCTACCTCAAAGGATCACCGTTTCGGATATGTATTCAACAACTGTGACATTACTGCCGATGAAGGCGCTACAAAAGTATATTTGGGTCGTCCGTGGCGAGCATACGCCGCTGTTGTATTTATGAACTGTAGATTAGGAAAACATATCCGTGCTGAAGGTTGGGATAATTGGAGCAACCCTGACAATGAAAATACTGCTCGTTATGCTGAATACAACTGTTCAGGCGAAGGTGCTGACACTGCCAACCGAGTAAAGTGGAGCAATCAGCTCAACAAATCAGAAGCAGCTTATTACACTCGAGATAATGTACTTGCCGGAACTTGGTGGCAGCGATAATCAACGGTCAATCCCATTTTACGAGAGTGTTGAAGAAACAGCGTTGTTTCAGCGACACTCTCTGTTTTTCATCTAAAATTGTCACTCATGATGTTTTTTTCTTTGACACCGGTATAAAAAGTTGGGAAAATTTTGAAATTGAGTGCGCCAACTATCTTAATGGAAATTTCAGTAGAGAATATGGTTGTGAGTTTCGTAATCAGGGAAGCCATGACGCAACCGCTCCTGACATCATAGTGACTAAAAACGGCTATCAAGCGTTCTCTATCGAAACAAAGATGCCCGAAGCGCAGTGCGGACAGTTTGTGCTCAAGCCTGACGACAACAAGCACACATTTATCTTTTCACCAAAAAACAAATGTAGCTACAACGTCCATGTCAAAGCTATAATAGCAGCAATGGAGGAACACTACGACACGTGTGCCCAAGCATCATCCGACGACTTGCCTATCCCTGAAAATCTCATCTATAATTGGGCCAAAGATTACTATATCAACCATAAAGCTTCAAGATATTTCATCACCGGCAGCAACCGAGGCAAATATATAATCATACCTGTCGATAGACTGGAGAAATATTTCGATTTTTCAGCGAAATACAGGATAAAGGCAAGCGGCTCCTCTGTCCCTAGCAACAATAACCGTCATGAGATTGAAACTATCCTTGATGAAGGCGGATTCAATCACGGCTCCATAGTGATCGAAAAGAAAACCGCATTTGTGGAAATAAGTGCGTGGGACGACAAATTAAAACTACAAGGCGACAAATACTGCAACCAATTCAAAAATATATTCGCCAATCGCTATGAAATAAAACGCTTGGCGAATACCCATAACGCTAATTTCATCGTTTCCATAAGACTGAAAAACGTACAGCAACCAGAAGATATTGCTCAATTCTGCCACGACCTTGCGGCAATAAAGTGAATAATTCTGTAATTCACCCCCTTTGCAAAAGAAACTCCTATAAATACGGAAAAGACAGGAAACTTATTGATTTTTTATGAATGTAAATGGCGAAAAGAAATCAAAGTTTGGGGCAATATGTAATTTTGAACTTTGAAAATCAAAAATCAGATTGAATCGTTTAAGAATATCGTAGCCGATAATGCCGTCAAATACCTCTGAATACGCTGATTTTGAAGAGTCTAAATCCATTTGACAAGGTAGTAATGGCAAAGATTCTCCTGCGAATAATGTGCGCGGAACAGTTACAAGGATACTCTTGCCTACAACCCCCGAACCGTCAGTTGTTGAGCCATTACCAAATTCTTTTAATTTGTTGGATAATGCGTATCGGTCATTAAATTTAGAGGAGATATTTATTGTGCCCCCAAATCCTGTATCTAACATGAACATTCCAGAATAAGTGCATGAATCTGTTTTTATTGACAGTTCGGTTCCCAGTACGCCATTGCCGGCAATTAACGGAAGTTCAACGGTGTCCGGGATGCGAAGAGGCTCATCATTATTGCAAAAAAAAATCATCATACCCGATGTCGGCAGAATACCTACTTTGAAATTTTTCAGCAAGGATAAACCTATAATGCCGTCATATTGTGCCAAAGGATCGGTATCACAGTATATCTGAATAGAATCGCACATTAGACTTCCCATCATCAGTATATTGTCATGTGGAGTTTTTTGTGCAATTGTCGTATTGTATGCGTTCTCTACTGTATCTATTTCACAAAGATTGAGCAGTTTGACAAGTCTTTCGCTTTTAGAGTTTGCAAAAACAACAGAGGCACCTGTATCAAGCACGAAATTAAATGGAATGGTGTCGTTATTAACATATATCTCAACTTCTAGTTGATTTGTATTGGGATTGACGGTGAAAGGTACAATATCTCTGCCCCAATTTAGAGATGCCGTAAAGAGAAGTATTGCGGAGATAATGAAATTTTTCATATTTTGTTAATTTTATTGCATACTTGCTGCACATGGTCAAGACCATATAGAAGCGCATGGCTGTCTATACCCATCCACATAAAAAGTTTATGCAGGTTTTGATAAGCATTCAGCATATAAGTAGTTACCAACAATTGGTCGTTCGACAACTGAGAATATCAAATATATCGCCCGGCAATATCGCATTATGCAACCAATCGCTGCCAAGTCTTGATGTCATAAAATTCAATTTAGTGGACAATCCGTGGGTAAATCTAAAATATTAAAATCTTCAATTATTTGAACTTCAAATAATTGAAGATTTTAATCGGTGGTCCCACTAGGGCTTGAACCTAGGACTCCCTGATTATGAGTCAGGTGCTCTAACCAACTGAGCTATGAGACCTAAAAGTGGTGCAAAATTAATTGTTTATTTTGGTTTGTGCAAGTGATTGCCTAAATATTTTGTGAAATATTTTGTG
>CAZELD010000031.1:0-25209 GCA_964512855.1 uncultured Muribaculum sp.
TTCATTAAAATATTTTTTCAGAAAGTTACGCAGTCAAACTGACAAACTCCCGATAGCTGGGCCAAGGCTAATCTATCCCGAAATTGGGTGAAAGACAGAGCCGATATGCTCAAAAAAGTGAGCTAAAATCGGAACATCTAACTGAACACCCTACTTTATTTGTTTAACATCATTGAAATAACTAAATTTGCAATATTATTTTATAATGCATATTTTGTCTTTTTATGAAATTTAATCTACGTACGAACATTCTCCTGATATGCGCAATCATATCATTGGGGCTAAATGCAGGAGAACTCGACCGCCTTTCTTATAAGGTGGAGGGTCAAGCAAGCTTCAGTGGAGGGAAACACACTCCGTTCTGGCTCGTCAACAATCGGCAAGGATTGTCATCAATAAAAAAAAACAATGAATACCTCCGAGCCGGTCTGTTCCGCCACATAGATGAAAGCCAGCGGTTTTCGTGGGGCGCCGGGGTTGATTTGGTGGGAGCATATAATTTCACATCGTCTTTTATAATCCAACAGCTTTACGGCGAAATGAAATATCGATGCCTCGGCCTTATGGTTGGAAGCAAAGAAATACAAGGAGAATTTAACAATCCCCGATTGAGCAGCGGCAATCTGTTATATAGCGGCAATGCGCGCCCCATTCCACAAATTAGGATCGGAATACCTAGATACGCGATAGTTCCTTTGACGAAAAATTGGCTATCCGTAAAGGGATATATAGCATACGGTATGTTCACTGACGACAGCTGGCAAGAAGATTTTGTCGCTAATGGAGCAAAACACACCAAACACGTACTCTATCATAGCAAGGGACTTTTCCTCAAAGTGGAAAATTTTGACAAATTCCCGGCATGGATTGAAGGCGGATTGGAAATGGCCGCTCAATTCGGAGGAAAATCGATAACCGGAAATAATGTCACCAATATGCCCCATAAAATAAAGGATTGGATGAAAGTGTTTTTCCCAAGCAGTGGAGGATCCGACACCCCTATGGCCGAGCAAACCAATGTATATGGCAATCATGTCGGGAGTTGGAATTTAAAAGCCGGTTGGAACATTAAACCTGATCTCACGGCAAGCGTGTACTACCAACACTTTTTTGAAGACCACTCTATGATGTTCTTTGATTACCAATGGAAAGATGGACTATGGGGAGTGGAAGTGGCATTACCTCAAAACAGATTTGTATCGACAGTTGTATATGAATATCTGTATACCAAAGATCAAAGCGGCCCGGTATATTGGGATCATACCGACAAAATACCGGAGCAAATAAGCGGACGCGATAATTATTATAACCACGGCATATATACCGGATGGCAACATTGGGGTATGGGAATCGGAAATCCACTTATTATATCCCCCATCTATAATAGTGACGGCACTATAATGTTCAAAAACAATCGACTTATAAGCCATCATATTGGATTTATGGGCAATCCTTTTAACGAGCTTGAATATCGTGTGTTAATGAGTTACACCAGAAGTTGGGGAACATACAACCAACCGCTTGATGATGTCATGAGAAACGTAAACGGGCTTTTTGAGGTGACATATTCACCGAAAAAACTTCCAGGCACATCAGGAACGCTCTCATTTGGAATTGACGAAGGAGGACTCCTCGGCAAAAGCACCGGAGTAATGCTAACATTGAAAAAAATTGGAATGTTCTAATCATATCACATATTTTATCGGAACAGATGAAACACTTAAACAAAATAAAGCTTATAACCTTTCTGTGTATTCTCATATCAGTAATGCCCTCATGTAGGAAAATGGCAGAAAATGGCGATCTCGATGGACAATGGCAAATACTAAGCATTGAATATAGCGATGGCACCATAACATCACCAAAAGGTTATTACTACTGCCTATTCCGCTCTGTAGTAAACCTCACATCGCGCGCCAACGCCCTACAGGCCGGCAATCTCGTCTACAAAGATCGTGAACTTACTCTCACGATGCCCTATTCTACAGTTGAACAACTTGCGCCATGGGGAATGAATGCCACCCAAACCACATTCGATGTAAAGCAATTATCCAAAGATAAAATGACGCTACAATCAGATTACGCTTTAATCGAATTCAGAAAATTTTGACTATCTTTGTAAACTTAATATAACTTATAAATAACAGAAATGAAGGTACTGAAATTTGGTGGCACTTCAGTGGGAACCGTTGAAAGTCTGCATAACGTAAAATCTATCGTAGAATCGCAGACCGAGCCGGTTATCGTTGTCGTGTCAGCACTTGGAGGAATCACCGATCAACTGATAAATACCGCAAAACTGGCGGCGAAAGGTGACATCTCTCACCTTGAATGTTACGCGCGCATAGTAGAGCGGCACAGAGAGGTGATTAAAGGCATTGTGCCTGAAGCGCTTCAAATGGATGTGCTGTCAATCGTAAATCCGATTCTGGAAGAATTGGGTAACATATATCGCGGAGTGAGCTTGATAAAAGATTTGAGCGACCGCACACTTGACATTATTGTGAGCTACGGTGAACGATTGTCATCTGTGATCATATCCCGCATAATTAATGGAGCGATATATTTTGACAGCCGCAACTTCATCAAGACCGAGAAGCGTTGGAATAAACACGTGCTGGACAACGAAGCCACTCAAAAATTAATTCATGAGCTCTTTGACACTCTTGATTTCAAGGTGGCGCTTGTGCCAGGATTTATATCAAGCGATGCGAATGGAAACATCACCAATCTCGGTCGTGGAGGATCAGATTACACGGCGGCAATACTTGCTGCCGCTCTAAATGCCAACACCCTTGAGATATGGACTGATGTGGATGGATTTATGACTGCCGATCCAAGAGTCATAAACGGCGCGCTTGTTATAGACCACTTGTCGTTCACTGAAGCGATGGAGCTTTGTAACTTTGGAGCAAAAGTTATTTATCCCCCCACCATTTATCCGGTATTCCACAAAAATATCCCGATCCTCATCAAGAATACATTCAATCCGGAAGCTCCCGGCACGCGCATCAGCGACCGTCATTCCTCTCCGGAGGGTAAAGCTATCAAGGGAGTATCTTCGATTAACGACACCTGCCTTATTACAATACAAGGCGTCGGTATGGTGGGAGTTATCGGTATAAATTCACGTATTTTCAATACTCTTGCCCGCAATGGTATTTCGGTGTTCCTCGTCAGCCAAGGCGCGAGTGAAAATAACACTTCCTTCGCAGTAAGAAATGCCGACGCCGATCATGCTATCTCTGTGCTAAAAGAGCAGTTCGCTCCTGAATTGCAGGATGGAACTTTAAGCGATATAACCGCAGAGTCCAATCTTGCCACTGTCGCAATTGTAGGAGAAAATATGAAGCATACCCCAGGTATCGCCGGTAAATTGTTCAATACATTGGGGAGAAACGGTATCAGCGTTATCGCTTGCGCTCAAGGAGCCTCGGAGACCAACATTTCGTTTGTCATTGATCACAAAGACCTACGCAAGGCTCTCAATGTGATCCACGACAGTTTTTTCTTGTCTGACACGCAGATCTTAAACCTGTTTGTTGTCGGAATAGGAAACGTGGGACGACATTTGTTGTCGCAAATTCATGCACAAGAAAAAAATCTTCTTGAAAATAAGTCGTTACGTCTACGTCTTGTAGGGCTTTCTAATTCAAAAAAATGCATTTTCGATCGTGACGGTATTGATACCGAAAACTATCTTGATCGTCTGAACGCATCAGAAATAAATGCCACTCCTGAGAATATTCGCAACGAAGTTATCGGGATGAATATATTTAACTCCGTATTTGTCGATTGCACGTCAAGCAAGGAGATTGCTGATTTATATTTCGATATGTTGTCGCACAATATAAATGTAGTGGCGGCAAATAAAATCGCAGCATCTTCAAAATATGACACATACGCCAAATTGAAAAAAACAGCTCGGAAGAAGGATGTTAAATTCCTGTTTGAAACAAATGTTGGCGCAGGCCTACCTATTATCAATACAATAAACAATCTGATAAACTCCGGCGACCGTATCCTTAAAATAGAAGCTGTTGTAAGCGGCACGCTCAATTACATTTTCAACGTAATAAGCAAAGATGTGCCATTAAGCAAGGCTATTGCTATGGCACAAGAGGCCGGATATACCGAACCGGATCCGCGCATAGATTTGAGCGGAATTGATGTTATACGAAAACTCGTAATCCTTGCCCGCGAGGCTGGATATGTGGTGGAACAGGATAATGTCGTCAAGAATCTGTTTATTCCCGATGAATGTTTTGAAGGCACCGAGGATATGTTCATTTCAAACGTGGCCAAGATTGATTCCGATTTTGAACTTAAAAGATCGGCAGTCGAAAAAGAAGGCAAAAATATGCGTTTTGTCGCATCTCTCAATCGAGGAAATGTAAGCGTAGGACTGCAAGCTGTCGCATCCGATCATCCATTTTTCAATCTTGCCGGAAGCAACAACGTAATACTTATAACGACTGAGCGTTATAATGAATATCCCATGGCGATTAAAGGTTATGGAGCCGGTGCTGAAGTTACTGCAGCCGGGGTTTTCTCAGACATAATCGGCATTGCCAACATACGATAACGCCTATGAAATATATCATTGTTTTAGGCGATGGAATGGCCGATGAGCCTATTAAAGAGCTTGGCGGCAAGACCCCTCTACAAGTTGCAGAGACCCCCGCAATGGATATGTTGGCACGTAAAGGTCGGTGCGGTTTAATTAAAACCGTTCCTGATGGTATGCATCCCGGCAGCGAGGTTGCCAATATGGCAGTGCTTGGATATGACGTAGCTCACATATTTGAAGGGCGCGGAGTGCTTGAAGCGGCAAGTATGGGGATTGATATCCCCTCAGGATATATGGCGATGCGATGTAATCTGATCAATATCACTGACGGAAAAATAAAAAATCATTCCGCCGGGCATATTTCCACAGAAGAGGCCACAGAACTTATCGGATTTTTAAATAAGGAATTAAGCAATGAGATTGTCAAATTTTATCCAGGAGTCTCATATCGACATCTGTTGTTGATAAAAGGCGGAGACAAGCGAATTAGTTGCACTCCACCCCATGATGTGCCTGGAGAAATTGCCTCAAATGTAATGATAAAAGCCGATTGTCAAGAGGCGGCTGCTACCGCCGAATTGATAAATGAGCTAATAATAAAGTCGCAGAAGATTCTGGAAACTCATCCAATTAACCAAAAGCGCCGTAAGGATGGTAAAGATACCGCCAACAGTATATGGCCATGGTCTCCGGGATACCGTCCGGCGATGCTTCCATTATCGGGAAAATATCCTATTAAAAATGGAGTGGTTATTTCTGCGGTCGATCTAATATTTGGAATCGGCGTATACGCAGGGCTTAAAGCCATAAACGTAGAAGGCGCCACCGGATTATATGATACGAATTATGAGGGAAAAGCCCAAGCCGCTATTGACGCGCTTCGAGGGGATACCGATTTTGTGTTTCTTCATGTGGAAGCAAGCGACGAAGCAGGCCACGAAGGCGATGCGGAATTGAAGAAGCGGACTATTGAATATTTAGACCACCGCATTATAGTGCCTATAATCGAAGCTGCTCAAAGTTTCAGCGAGTCTCTCACTATCGCAGTGTTACCCGACCACCCTACTCCATGTCGGCTTAAAACCCATACCTCCAATCCGGTTCCGTTCCTTATCTACAAGCCCGGAGCAGAAGCCGATACTGTGGAATCATTCAGTGAAGAGACTGCGGCAAAAGGATCCTATGGGCTAATTGACGCTTCACACTTCATGGGTCTTCTTTTTTCTCAAAATGACAATAAATTATGAAATATTATAGCACCAACCATCAATCAGAAAAAGTCTCACTGTCAGAAGCGGTGATACACGGACTTGCACCTGACCGAGGTTTATATATGCCCGAAAGGATACCAACTATTCCTTCAGCTTTTTTCAAGCACATAGGAGAAATGACTTTGGAAGAGATTGGCTATGTCGTCGCTAATACCCTATTCGGAGACGACATAGATTCGTCAATATTGAAAAAAATCGTTTCAGAAACGCTAAATTTCAATATTCCGTTGGTGAAAATCGATGACGATAAATATTCTCTTGAACTTTTCCACGGACCTACACTTGCATTTAAAGATGTCGGCGCGCGGTTTATGGCTCGTCTGCTCGGACACTTCAATTCAGAAGCAGGTTCTGAAGATGTGAATGTCCTTGTCGCAACTTCCGGCGACACGGGGAGCGCCGTAGCCAACGGCTTTCTCAATGTTCCAGGTGTCAATGTATATGTATTGTATCCCCACGGTAAAGTGAGCAAAATTCAGGAGGCGCAATTCACCACATTGGGAGCAAATATAACCGCTATCGAAGTTGACGGCACATTTGACGATTGCCAGGCATTGGTTAAATCAGCGTTCATGGATCAAGAACTTAATGACACAATGAAGCTGACATCTGCCAATTCGATCAACATAGCCCGTTTCCTACCCCAAATGTTCTATTATTTCTACGCCTACGCTCAGTTGGTTGCGTCAGGAGTAAAAGGATCAGAAGTTGTGGTAGCCGTACCGAGCGGAAACTTCGGCAATGTATGTTCAGCCCTTATCGGAAAACGCATGGGACTGCCTATTAAGCGTTTCATAGCCGCCAACAATCGAAATGACGTGTTCTATGAATATCTTAGAACCGGGCAATACAATCCACGCCACTCTGTCGCAACTATCGCTAACGCCATGGACGTAGGCGATCCGTCTAATTTCGCCCGCATACTGGACTTGTATGGTAATTCTCATGAAAATATATGCGCCGATATAAGTGGATGTTCATACTCGGATGAACAGATAGCCGACACTATCAGCAGCACATTCAGCGAAAAAGGCTATCTGCTCGATCCTCATGGCGCGGTTGCTTTTCGCGCGTTATGCAAACACTTGAATCCAGGTGAAACCGGAATATTTCTTGAAACGGCACATCCCGCTAAATTCAAAGACACCGTGGAAAAAATCATTGGTAAAGGAATAAATGTTCCGGCTAAACTTGCCGCATTCATGAAAGGAGAAAAGCAGTCGGTCAAAATGACAGCACAATTCCCGGCTTTTAGGAAATTCCTGCTGTCTAAGCATAATAAAGCTTAGAGGCTGATATTTTGGCACGCAATTTGCTATGTGAATTGCGTTCAATGACATTATCATATCATTTGCAGATGAATCATACTGAAGACGATCAACCGCGATTTATCGCGCTCAATCAGATTGAAATAAACCTCAGCGGAGAGATGACTAAGCCTGACTATGACGCGCTTCCGATTCTCGCCACCCATAATCTTGTGCTTTTCCCGGGAGTTACCACTCCCCTCATCTTAGTGAGGTCATCATCGCTGAAATTAGCTAAAATGGCATCTGAAACTCAGACGCCAATAGGCGTTATATGTCAGAGGAATGCCGATATTGAGAATCCGGGCATAAATGATCTATATCCTTATGGAGTAGTCGCTGATGTTATTAAAGTTTTTGAGTTGCCTGACGGACAACACACCGCTCTTGTGAAAGGCCGAGAAAAAATAATGGTTGACGCATTACAACCGGAGCAATTCGACAATGAAGATTTTCTACGCCTCAAAGTATTAAGTATAAACGACCAAAAACCGAGATCGGGGGATAAAACTTTCGCAGCGCTTTTTGATGCGATAAAAGAACTCTCGCTGAAACTAATTGCGGAGATGGACGGTCCTGATGAGTTCGCCCACAACATCAAGAATCATCCTGACAAAATCGGCTTGATAAATATGTTGTGCAGTCAATCTCCGTTCAGCTCAGAACAAAAAATTCTGTTTCTTGAAGAGAACAGCGTAAAAGAACGGGCTAAAAAGCTTTTGGCAGCGTTGACCGAGCAGGAAAGTATGTTTCGAGTAACGCACAAGATTCAATCGGACGCACGCGCTCATTTTGACCAAAATCAGCGTCAAGCGTTCCTCCAACAACAGATGGAAGCTATCCGGCAAGAACTATATGGAGATAGTGATGACGATCAAGACGCGCTTAGAAAGCGGGCTGAAAACGTAAAATTCAGCGAGGCTGCGGCAAAGACTTTTGCTAAAGAACTTGACAAACTTGGCCGTTTAAATCCCCAAAGCCCCGACTATGCCGTTCAGTATTCCTATTTGGAAACGCTTCTTGATCTGCCTTGGGAAAAATATTCCGTGCTTAACGAAGATATCGCAATAGCCTCAGAACAACTTGACAAAGATCATTTCGGTCTTACGAAGGTAAAAGAACGTATACTTGAACAGATAGCTGTATTGCTTAATAATCCTGGAGGAAAAGCGCCTATCCTATGCTTTGTTGGACCTCCCGGAGTCGGTAAGACATCTTTAGGCCAATCAATCGCAGCCGCGCTCGGCCGATCATATCAACGAGTATCTCTCGGCGGTCTTCACGATGAAGCGGAGATACGCGGTCATCGACGCACTTATATCGGAGCGATGCCCGGACGAATCATTGACGCCATAAAACGCGCAGGAGACTCCAATCCGGTGTTGCTTCTTGATGAAATAGATAAAATAGGCGCGGATTTCAAAGGGGATCCGTCAGCGGCGCTTCTTGAAGTGCTTGACCCTGAACAGAATTGTCATTTCCATGATAATTATGTCGATGTTGATTATGACCTTTCCAAAGTACTGTTTATCGCCACCGCCAATACTTTGTCCACACTCTCGCAACCGCTGCTTGACCGTATGGAGATTATCGATCTCTCCGGTTATTTGCTGGAAGAAAAGGTAGAAATCGCCAAACGGCATTTGTTGCCAAGAGTGATAAAGGAGCATAATCTAAAGCCAAAAGATGTCAACATCACTGATGAAGCTCTTATTGATATAATTGAAAAATACACTTCTGAAAGCGGGGTGCGTCAATTGGAGAAAACAATTTCAAAAATTGTTCGTAAGGTGATACTTGCACGTATGCAAGGGAAAAAAATACCGGCAAAGATTCAGCCAAAACATCTTCACGACCTTCTCGGCGTGGAGAAATACAGCAAAGATCGTTACGAGGGCAATCAATTCGCCGGTGTCGTAACGGGACTTGCCTGGACTGCCGTAGGTGGTGAAATTTTATTCATTGAATCGTCACTCGCCAAGACGAAAGGGGAAAAGCTCACATTGACAGGAAATCTGGGGAATGTAATGAAAGAATCAGCCACAATCGCGCTCCAATACATCAAAAGTCATTCATCAGAAATTGGTATTGACGACGAATTGTTTGAGAAATATCAGCTTCATATCCACGTTCCTGAGGGCGCTATACCCAAAGACGGTCCTTCGGCAGGTATCACTATGGCTACATCAATAGCATCGACATTCACTCGCCGAAAGATACGTCCATATTTGGCCATGACCGGTGAGATTACCCTTAGAGGCAAAGTGCTTCCTGTGGGTGGCATAAAAGAGAAAATTCTTGCCGCCAAAAGAGCTGGGATAACCGACATCATATTGTCAAGCGACAATAGAAAAGATATTGAGGCTATTGACGCGATATATGTTCAAGGGTTGACTTTCCACTATGTTTCCACCGTAATGGAAGTGCTCAATATAGCCCTTCTTGATGAAACAGAAGGAAAGTTGCAAAAATAGCCGTATACCTAAAATAGCCGCCCAATTAATTTCGGACGGCTATTTTGTATAAAATATATAGGCTTATCAGAGATTAATTTTTATACCTACCTGAAGGAGACCCTGAGCTCCAAATCCAGCCTCGCTGAATAATCCGATTTTCGGAGTTAAATCTACATAAGCGCCGATAGGTGAAATTTGGAATGCGAAATAACCCTTATTATTTGCATCGCCATCATAAGTCTGATGAGAGATTATTGATCCGACACCCAAATGTCCGTATAGAGTGACAATGCGATTGCTGTAATAATTGTATTTACCATTAAGCATCAGCACGTGATAGTAGAACTTATTCTCAGAAAAATGCTTGCGTGACGCACTTGAAAATGAATATGAAGGACCAATCGTAAAACCAGGAGCCACATTGAAATTAGCGCTGAAATTTACTACACCCCATGCGGTATTAACATCTCCCCCGCCATCATGACAATCCATGGCGTCCATCTGTGTATACCCTCCATAACTTGCAGTCAAATCAAAAGCATAAGCCTGTGATGATGTCATCAATCCAACGGCAGTCAACAATACAAATAAAAATTTTTTCATCTTAATTAAAATTTTAATGTTGAAAATATATTACATTATCATTAACAACATTAAACCGATAAAGGTTTATAAAAACCGCTTATTTAAAAAATATAGAAAACCGAGTTATCCCGTCGGAGCAAGTTTCCAACGAGAATTTACACCCATGTTTATGCAGCACTTCACTTATGAACATCAAGCCGATGCCTTGTCCGTTATTTTTAGTTGAAAAAAATGGACTGAACAATTTTTCCGCAGCGTCATCTGATATTCCGGCTCCATTGTCGGCCACTACAATCGCCGGAGGTTGCAATTGAGTGGATATGGCGACCTCTCCCCGGGAACCGATACTTTCCACCGCATTTTTTACAATATTTATAAGAGCTTGTTCAAACAATACTGAATCCAGTTCCACTTCTATCGGATCAGCCGAAAGGTTCAAGCTGAATTTTATATCGTTTTTGACACACATACTTTCCAACAAAACTTTACTTGCCGATACGACAACATTCAGATCAGTCCGAACGAGAGTAGCCTCAGGGATTTTAACCACATTAGCAAAATTCGTTATAAATTGGCTCAATGACGTGCATCTCTGCCTACACACATCTAATGCGTCGGCCATTGCAGTATCCATGCTATCATCCGCAATAACATCGCCCACGGTGTCAATTATCGATCTAATACCACCCATAGTGTTGTTTACTTCATGGGCTATAACACGGATCACCTTTTCATAAGATTTCTTCTCCGCTTTCATTACCTCTTCGGTAAGTCGCTCTATTAGTATAAACGGATGACGATAACCTTTATCCATGAAGGAAAATTTTGAACAACGGTAAATCATGGAATCATTCAATCTCACTGTCAAAGTTTCATCGTCCTCCATCCGTGACAACACTCGCCCTAATTGAGAGTCACAATCGGCAAGTGTCGTCCCCACAAGTTCACGGACAGATTTATATCCCATAAAATCAGCCGCCGCCTGATTTGACGTGTCGATATAACCTTTATCACCTAAAATCAGAATCCCCATAGGCGATTCCCCTATCAACAGATCCAAGAAATGATTCTGTTCCCTCACACGCAAGCGTTCCTCTTTAAGCGCCGTCATCATTCCGTTGAACATATCCACTATGCGATCAGCCTCATATTGTCCTACGTGGGCGAGGCGACTGCTGAAATCCTGTCCGCGCAGAAGATCCACACCATTCGACAATGATCTCATTGGTTTTACCAACATCCTATAGAGCGGAACGAGCAACAATAGATTAACCACAAGGGTGCCAACAATCCAATATATCGCTCCGGATGATTCTTCCATTACAACATAATATAAGGCCACCGCTTCAGTCAACAGGCATAACATCATGAGTAAAAACACCCACACCACTCTCATATCGTTATCCCATATTTTTCCATTCTACGATAAAGAGATTGACGGCTTATGCCCAACAATGCCGCAGCTCGCGACACATTACCTCCCGATTTGCTCAATGCCGTTTCAATCGACACTTTCTCTACATCATTAAGTTTCTTGTCACTTTGTATTGTTGCTGATGCTGACGGAGTTTCTTGATATTGGCCTTTAAAATCCATATCGGTCAATAGCGTTTTGTCGGAAACGAGCAATGTGCGCTCTACCAAATTTTTCAACTCTCTGATATTTCCGGGATATGGCAAAGTTTTGAGATAATCTATCGCATCTTCTGTGACATCAGGCATATCCCGATTATATTTTGAGCAAAATCCAGATATAATATGCTTGACTAATAGCGGAATATCCTCAACTCGCTCTCTCAATGGAGGAAGGACTACCGTTATTAAATTTATACGATAAAACAAATCTTCACGGAACGTGCGTTCTACAACCATACGCGATAGATCAGCATTAGTAGCGCAAATAACCCGTACATCCACTTTCCGAGGCGTGCTGTCACCAAGCATCTCAAAAGTTTGTTCCTGAAGCACCCGAAGTAATTTGACCTGGCTGTTCAAATCAAGTTCGCCTATTTCATCAAGAAATATAGTGCCCTTGTCGGCGACAGCGAAACGCCCCTCTCGATCAGCGACAGCGCCTGTGAAGGCACCTTTCTTATGTCCGAACATCTCGCTTTCAAACAACTGCCGGGATATACCTCCAAGATTTACTTTCACCATCGAATGAGAGCGACGGCCGCTATTGCGATGTATCGCTTCCGCAATTAGTTCCTTGCCGGTTCCGTTTTCACCCATGATAAGCACAGATGCGTCAGTTTTAGCAATGCGTTCTATTGTATCAAGAACATTAAGCAACGCCGGTGATTTTCCAATGATAAATGACCGGTCAAATCCGGTTTCAGAAGACACCCGACCGTCACCATTTAATTCCAATGCGGTGGAGATGCGGTTGAGCAACGCTCTGTTGTCCCATGGTTTGGTGATAAAATCAAACGCTCCTGAATGAATACCTTTAACTGCAAGCGGAATACTTCCCCAAGCCGTCATTAAAATAATTGGAATATCAGGATGGAAAATTTTAATCTGCTTTAATAAAGTCAAGCCCTCGTCGCCCGATGTTGTTCGTGAAAAATTCATGTCAAGGAGAACAAGATCTGGCCTGACATTGCGAACAAACGCCATGGCGTCCTGTGGAGACGCCGCAAGCTGAACGTCATATCCGCTTCGGCCAAGCAGAAGTTTCAGAGACAATCTTACTGCATTATCGTCATCTACAACAAGTATCATAATTGCAAATTTAGCAAAAAAGGCCGTTATTGCCTAACGATTTTTTCAATATCTGCCTCAATTCCGGTATTTCGACTAAAATCCCAAAGAGTAAGACTGCGCAATTGATAATAATAGTACCAATATAGATATAACTGATTTATATAGGCTTGACGCGATTCGTCTTTACTTACCTGTGAATCATTCAAGTCAAGCGTGGATATTTTGCCAATCATGAATGTCTCAACATTAGTGTCATATCGTTTTTGCGCGATTGTATCTGACCGAAGAGATATTTCAAGCTGGCGTTGCTGATTATTGAATCGCTCCACCAACACAAACAGGTCTTGATCAAAATCCATTTGCTCCTTTCTCAATCGACTTGTTACCACATCCCTATTGCTTTCTGCGACTTTAACCGCGCCACGACGCTTTCCCCAGTCGAGAATAGGTATTTTAAATCCAATTTCCAACACTTGATTATCTTTTAATCTGTCGTAAGCGGCCCTGAATTCATCGGAAGTACCGGTGTAACCTATTTGCGCATACATCGTTATTTCCCTACGGTTTCCCTTCGCTTTTGCCACCGAATATTCAGCTTCAAGCTGACGGCGGCGTATGTTTTTTGTGAAATAATTATTGGCATGGGCTTTCTCTATAACATCTCTATATGTGATGATCGCTTCCGGAATATCCTCCGGGACTACAGGCTCAAGCCTTACCGACTCCTCAATGTCAAGGAATGAACGAAGTTTGAACATGGCCGCCTGATAATTGCTCTCACTATTCGTCATCGACGACTCCGCAGTCAATTTATTCAGTTCAAGCTGAAGAAGATCATTCTCGCTTATCTGCCCCATTGCTCTCTTAGCTTTCGCCACTTCATAAAGCTTAGTCGCATTATCGAGATTTTGATGAGCGATGCTGACATTTTCTTTTGCCAGTAAAAGCGTGAAGAAATTATCTATAGCTGTTATCGCCACATCCTCAGTGGCGCTAAGAAAGCGAGCTTTCGCCTCTTCATAACGGACAGGTTCAATCTTACGATCCCATTTTATTGTATTCACGCCGAATATAGGTTGACTCAATGTAAGAGCCACCGGAACCGACATAAATCGATTGAATTTATATCCATCAAGCTGCCGCAAAAAATCAATGGATGTGTTAAGCGACAACTTACCGCCGGTGAGCCATATATTTTGATCTATAGAAACTTCTCCGCTCATCTGCAAGTAATTGTTACGCACAAATGTATATGAACCGTCATCCTGTTGATAAGCGCTGTAACTCTTACGGTAGCTCGGCAATGTTGACGTAAAATTCATCTCCGGCAAAAGATCGGCTCTATAAGTACGATAGCTCCAGTAAGATGTTTTCAATTCATTTAAAGCTACAGCGGCATCTACGCTGCGCGCTCTTGCCGTGAATATAGCATCTTCTAAAGTAATCAGTCTCGTTGTATCCTTTTGAGCCTCCGCTGAAAAAAAGGCGAAGGTCAAAAGGACAGCTATCATTGTTTTATATTTCATCATATCCGCTTCTAAAATTAGACATACTACTCTTCAGACAAAGCCACTGCCGATTGCAACTTCATAGCCCTGTAGGCTGGAATTGAAATTCCAAGCGCGATCATTATGGAGATCAGTATCCATGAAACGAGAACGCAGACAATGAATCTGACAGGTTCAAAATAGTTCCATGAGTAACATGAGTTCAATTCAAAATGGGTCAACGCATAGTCTATTACTACTGCAAATGGGAGTATGAGACCCAATATTAATTCGCCTTCACCGATCATGCGTCTAAATATGTCGCCCGAAGTGGCTCCGTTCACTTTGCGTATCGCAATCTCATTCACTCGCTGTTGAGTACGGAACCAGAATGTGCCGAGTAGGCCTAAAAAGATATTGAGCATCAAAAACACGGCTCCGGTAATATAATTCCTCATTTCATTGTAACTGGAGCGTTGAAAATTATCACGAATCGTGTCAAACGATTTTACGGACGATATGTAATAATTCCCTACTCTGAGTTTATTCCAGGAGTCATTCATCAAATTTTCTGCAAACTCATGATCCATATTATCTTTAACTCTTACAACCAGTTCATTGCACCAGTAATACATACTTCGCGGAAGAGCGCGTAGCATCGAAAACGCAGTGGCTTTTTCATCAAAATCGCTATACCGCACCACATTCAAAATTCCGGCGAGCTTTAGAGTATCACGACTTCCCGCATTAGCAAATTCTTTACCAACAAACTCATCCATGTGTTCAATTCCATAATGAATGAACAGATTGTCGGATGCTAAGAATATATTGGGTGTATCCTCAAGCATCTCAGCTATCTGATCGGGAGTTTCACCATGTGTACCGTGATAACGGAACACCTTCACAAAATCGGGCGTTACATAACGACGTAGACAATAACCTCCTGTCGAGAAAGTATCGACTGTCAAGTTTGTCCCACTGTTGCTCCCATTGTATGGATAAGAGCTTTGTCCGAGCGCGACAGCTTCAATCTCGGGACGAGCCTTCAATCGGTCGACCATAGCCACCAGATCATCGTTCTGTTGTTCCGTCGATTCATAATTTACATAATCGGGGCTCTTTTCACTCAGTTCATCAAAACCGAGCAAATAGCAATGTTCCGTGTCGAAACCGCGAGGCTCGTTGTAGATAGCTATTTTAGTATAAATATTATCAGCAATATACCACACAACAACGCTGACTATCAATAGTTCGACGGCGAGCCACACATTACTCTGCCATTCGTTGGCAATCTGTTTCAATAATTTACGTTTCATATTGCTCTACTATTTGGTTTTATTATTAAGAGCTTCGACAACATTGACTCTGGATGCCTTCCATACCGGGAGACCGGCACTTAGAAGATTAAGCAGGAAACAGAAAAGTAGCGCCCACGCAAAGGTAGACCAGTGAATCAGTATATCTAAATTCACCCGTGCCGATCCAAAAAGATTATCTTTACAAATAAATGCGAAAATCACACTCAGAATCAATCCGATTATTCCGGCGGCAAGACTTATTATAAAATTCTCCATAAAGATCTCCTTTATGATAGTGCCCCGACGCGCTCCAAACGCTCTCCTCACGCCAATCTCTTCCCTACGGCGACGCAACCGACTCTGCGTCATATTGCTCAAATTGATGGCCGGCACAATAATAAGTATCGAAAAAATAATAATTTTCTGACGCCACACCGCTGTCATATCAGGCCCGACGTTGGCCCATTGGGTGTAAGCTGAAACATATTGCGTGTAAGGGCGTTCTCGTTGAATAAATTCCCATCCGTGGAGTTTCAAAAGGTCGCCAAATTTCACAAATTTCTTATCTAATTCATCTCTAATAGCCTGAAATTCGCCTGATGTTTTTGCCAATATTATAACACTCAATGCCCCCATATATTCACACCATGAGTAGTTGGCGACATTGGTAGTCGTGAAAGGGATCCATGCGTCAGCGTATGCATAGTCAGCAAGTTCCGACACATTTTCAACCACACCGCACACTCTATAAGGCACATGGTTTATAAGCGCCTCTCGGCCTACAACATCAACCGACCGATAGAGCTTGCGAGCCACATCCTCGGAAAGAACCACCACCGGTATTTCCGACTCAAAATCCGACTTTGAGAACGGCTTACCGGCAATGAATGTAAAATCCATGACATTCCAGAAACGATCGTCCACATCTCGGAGATTGGCGCCAAAACTGGGCACGCCCGGAAGAGAGAAAGCAGCTTCCGACGGATTAACCACAAAAGCCGTTACATTCTCAGGCGTTTCTAAATCATAGAACACCTCTTTCACTGTATTGTAACCAAGAGGGCCATTAGACGAATTACCCACGCCCCAATTCTCTTGGGTTATGCTGCCAAATTTATATACCAGCCACCTGTCACGATTGCTCTCCGGAGAAAAAGGAGCAACCTTAACCTCGTCCATCATTACAATAACCATAATCAGCAGTATGGCGAGAGCAGTTCCGGCGATGGAAACGATACTCATAACAGGCTGTTGGCGTATTGATGACAGAGCTTGTTTAAAATAATTATACTTCATAAAATTCTGAAATAGGTTATTTGACTTGACGGCCGTCAAAGAAGCGAATGATTCGATCAGTCAATTTTGCTTGCTCTTCATTGTGGGTAACCATCATAATTGTGCGGTTATCCTCCTTATTAAGAGCATGAAGCAGCTCCATCACTTCCGCACCCATTTTAGAGTCAAGGTTACCGGTTGGCTCATCGGCAAGAATTATCTCAGGATTTCCCACAATAGCGCGAGCAATAGCTACACGCTGACATTGACCACCCGACAGTTGCGACGGCATGTGACGCATACGATGGCTCAAACCCACTCGATCCAAAACCTCTTTAGCCCGTCGGGTGCGTTCTCCGGCTCCCATTGAACGGTACAGCAGCGGCAATTCCACATTATCAATCACATTCAAGGAGTTGATTAGATGGAAACTTTGGAATACAAATCCAAGTTTAGCATTGCGGAATGACGCAAGTTTTTTATCGCTCATTTTTTTCAGCGTGGTTCCATCAATAGTTACAGTTCCGCTTGTAGGTTCGTCTAGAAGTCCCACGATATTCAATAATGTGGATTTCCCACATCCTGACGGCCCCATTATACTCACAAACTCCCCTTTTTCGATATCAATATTCACATTTTCGAGCGCAAGAGTTTCAATTTCATCAGTGCGGTAAATTTTATTTATACCCTCAAGTTTAATCATTGCCATAATTATTATAATTTTATTTGTTATTTTATCAATGTTATTCATCTTTCAAAGCATCAACCGGATTAGCGCGGCTTATACGTCGCGCTGGGATATAAATTCCAATCGACACTGTAAGTATCAATGCGACATATATAATTGCCGAAATAATAAAGAAATGAGTCCAGAAAAAGTCATACCAATGCGGCAAAACCGATATAATAGTGTTGGAATGTCCCCAGAATGACTCTTCCAATTCATACAGTCCATCCTTTCTCACATAAATATAATATAATGCGCATCCTATGAGCCATGCGAGAGTTGTCATAATCAATCCTTCACACATAATCTCTCTAAGCACATAACTTGGAGTGGCTCCGAACGAGCGCATAATGCCGGTATCTCGGCTGCGTGTTCTTGTCTGCAAATAGAAAGTTCCTATAATTCCAAGGCAAAGATTCACAAAGAAAAAAGTCACTAATGCGACATTTATTACAAATTTATTCTTTATGTCACGGGATTGGTCATCGCGCCTTTCAGTAAACAGAGCCGGCGAGTGGGCATATACATTCCCGGCTTTAAGCTCACTGGCAACAATCGGAGAATACTCCGTAACGAATTTTTCGGGATTGACCTCGGGTTTAAGCCTCAGCACAAGTGAGATAATTGACGCATTATCTACTTTTTCCTCTTTATCATATTTATAAATAATCGGCGTTCTACCAAGGTAAGCGCGATAAACGGCGTCCTCAGTCACTCCGGCAATAACTTTATTACGATCCCAATCAAAACGGCTTGATGTGGAATCTAAACTCTCATTTAGATAATGACCGGTCACGAAATCCATTCCGGGATGCATCACCTTGGCTACGCTTCGGCTTATGATTATATCATTACCCGAAACAATCGGTTCCTTAAAAACATCACCGTCAAGACTTTTTATACCAAATGTCTTAAAAAAATCAGTATTCGGGAAAAACTTAACCACCACATATCCTCCATCGGTGGAATCCTTCGGAAAACTGTTTACACCCACAGAACCACTTTCAAATATATTTGTCGGAGCGATTGTAGCAGCTTCCACGTTTGGATTACTTCTAACACGATCCAATAAGCGATGAACGTCATCCATACGGCTTTTTTCAGAGGATTTATCATATCCACGGCCATTTTCAGGTATTTCACTAAGGCCTATCGTCACAAGACGGTCAATGTCATATCCCGGAGCAATCGTGAAATTGTAACCAGTAACTATTGTCGGATCAAGCACAGCCCATGCAACTATAGTAATGAGGATTAGCTCAATCATTACCCATACATTACGCCTACGGCGCGCCCATAGATTCTTAAAAATCAACTTTATCATAGCTCTATTTTTTTACGTTAATGGATGAAACGATTGGACGGCGTAACGCATATCGAACAGGAATATAGGCCGACATAACATTCAAAATCACACACACCAACAATGTTCCTATAAATACGGCCGGAGCGAATAGCATCTCGCCGGTAACTTCAGCTTCAGCAAAATTTCCAAGATATTCCCAATGGTTTCCAATAAGACCGAGAATAGAGCCTTTGAACAAATATATAATTATCCAGGCTATAATAAGTCCAACCAACCCTCCTGCAATAGTGAGTATTAGATTTTCAAACATCACTTGACGGCACAAACTTGACTTACTCGCCCCAAAACTGCGACGCAACCCCATTTCCACCATTCGACGCTCCATCTGGCCGCCAATCATTCCGCTGATATTTATCGCCGGAATTATTAGCAAGACCAACAGCAGTGTAAGATATGGCTTTATATTTGCCATCAGGTCAGCCTCCTCGCCATCTTTTTTAAATACCATTTCAGTATTAGTGACAAACTGAACCAATGAAGTGTTCCAGATGGAATCTGCTGCGTTTATTTTACGAAACATTTCATCGAATTCTGCCTTAAGAGCCTCTTTCTGTGCGTTATCTTTCACCTTTATAGCTACAAAATATGAGCCCAGGAAACGAGAGGGATCATTGCTCACTGATGTTCTTGAATAATCAGAGCCGGATTTATTTGTGCAAAAAACCTGAGCAAATGACTCTGTAAAAATTGAAGACCCGGACTTAACCACGCCTATGATTTTTTTAGTCACATAATTGAGTGAGATATCTTTTCCTACTGCGGCTTCAGCCCTTCCATACAAACGGTTGGCGACATCCTCTGTTATCACTACCATATCAATTCCTGAATCAAATTCCGCATCTGAAAATGGATGTCCCGCAAGAAATTCATACTCATAAAGTTTAAAAAAATTAGGGTCTATATTCTTCAACGCGACCGCAAAATCGCCACTTCCATCTGTGGGCTGGACAAATGTGCCAAGTTGGTAAGATGATTTCACGGTATAATATTCATAGTTTTTCATCTTAGCCAAACATTCTTCGACAAACGGCATACCGATATTGCTTATGGAATACCAGTGGGACTTTTCATTTTTAACGCCTATATTTTTCAGATAAAATGTGGTGTCTCTGTTATATTCCGGGTATATGGGAGCCAACCTCACATAATAGATAATAGCAAAAACCATTGTGAACGCCACCGCAAACGCCACACCTCCAATATATAAAAGGGTGAAACCCGGATTAGAACGAGCTTCCTCTATTGTCTGGCGTAATGATTGTAATAATTTCATGGTTATATGTTTTTATTTAACTTTTATTGTAGATGAATCCTTAAAACGCTTCATGTCGTTCAAAACCACTTTGTCACCCGGCTGAAGGCCGCTGATAACTTCCACATATTCATAATTGCTTTCCCCAAGACGTACGCTGCGTCGTTGCAATTCATCATCTGATGTCATTACAAATAATTCATAAGCCCCGGGGCCGGTGTAAAATGAACCGTTTTTAATACGCATCACATCCTCCATCAAATCGCACATTATATATACATCAGTTTTCAATCCCGAACGTAATAAGGGATTATTATCTTCATCAAGTCTTACTGTAAACGATATGACCCCGTTACGAGAAAGAGGAGTAACATTGGCGACGAATCCGGACAATTGTTGCCGGCCGATTTTTACCATCGCCTTCGATCCGACACCTATGCGATCGCCATAGGAATCAGCAAGTTCTCCATCAACTTTAAAATGGCTCAGATCGGATATGATGGCAATTTGCTCACCCTCTGAAATTTTTTGCCCTATCTGATCATTTACATAAGTAAGAGTAGCCTTGCGCGGCGAGCGTATACGGGCATCATCAAGGGTGCGGTTCATCTCTCCAAGATTTTTTTCAGCGATATTTATTTCAAGATTCTTAACATTTAGACTGGCATCAGTAACTTTTCGTTCACTCTCAAGTTTCTGGCGCATCTGTTCAAGTTCGAGCATACCGGTATTATACTTTAATTCGGCTTCCATAACCTTATCGCCCGTTCCGGAACCGAGACTGTCAAGATAACGCTCGTTGCGAAGTTCCACTTCCATTCTATTCACCGCCATTTCTTTGACTTTAACCTGCATTGCAAGATCTTTCACATGAGTAGCATTATTTACTTGCTGCTGTTCCAGTTCATATCGTTTCATCTGAATCTGGTCTTTAAGTTTATTCAACTCAGTTTCGGTGCTTTGCAAGTCAAGGCGTAACAACGGAGTTCCCATATCCACGCTGTCGCCGGCTTTACAATATACTTCCACAATACGCGTACTGATTGGCGAGTTGATTATTTCCTCAAATGCAGGAACAATTTTTCCCGAACCGGTTATTGATGTCTGTATTGTTCCGATGTCTACTGTCGCAAGAATCAAGTCGTTCCTACTCACTCTCGTTCTCATAAGCATCATTAGCACAAGTGATAGAATTATTATTGCCGCCGCTCCAATCATGTAGGGAAGCAATCTCTTGGCTTTTGCCCTTCTTTGTTCTTCTTTTGAAATTTCTCTGTCCATCTAATAATTAATTTTCTTATGCTAAATAATATGCATTTATCGTGCCAAACTCTTAATTCATTGATTACCCGAGCCTTATCGAATATCGCATTGTCCGATTTCGGACATTTATGTTGCGGACTGAGTTATTGTACGGACAATCGATCAGACTTTTAGGTTAAAATACTTATATTTGCATTATGATAACAACTTTACCATTTAAAGTCGAAGCATCGTCGCTTGGTAAAATCATACTAAAGATATGGTCTAAAAATCATTTTTTAGCCCTATTGACACCGCCAATAATATTGCTTTCTATTGGCGCCATTTGGGATTTGCGTTTCATCATCATTGCTTTAATGGCAATTTTCATTGTCATCCCGCTAATAATGATGCTTGTCTATTTTTATTATGCGTTGGCGCCGGAAATCGGATATTCACTACTGCCGCATACGATATCATGTAACGATTCCGGATTGGATATAATTTATTTTAAGTATGACGATGATATTCCGGCAAAAGCGCCCGAACATATTTCCTGGACAAAAATAGCTACAATCAGCATCGATTCAAAGGGAATTATCATACATCTGCGCGTATCACCTTATTCTATTATATTCATTCCTGAGTCAGCTTTTGATAATCAGAAAATAATGTTCACAATGGAAGATTTTATAGCAAAAAAATTTGCGCAGTAAAAAAAATCTCCATACCTTTGCACCCGTCAACCACAATGGAGAGATGGCAGAGTGGTCGATTGCGGCGGTCTTGAAAACCGTTGAGGGTCACACCTCCGGGGGTTCGAATCCCTCTCTCTCCGCTTAAGTAAAAGAAACCTTTCTGAATTTCAGAAGGGTTTCTTTTTGTAGAATTAATCGCCCTCAAATTTCAAATCTTATGCGTATATTTGCAATATATTTAAGCAATATATATCATGAAGACAGTAGCACGTTTAAGATTTTTCGCCACATTAATTTGTGTGGTATTACTATCAATGAGCGCGATTGCAGCCCCTCACCGACCTTTCCGCCGCAATATGCTAAAAGAGACATCCGAGACATTTCTTAAATCGGAGGAAGCAAAAAGAATTGCGGCGCAAGTTATCGCATACCAGAGAGTCACGGGAGGATGGCCGAAAAACATTGATATGTGCCGGTCAATGAGCCAAGATGAACTTGATGATGTGATAGCACAGAAAGGGCGCACCGATGACTCGACAACCGACAATGGAGCGACAAACACACAGATGACCTTTCTCGCCAGAATGTATCAGGCGACAGGCGACACTATATATCGCAGCGCGTTTATAAAAGGAGTCGAGTACCTTATTTCCGGACAATATGAAGATGGCGGATGGCCTCAGTTCTGGCCAAATCCCCAAGGTTATCAGATTCATATCACTTACAACGACGACGCGATGGTCAATACCATGACAATGCTTCGTGACGTTGCAAACATGACAGCACCCTACGATGGCGATTTAACCGACGTACAACTTCGTCAAAGAGCAACTTCCGCTTTCGACAAAGGCGTAGAATGTATTCTTGCCACTCAAATCATTGTTGATGGAGAGCCGACAGTATGGTGCCAACAACATGACAAAGACACATACGCGCCTGCGCCTGCGAGAGCTTATGAACTTCCATCATATTGCGCGCCGGAGAGCGCCTCAATAATAAGATTGCTCATGGGACTTCCTAATCCGGATCAACGTGTAAAACACGCCATACATTCGGCGATGAAATGGTTTGACCGTTATAAATTATCAGGATTGGCAATACAACACTATCGCACTCCGGCAGGAACACACGATATAAAATTAGTCAACGATTCGACCGCAGGAGCATTGTGGGCGCGTTATTACGATCTTGAATTTTGCGAACCATACGTATGTGACCGAGACGGGATACCACGCCGCAGCCTTGAACAGATAGGACATGAACGAAGGAATGGTTACAGTTGGTATGGCAATCGTCCGGCAGAGCTTTATCCGTTATATGAAGAGTGGGCTAGTAAATTCGACCCTGCCGGCAAAGTCAGCATTAACATCGACTCTCCCGGAGCCAATGTCACAGGCATTGTTAATCTCAACCGGAAGCCCGCAATTGATAAATCAGCATTTGATGTTATCGTGCAACCGGGAGAAAGCATCCAAAAGGCAATTGAAATGGCTCCTGAGTTTCCAAGCGAACCATTCAAAATTTTCTTGTCAAAAGGTGTGTACAACCAGAAAGTGATAATCGACAAGCCTAATATTGTAATCGTTGGAGAAAATCGAGACAGCACTGTCATCATGCTTGCAGAAACGGCGAAATCACTTGCAGTTAAAGAATATAAAGGCAAACCTGTGCACAATGGCGTTATTGTGCTTCAAGAAGGAGCCGACGATTGTATCATAAGCGGTATAACCGTATACAACAATTACGGCACCACGGTAGAAAACACCACTACTCATCAGATGGCTATTTACGGACGCGCAACAAGAACAATCGTAATAAACAGCAATGTTTGGGCTGATGGAAACGATGCGTTGTCACTATGGGCTCCCGAAAGCGACGGAATGTATTATCATGCCGATTTGGATTTACGCAGCCCCGGGGTAGATTTCTTATGCCCACGCGGATGGTGCTATGCCACACGATGCACATTTTACGGTGACAGCCGAGCAATAATATGGCATGACGGAAGAGGAAATCCCGATAAAAAGCTCGTCATAACCAATTCCTCTTTCGATGCTAAGTCTCCTACTCCACTTGGACGTTATCACCATGACTCGCATTTCTATCTTGCCAACTGCAGTCTCAGCAAAAACATCATGGATCAGAATATAGCGTACGCTTACACTGATAAAGTGCTTGATCCATGTCCGTGGGGGCCGCGCATATATTACAACGGATGCTACCGTGAAGGCGGCGATAGCGGTTGGCTTGCCGACAATTCGCAATCAGCGCCCGGATCTCCTGAATATCACACATTCACCGCCGCTTGGACTTTCGGTGGACAATGGGATCCTGAATCAAAAATCCGTGACCTATGGCACATACTGGCCTATTGACAGATGACAGTGGATCTGCTTAAACTATATGGGCTGTGTCGACTGACACAGCCCATATACTATATATTAGTCTATTTTTAATTTCTATCAAAGAGGAGCTTCTGGGTATATGTTGTTGTCAATATGTGATTTTAGGATCAAGCGTCGCTGCTTGGTCTATCATTTTTTGCAACTCCGCAACTGAGGGAACTCTACGAGTGAGATGCTTGGCGTCATTGACTTCAATCATCTTCGCCGCAAGGTTTTCGGCGTTACGATGACGGAACTCTTTTACGGTATCCACGCCCGAGGCTTCCAACAATTCGGCAAACTGAGGCCCTACCCCATTAATTCGGAACAAATCAGCATGATTCACCCATTTCAATATCAGTTTAAATGCTATTCCGGTGGCATCGGAAATTTCTTTACGTCCACTATCAGTAACTCCCTTTTCAAGCAACTCTGAGACAGTCTTAATACCCACCTCTTTTAGTTTAGCCGCATAAACGTCACCTACGCCTTCAATATCGGCAATTTGATAATTCATAATAGGGAACTTATATAAATTAAGTGCTTGTAAATTAGAAAAATAATTTGTATCTTTGCATAAAAGAA
>CAZELD010000032.1:0-25189 GCA_964512855.1 uncultured Muribaculum sp.
GCAAAGATACAAATTATTTTTCTAATTTACAAGCATTTAATTTATAGAAGTCCCCCTTTAATTTGTCATTCATATCTAAGCCTGCAAAATACTGTGATTTATTAGATGCACAA
Organism: uncultured Muribaculum sp.; assembly: GCA_964512855.1. GTDB lineage: Bacteria > Bacteroidota > Bacteroidia > Bacteroidales > Muribaculaceae > Muribaculum. Next base: position 114 of record CAZELD010000032.1, read on the forward strand.
ACATATCAATCTCTCAAATTAAAGAAAGATGACGTACTGATATGCCGCACTAATGGAAATCCGAAATTGGTCGGGAAAAGTGCAATAGTCCCAGCCGACTATAATTATGCTTTTGCATCATACCTGTTTAGGGTAAGACCTAATAGTAATATCATTAATTCGGCTTCATTAGTTGCCTTTTTGAATTCGAAATATGGCAGAATGGAAATAGAGAGGTATGCAATGGTGGGTAACCAAGCCAACTTTAGTCCAGCAAAATTTAGAGAAATTTCGATACCTATATTACCCAACAGCATACAACAAACTATTGAGAACTATACATATTCTTCGTTTGATGTACTTAGAAAATCTGAAGAGTTGTATGCGTCAGCCGAAGCCTACCTCTTGGAATGTTTGGGTATAACGGAGTTTTCCACAAATCCTGACGCATATAATATAAAGACTTTGAAAGAATCATTCCTTGAAACAGGGCGTTTCGATTCGGAATACTATTTGCCAAAGTATGAAGATTATGTGCACCTTGTACAATCATACCCAGATGGTTATAGTCTTATAGGTGATATATGTGAAATTAAAGATACTAATTATACTCCCGAAGATGGAGTGAAGTACAAATACATCGAACTTGCCAATATCGGCAAGTCAGGTGAAGTGATAGGCTATGACGAACAATTAGGAGAGAATTTGCCTACTCGTGCAAGGAGAGTTGTTCATAGTGGAGACGTTATTGTATCTTCGGTAGAAGGCTCACTTGATAGTTGCGCGCTAATTACAAGCGAATACGATAACGCATTATGTTCCACTGGATTCTACGTGTTACAGTCATCAGCGCTTAATCCTGAAACATTGCTTACGTTGTTTAAGTCGCAACTTATCCAAAATCTTATGAAGAAAGGATGTTCGGGTACAATCTTGACTGCCATAAGCAAATCTGAATTGGAAAAAATTCCTATGCCTGTCGTTCGTCAAGAGATTCAGGATGAGATAGCCAAGCATATCCGCAAGAGTTTTGAATTGCGAGCCGAGGCTGTGCAACTACTTGAAAATGCGAAACTTACTATTGAATCTGCGATAGAAAACGGGGGGGGGGGTAAATCGCTGATTTATAGCACATTACTCAAGCAATCTTCAAGGGAATGGAATTTTGCCTTATGGTTATTGTTTAGAGAGATTGGCTTTACAGATATGGTAAAAGCGCAATCGCAAACAGTATATAGTCATAAGACGCTATCCAGTAGTTTCCTGTTAAGTGGCAGATTGGATAATACTATCAACCTAAATTCGATTATCTTTTCAACGAGCTAAGTAAGTTTCAGACAAAAACAATAAAACAGGTAGCAACACTTTCCAAATCAATCGAGCCAGGTAGTGACGCATACAAAGATGACGGTATTCCTTTTATTAGAGTGGCAGACCTCTCTAAATTTGGCTTGTCAGAACCTGCAATTTATTTGGATAGTTCCACTTTTAAGGAAACAATACGTCCTAAAAAAGACACAATCTTGCTTTCCAAAGATGGCAGTGTGGGGATAGCCTATAAAGTAGAGGAGCAAATGGATGTCATTACATCCGGTGCTATTGTACATTTGACCGTTACGGACAAAGAAGTTCTGCCTGACTATTTGACATTGATAATCAATTCTGTTGTAGTCAAAATGCAAGCAGTAAGAGATGCCGGAGGTTCTATCATACAGCATTGGAAACCATCTGAAATTGAAAAAGTAATCATTCCTGTATTACCGATGCAGGAACAAATAAAATTGTCAGAAATGTTGCAACAAAGTTTTGCTCTGCGAAAAGAGAGTAAGCGATTATTGCGGCAAGCCACTTTGATGGTTGAAAATACCATTGCGGAAATTTAAGTTTAACATTTGACCGTCAGTATGATATTGTGCTGACGGTCAAAATCAGTTATAACCTCATTCCTCGTTTACGTTTCTTCTTCCTGCGAAGTATCTCTGCCATCTCCTGATTAGCTTCTACATCGGTAGCATTGTAGGGCGAAGCGTTGCCGTTGAGCAAACCCAATGAGCCGCTGAACAGTTCGCCTTTGGTTGTGTCTGACGGTACGTTTGGCATATCTACTCCATAGTCTTGAAGCGGTAACCGTTCTTGGTGAAAATGACACCCTGCACCTCGTTGGTCTGTCCCTTGTGTTTGAATTTGACTTCCACGCCCTGCAGCTTCAGGTTGGCAGCAAGCACGTTCCAGTTGCCGCACCTGCCGACTTCCGTTTTGAGGATGTCGTACAGCTCATACTTCGTCTTGTCCGGTTCTTTCAGGCGATTGCGCTTGACGTTCTCTTTTCCATTTGACATATACAAGCCGTATTTCAAGGTAAGCTCCTTGCAGATACGGGTGCTGCGCAGGCGTTCGTTTCGGTCTGAAATGGTATTGCCGTCATTGTCGATGCGGTTGTATGCGATATGCATATGCGGATGCTCCTTGTCGAAGTGGCGGGCGATGAAGAACTGCGTGTTTACAATCCCCATCCGCTCCATATATTCAAGTGCGATTCCTGCCATTGCACGGTCTGTCAGGCGTGGCTCATCCTCTTTGGAGAAACTCAGGGCGATGTGTCCGACAGGTTTTGCCACCTTGGTGTTCATCTGTGACTGTACATTGAAGCTCATGGCGATGGTGTCCTTGTTCTCCATGAACAAGCCATCGCATGCCACTGTCTTTGTTCCCTTGTTCTTGTCAAGGATGTAGTCCACCACATCCTTGAAGTCGCTTCCCTTTACGATTTTCGCCATCATATTCCAATCTTGTTGATGAGTTCATGAATCCTTGCCACCGCCACCTTGCAATCCCAATGAGTATCGTGAAACCCTCCGACATTCGCCTTGCGTGCAAGTTGGTTGAGGTTGTTCGCCATACCGCAGAGCTTGCGCACATGTTCGGAGTGTTCTTTCGACAGCCGTTCCTTCACATGACCGTTTTGGAAACATTCCCTCATGTATTCGCTCGGCGACACGCCAGCCTCATACGCCCGTGTCAGCCACTCCGGCAGAGTCGATCACGCTCAACATCACAACGTGGTCGTTGAAAGTTGGAGAAACCCTTGATCTCAAAGCTACCGTTTTGCCAGAAACGGCCACCGACAAGTCGGTGACGTGGGAATCGAGTGATGAAACCGTAGCTACGATTGATGAGGCCGGAAGGGTCGTAGCGATAGCCATAGGGCAGGCAACAATTACAGCGACGGCTTCAAACGGAATTTATGCTAATTGTGAAATAAAAGCGCTTGAAAATTTAGGAATCGATACGATTCTTTCTGATACAGAAAAAGGAATCATGGCGTTCAATTTAAGGGGATTCATAGTTTCTGACAATCTTGAAAATCTTTCTCAGGGTATTTACATAGTGCGAGAAGGATCAAAAGCCAGAGTCGTCCTTGTAAAATAAAAGGGGATTCGATATGTCATCCACTACATGGTGTTTTAGTGTCGGTGAGGTGAAGGTGTGGGGGCGGGTAAAACAATATTTTCAAAGGAAATCCGTTAATTGGATAGCTATGATAACTTACGGGTATCCTATATATAGATATATAAAACTATTTCACAAGTTGTTGCTGATGGCGCTCTGCATTATTGCGGCTCCATCGGCTCTTGCGTTTTCGCTTGATACGTATACACAATCGTCAGTACTGTCATCGGGACGTTGGGTTAAGATAAAGGTAAGCAGCTCGGGACTTTACTTAATTACAAACTCCGATTTGCAAAAGTGGGGATTCTCCGACCCGGCGAAAGTCAGGGTTTATGGTTACGGAGGCGCTCCAATCAGCGATACGCTTTCTTCAGACAACTATGTGGATGATTTGCCGCAGACTATGTCGGAAGTTACACCGAACGGGATTGTATTTTATGCTTCGGGGGTGCTTATGCCTGTGTCGTATTCCGGCGGTCTTGATTATGAGCGGAATTACTATTCTAATGACGCATACTATTTCCTTACCGATAGTGGAGAAAATCAGGTTTCCACGACTACCGGAACGTCGTTGTTGTCAGGGAGTGTGGCCGATTCATTTACTGAAATGATTTATCACGAGCAAGAGTTGGTTTCTCCCGGAGCTACCGGCCACACTTTCTTGGGTGAGGATTTTTCATCGACTCGCACACGGTCATTTAATTTCAGCTTGGTTGATAAAGTTGGCGACAATGTGTCGTTTTCATGTTATTTTGCCACCAAAACAATTGACGCCGGCTCCCGACTCGATTTTACGGTAAACGGCGCATCGGTGGCGACTGCTTCCGATAATAATCTTGATGCTGCGGCCAACGATTCGCACCGTCATTATGTGATGAAGGAGCTGCGCCGCAATGTCACAGTGGATGGAGAGGATATGCAATTGTCCATTACATTTCAGCCTAAAGGCAGCTCTGTTCAGCTTGCACGCCTTGACAGGATTGTGGTTAACTATACGCGCCGGTTGGCTCTTTCCGACGGTCAACTTGATTTCTATCTTAATTCCACGTCAGCAAAACTTTCTGGAGCTTCATCCGACACTCGATTATGGGATGTGACGCAGCTCGATGCGATTGCGAAAGTCAACGCTTCGCTTTCCGGGACTGATTTGCAATGGAGCACTTCCTCTTCCGGGTTGAGGCACTATGTTGCGTGGAAACCTGGATCACAGATGCCGTCGCCGGTTTATGTGGAAACTGTAGCCAATCAGAATATTCATGGGCAGGAGACGCCGCAGATGGTCATTGTGACAATGTCAGAATGGCGTGATAAAGCTGAGGAACTGGCCGACATACATCGAAACTCAGAGGAGTTGCCGCTGGATGTGTTGGTGGTGACTCAGGATGAGATTTTTAATGAGTTCTCTTCCGGTACGCCTCAGGCCAATGCATTCCGCCGTATGTTTAAAATGTTTTGGGATAGAGGACGTGACGGCGTTGATAGCCGATTCAACTTTGTGTTGATGTTAGGACGCGGAATATATGACCACCGAGCTATTTCTAATGAGGTCAAATCTCTTGGAAAACCGGTGCTATTGCAATGGCAAACCGTTGATGGTAGCCACGACAATACATCATATACCACTGAAGATTATCTTGCGTTTCTCGAAGATGGATCCGGAGTGCGTCCCGGGCGCGACCGTCATTGTGTGGCAATCGGGAGAATACCGGTGACTTCAGCCTCTGACGCTTCGCTCGCATTAGAGAAAATACGATCCTATATAGCCGATGAAAAGAAATTGGAGTGGAAAAACCGCATGATTCTCGCCGCTGATGATGAGAATTCAGGCGACCACTTGAATCAGATGGAGGACGTGTATGCGGAAATGATGTCGAAAGAGGCCGGTCGTAATTGCCTTTATACAAAAGTGTATGTGGATGCGTTTCCTCTTGTTGACAATGTCGCAACAGGAGCGCACGATCGTATGATGCGCGCCCTTAATAACGGAGTTCTGTGGTGGTGGTACATAGGACACGCCAACACTTTCAGTTGGACAGGCGAAGGACTGCTGACCCGTCAGGATCTTGATGCAGCCAATTTTGCCCGTCAGCCAATGTTGTTCGCTGCGACGTGCGATTTTTTGCGTTGGGATCTCGTGGATAATTCAGGAGCTGAAACCCTGTTTTTCAATGCCAATGGGATTATTGGAGCTATTGCTGCCACCCGCCCGGTGTATATAGCTTATAATGGGAATATGGCGGTGGCTCTTGCGTCGCAAGTGTTTGAGTGTTATGACAACGGCGCGCCTATTCCTGTCGGGGAAATGATGCGTCGGGCAAAAAACACTATGCTTGAGAATGAAGAAAACAAACTCAGATACGTACTTCTCGGTGACCCGGCGTTGTCATTGATGACACCTCGTCGCCGCATGATACTTGACCGTATAGACGGTGTGGCCGTAGAGCCTGAATTGCAGCCTACAATAAAGGCGCGCCAAGATGTGACCATGGAGGGTAGGGTGGTTGACATGGAAGGCAAGCTCATCGAAGATTTCAATGGCGTGTTTATCCCAACTGTCTATGACGCAGAATATAGCACCACTACATTGGCGCATGGAAGTGAAGGAGTCGAGTCAACATTTGAAGAACAAGGTGACCGCTTATACGTAGGACGTGATTCTGTGCGCATGGGTTATTTCAATGTTAAAATTTCCATGCCGGTGGAGATTGCGTTAAATTTCCGACCGGCGGCGTTCAGTATGTATGCTTACGACGCTTCCGGCCGTGATGCTTCGGGTGTAAACCGTGACTTCTTCGTATATGGATATGATGATTCGCGTGACGATGACCTCACTCCGCCGGTTATCGAGTATTTCGCTCTTAATTCAACTGCGTTCCGAGACGGACAGCGTGTCAATTCATCTCCGACCGTGATCGCACGCATGAGCGATAATGTGGGTATAAATATATCATCGGCCGGTATCGGACATCAAATTTCATTGCAACTCGACGGCGTTAAAACTTATACCGATATTACTCAATACTATGAACCGGGTGATGAAGGCCCTATCTGGGGCACGTTGTCTTATCCGTTGAGCGATTTGCAAGAGGGGGAGCACTCGTTGAGATTGAGAGTATGGGATACTTCCAACAATCTTGCCGAAGCTTCAATCTCATTCACAGTCAAGGAGGGACGCGTGCCGGAGATAATAAATTTATATGCTGATTGTAGCCCCGCTGTGGATCATGTGAATTTCTTTGTGGAACATAATCGTCCCGGAGCAAATGCTGATGTTACGATGGCTGTGTATGATTTGATGGGGCGTATGGTGTGGTCTACTAAACGCTCCGGTGACAGCGCTTCCACTCCGATGGAATGGAATCTTAAGGATCTTTCCGGGCGGCGTGTGCCAAGGGGTATCTATGTGTATAGAGCCACTGTAGCGCTTGACGGTGAACAGCACGTGTCGTCAGCCAGTAAGCTTGCCGTTGCGGCTGAATAGAGAAATGTTGACGCCATTATCCGGAAAATTAGTACCTTTGCGCTGACAAAATTCAATAGGGTTATGATTTCTACATATCAATTGACGGCGAAAGACCGTGTGGTTTTATTCGTGTGGCAACATATTCTGTTATTATGTTCGCTCTATTTAATGACTTTAGGGGTGGCGCTCTGCATCAAGTCGGATCTCGGCAGCAGCGTCATTTCATCGCTTCCGTTGTCATTTTCTATAGCCGGAACTGAAAGGATAGTCCCGGGTCTAACCGTGGGTGGTTATACTATCGCGATGAACTTTGTGCTGGTAATCTTGCAGATTATCATCTTGCGCCGTCGTTTCGAGTTTGTGCAATTGTTTCAATTGTTGGTAGGGTGGGTGTTTGGATGGCTTATTGACTTGAATATGGTTATCACGTCATCGCTTGTGTGCGACAACTTGTTTTCGTGCGTGGCCGTGCAGTTTATCGGTTGTACGGTGATGGGCGTTGGCATTGCGTTTGAAGTGCGTTGTGGTTCTGTCACCATGCCGGGAGAAGGTTTTCCTGTGGCATTAAGTCGAGTTACTGGCAAACCATTCCCAAAACTGAAAATTTATGTTGATACGACGCTCGTAGTGTTGGCGGTTTTGAGCAGTTATCTGTTTTTCGGAGAGTGGAAATGGAATATTATCGGTCCTGGAACATTGTTTGCCATGATTTACGTGGGGCTTGTGGTAAAATTAGTCGGCGCCCATATTTCATGGTTCGACAAAGTTTTGTTGTATCATCTCGGATTCCGCCGTTATATTTTCGGCCTTGCCCGATACGTATATAAATTCCGGGACACGCAATAAAATGATTCGGATGAGACTGTGTCAATGAATTTTTTTGATACAGAATCATCGGTTGTCGCAATCGATTCCCTCCCCTACGGATTTCTTTCGATTGCGGCAACCTGATTTAAATGAAGAAAATTTGTGAATGTTACTTTATTGACGATGTAATTAACAATGGTTTTGTGATTCGCAAATTGAGTTCTGTCGTTGAGTCGGCAGGACACCATTCAAACTCCCCAATATTGGCTTTATCTAATGACAACTCACATCTTTTGACTGATTTTGGAGCTTTTACCGTAAGTTTTTTAATTGAACTTGCATTATCTGTGCAAACGATTGCCGCACTCTTGGTTCCATTGTTTAGTTGAAGCACGTTTATATGTGAATCAGAAAGCTTAATCTCTCTTATATGTCGGTTATCGCTCCTTATTGTGTCAATGACGCATCCGTCCAAAACTATGCGGCTATTAACTGCCTGCACGTCAATTGTAGGTGCGACAACGTGTGAAAAGTATACAGCATACGAAATATTTTTGACTCCTTTTAATGACCCTTTTGGGATAAAGATTGTAATGGGGTGGATGTCCTGTGATCGTAGCATTATCGTGTGTCGGCTCTTGATGGTGTCGCACACTATTGCCGGATCAACTTCAAGAAACAGAGTGTCATTTGCCACATTGTGTCGTAGTATGGCGTTTAGCCCTTCTGGAAGTTGCATTATTGGTGAATTTAGAGTGTCACATTCTGTAATTTCAATGCCTCTGAAATTATCGACGTAATATTTTTCACCGCGAGTGTATATGGATATATCGGCATATTTGAATTCCGGTAAGCGTACATCAATAGTCTTGCCGTTTAGGTGGATCGCCTCTGATTGCCACGGTTCTCCGGTAGAAAGGATGGTAATCGCAATGATTATCGAGCAGATTAATCCGGCAGAAAATGCCGCAATCATTATGTAGGTTGAATATTTCATTTTTGATGGTCGTTTAAATATTGAGTAAACAGAGTTTTAAGTTCTTCAGGCGATATGCCAAGTGTCATGATTTGCCTGAAAAAGTAGTCACATTCGCCGTTGAAGAAAGTTTCACGCCTAAGTTCCTTGATTTTTTCTCGTGCGCCTGCGGCTATGAAGAATCCTATTCCCCTGCGGTTGAAGATAATCCCTGATCGATCCAGATACTCATAGCTGCGCATGACAGTATTTGCGTTCACTTCCAGAGATGCCGCATATTCTCTTACTGATGGAATGCGGTCGCCATCGTTCAAGACACCAAGAATGATGTCGTCACATATTTTGTCGGCAATCTGAAGATATATCGCCTTATTGTTTTCATTAAATACCATGGTTTACCAACGGTTGATTATTTCTGATTCTCGAAATCTGACAAATGTGATGATATAGTTGAACAATGTTATCGCTGCTGTGATCGCATATATCCAATTGGTGTCAGTGAAATCCATTTTCTTAGGAAAATATGTGTAGGCGGGATTTTTGAATTCATAAATTATCAAAAAGATCGCGCCGCCGTAGATAATGGCGATTGCAGCGAGGCACCAAAATGTTTTTATGACAGATAGCTTTTGCCACACAACGCTTCCGAGTATGAAAAACGATTGTATGAAAAGGAATCCCAACAGAGCTTTTGACACTTTTTCCCACATGGGATTGACGCCGTCAAATATATCAGATAAGGCTATCGGTGTTATTGCGTCAGGATTGCGCCCTAATACCCAATCACAGAATCCTATCCTTATACACTCGGCTGCCATTACCCCGATTGTGAATGTGATTAGATAACCCGGAACTACGACAAGCCATCGTTCAACGAATTTTTCAATTTGTGAGGCGGGGATCATTAGTGTTGAAAGCTTTCCGGGAGGTGTCCTTAGCGATGAAAACATTGATGCTCCGGCTAAAAAACCGAATATTATAAATGCGGCAATCAGCCATTTAGCTTCAATGTGGGTGCAGCTCATATTGAATTGCACATCGTCGGGTAATGCGGTGTAAGTGATGGATATTAAAATGTTTATAACAGAGAGCGCAAGTATGATAAGTCCTGTTGAAAGCAATAACTGGCGATAATTTTCAATGCAGTCATGCTTAAACAACATTCCTAACCGGTAAAAACTGAATGTCTGTGTCTGTTCCATTTTATTTCTATGTTTAGGGTTCTGTTTTGGGGTTAAATATTTGAGCTAGGGTGTCAGGGGCTGAAAGCGAGAGTTCAAATAGCGATTCAAGATTCACTTCTGTTTCTGAATCGTCGTCATTGACGACAATCACTTCGGTTCCCTCAATGGATTGTTGCTTATATATTGCCGACTCAATCAGAGTGCTGTCGTTGGTGGTTTGGAATTTCAGCCGTGACGATATTCTCCCCATAGGTTCATCAAGAAGAATCTTACTATTGTCCATAATAACCACATGATCAATTAGCTTGTCGATATCACGGGTTTGATGCGTAGAGATGATAATTGTGCGTTCATCTGTCATATTCTGTGCTATGAAACGACGGAATGCGCTTTTTCCTGGGATATCAAGGCCATTTGTCGGCTCGTCCATCAGCAATAGTTTTGTATTGCAGGCAAGCGCGAAGCACATCAATGCCTTTTTCTTTTGCCCCATCGATAATTCGCCTAAATTAAGGCTTTTATCAAGCTCAAATGTTGAAAGATGACGGGTTAAATCTTTTTGGGAAAAATTAGGGTAGAAAGGCGCGTTGGCTTTAACGTATTGTTGCAGGTTGATTTTAGAAAACGAAAATTCTTCGGGCACGATAAATATATCGCCAAGAGTTTTTGGCAACCTTTTTCTTGTATTTTCCCCTTGGAAAATTACTTCTCCAGATTTGGGCGTGAGTAGTCCGGCGACAATATAAAGCAGCGTTGATTTGCCGACACCGTTTTTCCCGAGTAGTCCATAAACATACCCCGGTTGGAAGTTCAACGAAAGGCGGTCGAGAACCGGATTTCCCTTGCGCTTGTAGGTGAAAGTGATATTATTTACATTTAGCATAATTGTGTATTAGTATAATAGTACACTACAAAGGTAGGTATTCTTTTTGAATTTCCAAACAAAAAATCAAATTTTTTACTGTAATATATGTCGCGTCATGCGGAAAAAGTGGTAAATTTGCCATTATCATTTATGGAAACTCTATTTTGGGTAGGAAACGAAAATATAAATTAGGGCTCGCTTTGAGCGGGGGTGGGGTGCGCGGCTTTGCCCATCTTGGAGTGCTGTATGCGATGGAGGAGCTTGGAATAAAGCCGGATATTGTCGCAGGAGTTAGCGCCGGCTCAGTTGTCGCCGCTCTATATGGAGCGGGTTTGTCGCCGCTCGACATAATGAAGCAGTTCTATTATCATAAATTCACTGACTTTTGTAAGGTGTGCTTGCCGAGAGAAGGATTTCTCAATATGGGTGGCTTCAGGAAATTTTTGAAAGACAACTTGCTTGTGGAGCGGCTTGAAGACTGTTCGATTCCCACCGTGATATGCGCCACCGACATTGCGTCGAGCGAATCCGTGCAATGGCGAGAGGGGGAAATTGCCGATAGAGTTTGTGCCTCATGCGCCATGCCGATCGTATTCAATCCGGTTTCTATTGACGAGGTTGATTATGTTGACGGCGGCGTATTGCACAATCTTCCAGCTTGGGCTATAAGAGAGGAGTGTGAGATCCTTATAGGAGTGAATGTGAGTCCGGTGATACGCAGCAAGAATTATACCGGTTCGTTGATTGATGTGGCTATGCGCACCTATCATCTTATGGCACGTGCCAACTCGCAAGCCGACGCCGCTATTTGCGATGTCGTGATTTCCACTGATTCAATCGCCGATTTGCAAGTTTTTAACCTGAAAGAAAAAGAGCGGATATTTAAAAGTGGATATAAAAGTGCAAAAAGTGTGCTTCTCGAAGCGAAAGAGAGGCTGAAACTATGAATTTAAACAAGCTTTATGGAACAGGAAAAACCGGTCATTTATCAATTGTTGCCGAGACTTTTCACTAATTATAATGAGAATTGCGTGCCTAACGGAACGATAGCTCAGAATGGCTCGGGAAAAATGAATGACATAACTGCAAAAGTGCTTAAAAATATAAAAGATCTTGGTGTGACTCACGTGTGGTACACGGGAATAATAGAACACTCTAACCAGACTGACTACAGCGTTTATGGCATACATCGCGATAATCCGGCCGTGGTGAAGGGTAAGGCCGGATCGCCCTACGCTATTAAGGATTATTATGACGTTGACCCTGATATAACAGTGGCTATCAATGACCGTATGGGAGAGTTTGAGGCTCTTGTGGCGCGCACTCACGATTCCGGGATGAAGGTCATAATTGATTTTGTCCCAAATCATGTGTCGCGTCAGTATATTTCTGACGCTCATCCGGCCGGGGTTAAAGATCTCGGCGTTGATGATAACCGTAATCGATTCTTCGAGAAGGATAACAACTTCTATTATATCCCTCACCAACTTTTTTCTCCGTCAATACCTCTTGGCGAAGGTAAGGACGCATACGTGGAGTTTCCTGCTCGAGCGTCGGGCAATGATTGTTTCACTGCGTTTCCATCAGCCAATGATTGGTATGAGACGGTTAAACTCAACTATGGTGTAGACTACGGCGATGGATCCCGGCATTTTTATCCCATTCCTCGCACATGGTTTCAGATGCTCGATATTTTACGCTATTGGGCCGCAAAGGGGGTTGATGGATTCCGTTGCGACATGGCTCACATGGTTCCGGTCGAATTTTGGACATGGGCGATACAGAATATTAAGGAACGCTATCCGAGGATAGTGTTTATCGCGGAGATATATGATGTGGCGCTTTATCGCGAATTTATTAATGCAGGTTTTGACTATCTGTATGATAAAGTTAATCTATATGATACGCTGCGCGGCATCCAATGTTGCAATGTATCGGCCGCTCAACTCACACATTGTTGGCAGACGGTAGATGGCATAGGCGGCAATATGTTGAATTTCCTTGAAAACCACGATGAACAGCGTTTCGGTTCCAAATTCTATGCAGGCAATCCGTCGCTTGTCATTCCGTCGCTTGTAGTAAGCGCATTTTTAAGTACAGGCCCATTCATGGTGTACGCCGGTCAAGAACTTGGCGAATGTGCCGTAGATGCCGAGGGTTTCAGCGGAGCGGATGGTCGCACTACAATATTCGACTATTGGAGTATTCCTACTGTTAGGCGTTGGCTCAATGGAGGGAAATGTGACGGCTCGCGGCTTACCGGATCAGAGAAGTGGCTGCGCGGAAAGTATGCTTCTATAATGAGAATGTGTAATGCGGAAAAGGCGATCTCACGCGGCCGTTTCTTCGACCTTATGTATGTCAACTATGAAAATCCTACTCTAAACCCGCATCGCCAATATGTATGGCTTCGCTCATGCGACAATGAAACGCTCGTCATTGCGGTCAACTTCGCATCAGAGCCGTGTGACTTGAAGATCAATATCCCGAGCCATGCATTCGACGTGCTGAGTATTCCTAAAGGAGATTGCGTCGCTACGGAGCTTCTTAGTCATGACATGATGCGAAAAACGCTTTCCCCAGGTGCTCCGTTCTGCACGGAAATAGGCCCGCACGACGCCGTTGTGTGGAAAATAAAGCATAAGAATGTCCTTGCCAACGATAAAAAAACTTGCGGCAGATTAGTGTAGTAATGCTAAAAAGAGTAATTTTGCAGAAAAATCCAATCAATATAAAATTTCGTTTGTAATAATGTTACCTCCATTTAAGGTTTTTGCCGGAACTAAGTCGGAATATATGGCTCAGGAGATTTGTGCGGAACTCGGTGTGTCTCTTGGTAAAATGAACATCCAGCATTTCGCCGACGGCGAGTTTGAAGTGTCATTCGAAGAATCCATTCGCGGATGTGAGGTGTTCTTGGTTCAATCGACATTTCCTAACAGCGACAATTTGATGGAGCTGCTTCTTATGATTGATGCCGCCAAGCGTGCTTCTGCGGCGTCTATTATAGCAGTAATGCCATATTTCGGATGGGCCCGTCAAGATCGCAAGGATAAACCGCGTGTTTCAATAGCCGCAAAGCTTGTAGCCGATTTGTTGAGTACTGCCGGTGTGGATCGTGTAATATGCATGGACCTTCACGCTGACCAGATTCAAGGGTTCTTCAATGTCCCCGTTGACCACTTATATGCTTCATCGGTGTTCATTCCCTACATTAAGTCGCTAAAACTTGAGAATATGGTTATCGCAACGCCTGATGTCGGCGGTGCTAAGCGCGCCAATAATTATGCGAAATATTTTGACGTTCCCTTGGTGTTATGCCACAAGCAGCGCGCGAAAGCCAATGTTGTCGCATCGATGACTGTCATCGGCGATGTAAAAGATAAGAACGTGATATTGATCGATGATATGGTCGACACCGCAGGCACCATCACTAAAGCTGCCGACCTAATGATGGCGGAAGGCGCAAAGAGTGTGCGCGCTCTTGCCACTCACGCAATAATGAGTGATCCGGCGGGACAGCGTGTCAATGACAGTATGATGGAGGAGATAATCTTCACCAACAGTATTCCTTACACCGGAAATTGCCGCAAGTGTACTATTTTGTCAGTAGCTAAACTTTTTGCTGACACAATACGCCGTGTTCATGAAAATGAATCTATTTCATCTCAATATTTGATTTGATGGCAGTGATAACCTGTCACAAATGACATAAAAGCCCGCCATATCGGCGGGCTTTTTACATTATTTTACCTTTATAAGGTCAAATTCAGTTAATTGCCGTGCCTAAACTATTAAATAGATTTAAGTGGTCGATTTTTTTGTTCACCGATTAAATTATTGCATTATTTTTGCGTCATAAGAGAAAGAGTTAAAATTTAACAGTGTAAATTTTAAAAATTAACATATAGATTGATTATGAACATTTACAGTAAAATCGCATTAATGGCTTGTGGAGTGGCTATAGCAAGTTCCGCAATTACAGTTGTCGCTGTAGATAAATTCGGAACCAAATTCTCGATATCGGATTCGATTTACCAGTCAGAAGCTCCATCATCAGGCTCGTTCTATACTGTGGCGCAAGGCGTGACCCCTCCCACTGATTTCACCCATGCCGCCGAAAGCACTATTAACGGTGTCGTCAGCATTAAGAGTTATGCAACACCTCGTAGTTATAGCGGATACAGCAATCAGCAGCAATTCAGCGATCCATTGTTCGATTTCTTTTTCGGCTCGCCGAGCGGAAGGAACTCACGCCCCCAGAATCAGCAACCTAAGGAAAAAGCCGAGCAGCAGATGGGCCTTGGATCGGGTGTGATCATAAGCAAAGACGGCTATATTGTCACTAACAATCACGTGATCGATGGAGCCGAACGTCTTGAAATTACCCTTAATGATAATCGCACGTTTAACGCTAAAATCATAGGCTCGGATCCTGCGACTGATGTAGCTCTGCTTAAAATCGACGCTGAAAATTTGCCGGTCATACCTATTGGCGACAGCGACGCCCTGAAGGTAGGCGAATGGGTGCTTGCGGTTGGCAACCCGTTTGGATTCACCTCGACTGTAACCACAGGAATTGTTAGCGCTAAAGCTCGCAGCATTTCATCGGCTACACATGGACGCGCTCTTGGCATAGAAAGTTATATCCAGACTGATGCTGCCGTCAATCCCGGAAACTCGGGAGGCGCTCTTGTAAATATCAATGGTGAGCTTGTAGGCATAAATACAGCGATTTATTCGCAGACGGGAAACTATGCGGGCTACTCTTTTGCAATTCCCACATCGATCGTCACGAAGATTATCACCGACATCAAGCAGTATGGAACTGTTCAGCGCGCTATACTTGGAGTGTCATTTGAGGAATTGACGCCTCAACTCGCAAAGGAGAATAACATAACTGCGGTTAACGACGGTATATACGTGCGTGAAGTTGTTGAACGCAGTGCCGCTATGGAGGCGGGTTTGCAACCCGGAGATGTGATTGTAGGCATCAATGACACGCCTATTCACGGTACCGCCCAGATGCAGGAAACGATAAATAAATATCGTCCCGGAGATAAGATTTCGGTAAAATATGTACGTGACAACAAGACCAAGACTGTTAATGTGACACTACGCAACAGCCAAGGCGATACGAAGATGACTAAGGCCGATGATTTTTCTGTTTTGGGTTGTGCGTTCAAGCCGCTGACCTCTGAACAGCTTAAAGAGTTCCAACTCAGTTCAGGCTTGCAAGTAACGGGATTAAAAGATGGCAAATTCAAGACTGCGGGAATAAAAGAAGGATTCATTATTCTCGATATTAATAATGCGCGTGTTAAATCGCAGGATGACGTCGAGCAGATTTACAATGCCATTATGAAGAGCAATGATACTGACAAAGTGATGTTTATTACCGGCATATATCCTACCGGCAGAAAAGTATATTACGCTGTAGACCTTTCTGATTAATAAAAATACACATAACCTAATAGGTACAAAACATGGGGCTGTGTCAACATATTTTTTGACGCGGCCCCTGCCGTTTGATATCACATTCTGATATTTTATCCGGGAGCGATGGTTGCAAATCATTGCAAATCATTCGGAAAAATGTAAAAAATCGGGATAAATATGTTATTATTTGCAAAATAATCGTAAATTTGCCGAAAAGAGATAAACTAAATTGAGTGTTTAACCATTTAATGTATAAATTAATAAAAAATTTAACCAACATGAACATTGACACTATCGGCTACAATGCCGGCCTATTATGGAATGCTTTGAATGAGGCTGAGGCTATGGGTCTAAAGCAAATCAAAAAAGCGACTAAGTTGAAGGATAAAGAGCTTTATGCCGCTATCGGCTGGCTTGCTCGCGAAGGCAAGCTTCTTATTGCCGAAGATGAGGATGAAAAGGATTTGATTCTTTCTCTTGCTCAATAATTGATACAAAATAACTATTAACTTGAACAAGGGCTGCGTTATGACGCAGCCCTTGTTTATTTAGCCGTTGGTCTATCTTCAAAAATTTGGCTTAGCCGTGCGTGAGTTTCTAGATGTATTAGTGCTATTATAGGCCTTGCCGCATCAAATAGGAGTGAATTTTGTGTATTTGTAGCGCTTTTCTCGTGCAAAATATGTAATTTCGCACAGCCAAAATTTTATTGTGCAATTCGATGGTTATAAAAACTCGCGAAAAATTGATTGACGTCGCTCGCCAGCTCTTTGCTCATAAGGGGATTGAAAATACGACAATGAGCGACATTGCTAATGCCTCCGACAAGGGCAGGCGCACTATCTATACCTATTTCAAAAGTAAAAAAGAAATATATAATGCAGTCATTGAGCGGGAGAGCGAACAGCTTGTGTCAAGATTGCGCGATGTGGTTAAGTCGGACCTTAATCCGGAGGAAAAGCTTGGCCGCTTCATTGAGTTGCGTGTTGATGTGATAGTGGAGGCGATTATGCAGTATTACGATGGCAATGTGATGTTGCGCTCATTGTTCATGCGCAATGTGAAGAAGATTGAGAAGATACGTTATATGGCTCTGGAGAAGGAACGAGAGATTCTTGACGAGATTGTCCGAGAAGGGCTTAAATCGGGCGATTTCGATGCGGATAGAACACGAAACCTGTTTCCGGTGATAGTAATGATATTCCAGGGTCTCGAATTATCGTACATACGTGATAATTTTACACGGCTTGGCTTAGATAAGGATTCTATAAAGGATAGCATCCGCCAGCATATTTTATCGGCAATAACAAAATAAAACAGAATATTATGTTGTATATAAATTCAACAGGCTATTATGTCCCGTCAGCAAGAATTGACAATGCTTATTTTGAAAATGTCAACGGTTTGACCGATGAATGGATCGTGAAGCGCACCGGAATCAAGACTCGTTCACGTGTTGCTGAAGGGGAAGGCCATAACTCAATGGGGCTTGCTGCCATTGAGGATGCCATGAAAAATCTTCCTTATGACATTAAGGATGTGGATTTGATTGTGTCAGCGTCATATTCCCCTTATGACACTGTTGCCACGCTCGCCCATATCGCGCAGCGTAAATATGATATTGACGGGGCTAAGGCGGTTTATGTGTCGTCGGCGTGTTCATCGTTTGTAAACGGTCTTGAAATCGTGGAGACATATTTTGCAGCAGGAAAAGCGAAGAAAGCGCTTTTGGTGTGCTCGGAGCATAATTCATATTATGCGAACGAATCCGATCCTAAAGCGGGGCACTTGTGGGGCGATGCGGCAGTGGCGTTTTTCCTCTCTGCTGATAAAGTAGCAGATAGTGACGTGGCGGTTAAAAGCATCTTTACCTGCGGACTTGGAAATATTGGTAAGGGCCCTGAAGGAGTGTTGCTCCGTCCAAAAGAGGGTGGCATTATGATGCCCGATGGAAAAGATGTGTTCGTGAATGCGTGTCAGAATATGATCCGCGCGCTGAATGAGGTCACCATGCCTAACGGAATGACGGCGTCTGATCTTGATTACATTATAACGCATCAAGCCAATAAGCGTATTGTGGCTCAAGTGGCTCACCAATTGGGGATGTCTGACGATTCGTTCCTTAACAATATTGAGGAACTTGGCAATACCGGCTCGGCAAGTTGCGCTCTTGTTTTCGCTCAAAACCGAGATAAGTTTAAGAAAGGACAAAAAGTGGGATTGACCGTTTTTGGCGGGGGATATTCTTGCGGAGCATTTTTGGTGGAGATATAATAATTAATTAACTTTGTGTGACCATCCAAATTGTAAGATGGCCGTAATGCATAACAAAAACAGTATATATGAAACTACTTGAAGGAAAGACCGCCCTTATTACCGGTGCGGCTCGCGGAATCGGCAAAGCTCTCGCTCTGCGTTTCGCGCAAGAGGGCGCCAATATCGCCTTTACCGATCTTGTAATTGATGAAAACGGCGAAGCTACCGAACGTGAAATAGCCGCTCTTGGCGTGAAAGTAAAGGGTTATGCTTCAAATGCCGCTGATTTTAACCAAACAAAAGAAGTTGTGGCTCAAATCAAGAACGACTTCGGTTCAATCGACATACTTGTAAATAATGCCGGAATCACTAAGGACGGCTTGATGATGCGCATGACTGAGGCTCAATGGGATGCTGTTATCGCCGTTAACTTAAAGAGCGCGTTCAACTTCATCAACGCTGTGCTCCCGATCATGGTGCGTCAACGTGCAGGTTCAATCATCAATATGGCATCAGTTGTAGGTGTTCACGGTAATGCCGGACAAGCAAATTACGCTGCATCTAAGGCCGGCTTGATAGCGCTTGCTAAATCAATCGCTCAAGAGGTTGGAAGCCGCGGCATCCGTGCCAACGCTATAGCGCCGGGCTTCATAGAGACTGCGATGACTGCCGCTCTTCCCGATGATATCCGAGCTGAATGGGTGAACAAGATTCCGTTGCGTCGTGGCGGACAAGTGGAAGATATCGCAAATGTTGCCGTATTCCTTGCATCTGATATGTCAAGTTACGTTACCGGTCAGGTGATTCAGGTTGACGGCGGTATGAATATGTAAGTTATAATGTTAACATACAATACCCAATTAAAAAAACTTATTCTTCCGGAGTATGGCCGCAATATTCAACAAATGGTTGATTATTGCGTGACCATACCTGACCGGGAGGAGCGCACTGTGTGCGCCTACTCTATAATTGCGTCGATGGGAAACCTTTTCCCTCAGCTTCGCGATGTTGACGATTTTAAGCATAAGCTTTGGGATCATCTAGCGATAATGTCCGATTTCAAGCTTGATATTGATTATCCTTGCGAAGTCATCAAGCCGGAAAGTCTCGGATCGCGTCCGGAACCTATTTCCCATGAATTGGCGGATATTCGTTTCCGTCACTATGGCAAGTACATTGAGCTGATGATTGCGAAGGCTGTCGCAATGGAAGATGGTGAAGAGAAGGATGCGTTGGTGGATCTTATTGCGAATCACATGAAAAAGCAGCTTCTGCTCGCTAATCCCGACGGTGTTGACGATGCTAAGATTTTCAAAGATTTGGCGATGTACAGCCATGGCGCCATTCGTCTTGATCCAGCGGTACATAAATTGCATCAGTTCAAGACCGCTCCCGCTCCGGCGACATCATCAAAAAAGAAAAAGTAGTAACATACTGCCGCCTTCAAGCGTTATTCTGTTATAATACCGACACTTATCATCTGTAACATGAGCACATTTATTGTAGAAGGAGGACATAAGCTCCATGGTGAAATAACGCCGCAGGGAGCAAAAAACGAAGCCCTGGAGGTGATTTGCGCGACTTTGTTGACCTCTGACAAGGTTGAAATGCACAATATCCCTGATATTCTGGACATCAATAATTTGATATCAATGCTCTCAGAGATAGGTGTCAAAGTGGAGAAGCTTGCTCCACATTCCTATTCTTTTCAAGCCGACAGCATCAATGTGGAGTATCTGAAATCTCCTGAGTATTTGAAGCGGTCGGCGTCATTACGCGGATCAGTGATGTTTGTTGGCCCTCTGTTGGCTCGTTTTGGCTATGCTGTGCTATCGAAACCAGGCGGTGATAAAATAGGACGACGTCGTCTTGACACGCACTTTCTCGGCATACAGAAGCTTGGCGCGGATTTTGAGTATAATGAGGAGTTGCAGGCCTACGAGATATTTGGCGATTCTCTGCGCGGAACCTATATGCTTCTTGATGAGGCTTCGGTGACAGGTACGGCAAACATTGTGATGGCGTCAGTACTTGCGGAAGGAACCACTACGATTTATAATGCAGCTTGTGAGCCTTATATCCAGCAATTGTGCAAGATGCTCAACCGTATGGGCGCCGATATCAATGGCATCGGATCCAATCTGCTCACAATAAATGGCGTGAAAGAACTTCACGGTACGACCCACACGATGCTTCCTGACATGATCGAGGTGGGAAGTTTCATTGGCATGGCCGCTATGACCGGAAGTGAGGTGTTGCTTAAAAATGTTAGCCATGACGATCTCGGAATCATGCCCGATAATTTCACGCGGATGGGGATTGAGTTGCAACGGCAGGGTGATGATTTGTTCATTCCGGCTCACAAGCATTATACAATCGACACATTTCTTGACGGGTCGATTATGACATTTTCCGACGCTCCATGGCCCGGATTGTCTCCTGATTTGCTGAGTATATTTCTTGTGGTTGCCACACAGGCGAAGGGGAGCGTGTTGATTCATCAGAAAATGTTTGAGAGCCGCTTGTTTTTCGTGGATAAACTGATTGATATGGGCGCACAGATTATACTTTGCGATCCGCATCGCGCGGCGGTAATAGGATCTGGCCAGCTACATTCTTTAAGAGCCACCAATATGGTGTCACCTGATATCCGAGCCGGAATCGCAATGCTGATTGCCGCTATGGGCGCCAAAGGCACAAGCCGTATTCACAATGTGGATCAGATTGACCGCGGATATGAATCAATTGATAAGCGTCTTAATCTTATTGGCGCGAATATAATGAGGGTTGATTAAATAGGTTCTATTTATGATTGAGCGAAGTGAATTGATAGAAATAGGTCAACTTGGGAAACCTCATGGAATTAAGGGTGAGCTTAATGCCACAATTGATGAAAATGTGGATATTGATCGCCTTGAGAAGGTGGCAATTGATATAGATGGTATTTTTGTCCCATTTTTCTTCAACACTATCCGTCCCAAGCGTCATGATTCGGTGATTGTGGAGATTGACGGTATTGATTCGGAAGAGAAGGCTTCGGGACTCGTGAATAAGTCGTTATATGCTTTTATCGCCGACGGAGTGGTTGTTGAGGAGGAGAACGACGGGCTATATGCTTCTGATTTAATCGGATACACGATAGTTCATGCTGACGGCAATCCAATAGGCATAATCACTGACATAAACGATTCAACTGATAACGCTCTTTTCATTGTAGAACTGGGGGATAAAAAAAATGCCTACATTCCTATTGCCGATGAGTTGATTGACGAAATCAACAAGGAAAAACGGTATATAGTTATGACTCTCCCGGAGGGTATTTTGGATCTCTGACCGATGCTAATGGCTTAATCCCACAATTTGTCTTTCAGCGCGTATCTCGGGCGATGTTTCACTTCGTTGAATATCTTTCCTACGTATTCGCCTACGATGCCTATGCCAATCAATATCAGACTTCCGAGAAACCACACTGATATCATCAATGAAGTCCATCCGGAGTAGGTGTTGTGGTTGAAATATGCGGTCATGACATAAATCGCCACAACAATGTCGATGAACAATAGAATAACGCCTGTTGCGAATATGAATCTGATTGGTTTTGCCGAGAATGAGGTTATGCCGTCGATGGAGAAACTCAGCATCTTTTTTAGGGGATACTTTGATTCTCCGGCCACGCGCTCATGACGCTCGTATGTGACAATGGCGGTGTCAAGTCCTATCTGTGGCACAATTCCTCGTAGGAATAGATTGCTTTCGCCGTATTCACTTAGCAGATCGAGCGCCCGATTGCTCATAAGCCTGTAATCGGCATGGTCATATACGGTGTCGAGACCCATCTTCTTCTGTAACGAGTAGAATGCATGAGCCGTAGAGCGTTTGAACCAAGTGTCAGATTCTCGGCTTGATCTGACTCCATACACTATTTCCTTGCCGTTGCGGAACTGTTTTACCATTTCGATTATGGATTCGGGGTCATCTTGCAAATCGGCATCTATAGAGATAGCTGCGTCGCAACGGTCGCGCACTGCCATTAATCCGGCGAGTAGCGCGTATTGATGTCCGCGGTTATGAGCAAGCGACACCCCTTTGACCCTCGGGTCGCTGAGGTGAAGCTTGGTTATTATGTCCCATGTCGCATCACGGCTTCCGTCATTGCTGCACATGATGTAGCTTTCCGGCGACACCAATCCTTCGTCTGACATCCGATCGAGGATTTTAAGTAGGGTTTCCGTGGAAATAGGTAACGCTTCCTCCTCGTTGTAGCAAGGAATTACGATGGCAATGACGGGATTTTGTGACATGGCGGAGTATTAATAGTTACGAGCAAATATTACGCGTTGGGCTGAAGGCTTGCCGGTGACCATGCAGAATCCGGGGGTTTTATCTCCGTCAAGCGGGATGCATCGTATGGTGGCCTTTGTCTCTTCTTTGATTTTTTCTTCGGTTTCGGTCGTACCGTCCCAATGAGCGAGGATGAATCCGCCTTTCTCGATTTCTTCCTTGAACTCTTCGTAGGTATCGACTGTACGAGTTTTTGCCTCGCGCAGCGCGAGAGCTTTTTTGTATATATTCTCTTGTATTTCTTCCAAAAGATTTTTTACAAATCCTTCGATTCCTTCAAGCGGTTCGATCTGCTTTTCAAGGGTGTCGCGGCGCATTACCTCCACAGTGCCGTTTTCAAGATCTCTTGCGCCGATGGCGAGACGCACAGGTACGCCTTTAAGCTCATAGTCGGCAAATTTGAATCCGGGGCGTCGATTGTCGGCGTTATCGTATTTCACGCTGATTCCGAGAGCACGAAGCTTGTTGATTATGGGTTCGATGGCTTTGTCGATTTCTGCGATCTGCTCGCTGTTCTTGTAGATGGGGATTATTACCACCTGTATTGGTGCGAGATGCGGAGGAAGCACAAGGCCGTTGTCATCGGAATGGGTCATTATCAATGCCCCCATTAAGCGAGTTGACACACCCCATGAAGTCGCCCATACGTATTCCGGTTTGTTTTCCTTGTTAATGAATGTTACATCAAATGCCTTGGCGAAGTTTTGACCCAAGAAGTGGGATGTTCCCGATTGTAAGGCTTTTCCATCCTGCATCATGGCTTCAATTGTATAGGTGTCGATTGCTCCGGCGAAGCGCTCGTTGGCGCTCTTAACGCCTTTTATTACCGGCACTGCCATGAACTTTTCAGCGAAAGTGGCATACACCTCGAGCATTTTGCGCGCTTCAGTTTCAGCTTCCTCTCTTGTGGCATGGGCGGTGTGGCCTTCTTGCCACAAAAATTCAGCGGTGCGGAGGAACATACGGGTGCGCATTTCCCAACGAAGCACGTTGGCCCATTGATTGCAGAGGATTGGCAGGTCGCGATAGCTTGTTATCCAATTCTTGTACGTGTTCCAAATTATAGTTTCAGATGTAGGGCGTATTATAAGCTCCTCCTCAAGTTTCGCATCCGGGTCAACAATGACGCCGTTGCCGTCAAGATCATTTTTCAGGCGATAGTGAGTCACCACAGCGCATTCTTTGGCAAATCCTTCAACGTGTTCGGCCTCTCGACAGAAGAAAGATTTCGGGATCAACAATGGGAAATATGCATTTTGGTGCCCTGTTTCTTTAAACATGGTGTCGAGTTGACGCTGCATTTTCTCCCAGATGGCATATCCGTAGGGCTTTATTACCATACATCCGCGCACTGCGCTCTGTTCTGCAAGGTCAGCTTTAACTACAAGTTCGTTATACCATTTAGAATAATCCTCACTTCGTTTGGTGAGATCCTTGAGTTCCTTTGCCATAGCAAGTTATATTGTCGTATTATGAAATGTTTATATTATCTTGCAAAGGTACAAAAAATGATGGACATCCTCTTCGTTTTACATGAATTTTGAATGATTATTTATTAACCTATTAATGTATTTATCTGATGGTGTATTTGCAGGATTGAATATCCAGCAATCCAGAGTGTTTGATTTGTCACCGTGTCCAATCGCAACATTTAAATCGTCTTTATTAAACAGAAGATACATTGAGTGATTCTCTAATAATTTAAAACCCTTCTTATTCATTTGTGTTTTGATAGCCTCTCTCGCTCTGACATAGACATTATCTTCCGTTGTCATTGTTAAACGGATGTTATCAATTTTTGCTTGCTCGTTCCAATAATAACCTAATCCAATTTTTTGCTCCCATTGAGGAGTGTTGTCATCGAAAATAACCATTTCCCCATTTGTAAATGCTTCCGCGTCTAAGTCAAATTTAATGCCCCCGCGTATTCCTTCGATAGGAGCTTGTTTAACCCCAATGTTTTCTTCGGAAGGCATTTCGGAGAATAAATGATAAATTGGATCCCCAATTATGGCATTTTTTACTCCTGATTTATTAATAAATGAAAGAAGTTTGTTTACAGCTCCGTTGAGATCAAAGTAATCAGATTTGACACCATATGAAGGATGTAAATAGTCTGTGATAACATTAGAAAAGTATGTCTTAGACAGCTCATCTCCATTATGATTGTAGACAATGTAATAATCTCCATTTTTCAAAATGAATCCAAAATCGGATACATCTTTGGGAAAGGATGTGACATATTCTGAATCTTCATATTCTCTAAAGCAATTATCATTTAAATCAATCAATCTCCATAAGTTATCTCCATCTTTG
>CAZELD010000033.1:0-25040 GCA_964512855.1 uncultured Muribaculum sp.
GGGCGCCATTCTCCGCGCTTCGGCTGGCGCCTCGTGGCGGAGCTTAAATTGCCGCGCCGCTTTGCGGCTGAGGATTGGGCGATTAGCCGGATTAGACGAATTAGCCGAATTAGCCGGATTAGACGAATTAGTCCAATTAGACCGATTTGGGTGAGCCGGGAGAGGGTGTAGGCACAGGGAGAGGGTGGAGCGTGAGCGCAATGCCGGGAGGTGGGGGTGTAGGCATCGGAGGCGTAGGCACAAGGAGACACTGTTAATTTTAACTTTTGGTGTGTTAAGTATGTTAATAATTGGTAAAAGGGGGGGGGTAGTTAATGAATATTAAAATTCTTTGTTGTATTTTTGCAAAAAACTTGTTAAGTTCATTTGTGAAAACATTGGAATTTAGGTTTACGTGTGAAAGCATTAAAATTTGACATTTTGAGTATTTATTAATTACACATTTCATTAAAAAAGTATGAGAAAGTTGTTAGCATTATGTGTGGCGATTACAGCTATGCTTTGCGCTCATGCCCAAAATGCGAGTCGAGTAGTCACCGGTCAAGTGATCTCGGCAGCGGACGGTGAGCCGTTAGTTGGCGCTACAGTAGTACCTTTTGGCGAAGGTAATGGCACTGCAACCGATGTAGACGGAAAGTTCCGTCTTTCAGTATCCAACAATCTGAGAGAGATTCAAGTTTCATACGTAGGTATGATCACCAAGCAAGTTGAAATCACTCCCTCGTTCATGACAATCGCTCTTGAAAGCTCCGAGCAGCAGCTTGAAGAGGTGATGGTTGTCGCATACGGTACTGCAAAGAAGTCATCTTACACCGGCGCCGCTTCCACCATTTCCTCTTCTACAATCGAGAAGCTTCAAGTGTCCAACGTCAGCAAGGCTCTTGAGGGCGCCGCTCCCGGTGTTCAGGTAGCGATGCAGTCAGGCCAGCCGGGAACGAGCGCGACGGTTCGTATCCGCGGTATCGGTTCAATCAACTCAAGTTCGGCTCCGTTGTATGTGGTTGACGGTATGCCTTACGACGGCAATATCTCGGCTATCAACTCGGCCGATATCGAATCGATCAGCATTTTGAAGGATGCGGCCTCAACCGCTCTTTACGGAGCCCGCGCCGCCAACGGTGTGATTGTGATCACCACCAAGAAGGGTAACGCTCAGAAGAGCCGCGTCACATTGGAGGCTCGCGTCGGCGTCAACTCCCGCGCTATTCCTGAATATGACATTATGACTGACGCCGGTCAGTATATGACGACATATTGGGGTATGTTGAAAAACCAGTTGGGTAGCGGTGCTGATGCAAGCGCGGCTATATTCGGAAATCTCGGTTACAACCCCTTTGACTGCGACAATGACCAGATTGTAAACGCTAACGGAGAATTGACAAGCGCCCGTAAATTGTGGAACGACAACTGGGCTGACGAGGCAATCAAAAATGGTATGCGTCAGGAATATAACCTTACCGTTCAGGGCGGAAATGACCGCAGTAATCACTTCCTTTCACTCGGTTATCTTAATGACGAGGGTATCGTGAAGAACTCTGACTTCACCCGTTTCTCACTCCGCGCCAGCGGCGACTATGATGTGAACCGCTACTTGTCGATCAACGGAAACATCGCATATTCACGCGGCGAGCAAAATTCTTTGGCTATCTCAGATCTCGGCAACTATGTAAACACATTCATGTTCACCCAGATGATCGCCCCTATTTATCCGGTTTACGCATATAACCGTCAGGGTGAACGTCTTTATAATGAGGATGGCTCAGTTATCTACGACTTTGGTGACGGCACTTACGGAACCCGCGCTTACGCTTCCAACCAGAACGTGGTAGCGAGCGACAAGGCTAACCGCAACCGTGAAATCAACGACAACCTCAGCAGCCGTTTCGGTCTTAACTTGAATATATGGGATGGCATCCAGTTCCGCGCAAATATAGGTTATGATGTAACCAATACCATGCGAGACAGGTTCCAGACACCTTCGTTCGGAGACGCACAAACATCAGGTGGCCGCGCTTACAAATATCGTACACGTAACGAGACTTACACGATCAATGAGCTTTTGACCTACAATAAGGTGTTCAATCAGAAGCACAGCCTCGATGTGCTTGCCGGCCATGAGACTTATAAGATGAAGTACAATTATCTGTATAATGCCAAGACAAACTTCTACGATCCTACCGTTGATGAATTTTCCAACGCTATTTTAATGGAGGTAATGAACTCATATACCGATGAGTACACTATTGAATCATGGCTTGGCCGCGTGAACTACGGATATGATGAAAAGTACTATTTGTCAGGATCATTAAGAAGCGACGGTTCTTCCCGATTCGCAAAAGACCACAGATGGGGCACATTCTGGTCGGTCGGCGCTTCATGGCGATTCTCCAAAGAGGAGTTCATGAAGGGCATCACTTGGCTTGACAACGCATCGCTCCGCGCCAGCTACGGTAGTGTAGGTAACGACGACGTTTATTATCCTGGAACTACCAACAGCAACTATTATCCTGCCAAGACTCAGTTCTCAGTAGATAATTCAGACGGAAGCTTCGCAGTTTCAAGATATTATCAGGGAAATAAAGATCTGACTTGGGAAACATCCTACAACTTCAATGTAGGCTTAAGCGCGCTGTTGCTCGACAACCTTTTGAACGTGGATGTTGAATGGTTCCACAAGCGCACAAAAGATATGCTCTATAATGTGCCGCAGCCCCCGTCGTCAGGTATAAGCTACATATCTGAAAACGCTCTAACTATGATCAACCGAGGTGTTGAGTTCACCTTGACAGTGAATATTCCGATGCCCCGCGACTTCCGTTGGAGTTGGACATTCACCGGCACTCACTACACTAACAAAGTCACCGACATACCTGAAGACAAGCGCGAGGATGGTATCACACATGACAGTTATTATAACATCCGCGAGGGCCGCAGCGTATGGGACTTCTATTACTACAAGTATGCCGGTGTTGACGAAGACGGACATTCAACCTGGTATGTTGACGTAACCGACGAGAACGGCAAAGTAACAGGCCGCGAAACCACTACGGATTATTCTAACGCCACCAAATATTATATCGGCACCGCAATTCCCGACTTCCAGGGGGGTATCACCACCGACTTCGCATGGAAGGGTATCGACTTCTCAATCGCTATGAACTATCAGCTTGGCGGCAAAATTTATGACGCAATGTATGCCCAATTGATGCACGCCGGTAGCGACGCAGGCACCAACTGGCATAAGGATATCCTTAGGGCGTGGACTCCAGAAAATACGAATACCGATGTACCTATCCTCGACGGCGACCAGAATGCCAACACATTCTCAGACCGCTTCTTGATCGGCGCTGATTTCTTCAATATCCGCAACATCACATTGGGTTACACCTTCCCGAATGAATGGATGAGAAAAGCATCGATAGAGAAAGCCCGCGTGTATTTAGCCGCTGACAATGTGGCTCTATGGTCAAAGCGCAAAGGTATGGATCCACGCCAGTATATCTACGGTCAGTCACAGGCCAACTACTCTGCAATCCGCACAGTATCTTTCGGACTTTCATTAACATTCTAATAAAAAGACTTTCATGAAACTTAACAATATATTATTTAAAGGAGCTGCCGTATGCGCGACCTTGCTTACCGCTTCATGCGGGGACAGCTTTCTTGACACAGCACCGACAGCTACTCTTGACGAAGATGCTGTTTCAGAAACATTGCAGGCGGATGAGAGCAAAGTTGCGGCTCTTATCAACGGCGCTTACCTGAATTTCTATTGCGGCGGTGATTATTGGATAAGCCATGACGACTTCGGCTTTCCCGCAATCGTGATCGCCACCAACCTCTATTGCGAGGATATCGCTTATCACCGCGACGCTCATTTTTTCTGCTATGACTATGAGCTTGACAACCGTCTCGGCAATTACCGCCGTGTAGCTTCAGCTTGGCGTCAGCTTTATCAGGTGGTTGACAATGCCAATGACATAATCGAGATGTTGAAGCCAACCGACAGCCGTCCCGCGCCTACCTCCAGCTCGTTGATTTCGATGCTCGGTCAGGCCTACGGACTTCGCGCGTACAGTTATTTCTGGCTTGTCAACTTGTGGCAGCAGCCGTTGAGCGTTGGCGCCGATCAGCTCGGCGTGCCCTTGAAGACAGAGGATGTGTATCGTCCCGAACGAGTTCCCGTAGGAGAAATTTATGACCAGATTGTCGAAGACCTTGAAAACGCTTACGGCTATCTTCAAGGTAAAGGCATGAGCAACAAGGGCGAGCTTTCCGAATATTCAGTGGCCGCAATGTATGCCAATGTGCTTATGTTCATGGGTGATTATGCCAACGCTGCCAAGTATGCGGAGGAGGCTATAAAGGGCGGTTCGTTGAACTCGGCTGCAGATATGCTTAGCGGATTCAACTCACTCTCGATGCCTGAGGTTATCTGGGGGTACTCAGTAAATGAGGAGACTACCGGCTATTATGCTTCATTCTTCTCTCACATGGATTCTTATATGGTGGGCTATGGCGGTCAAGTTGGTTACCGCAAACTTGTAAGCTCACAGTTGTATGACAAAATCGACGCAAACGACGTTCGTAAGGGTTGGTTTGGCTACAATGACGATTATAACTTGCTTGGAGTCAGCTATGCATACGAAGATTCTTACGGATTTCTCGATTATATTCAAGGCAAATTCCGTGACGTATATTTGACATCATACGGCGCTGATAGTCCATTCACTTCCGACATCATCTATTTCCGCACCGCCGAGATGTATTATCTCGCCGCCGAGGCTTACTATTTGAACAACGAGCCGGCCAAGGCTCAGAGCAAACTCAACGAAATCATGTCGACCCGCTTGGCAGGCTATAACTGCACATTGACAGGTGACGCTCTTTATGATGAGATCTGCTGGCAGAAGCGTATCGATACATGGGGCGAGTGCTGCCGTTATCTTGACGCAAAACGCCGTGACGAAACTATCGACCGCAGCGCGAGCGTAAACTATGCAACTGACTTGGTTTACTTTGACGCATTGGTTTACTCAGCCCGCGATTACCGCATGATCTACCGCATACCGACAGTCGAGATGCAGAACAACCCCGACATACCGGCAAGCGACGACAATAAATAATGATTAATGATCGGATGTGTAACGGTCATTGCGGATAAATTCCGTAAATAAACACATACACAACTTTTTTATAGTAGCAGGATCAAGCTTGATGTGAATCAAGCTTGATTCGTTTTTTTACGGATATTTGGCGCTTTTATTTTAAGTTGTATAATTAATTGTGTATATTTGCAATCTAACTCTTAAAAAAAATAAACCAAAATGAAGAAGCATAATTTTTATGCCGGACCCTCGATTTTGAGCGAGTACACAATTAATAATACGGCATCCGCAATTAAGGATTTCGCAGGAACAGGATTATCGATACTTGAAGTTTCGCACCGCAGCAAGGAGTTTGTGGCTGTGATGGACGAGGCGCAGGCCTTGGTAAAGGAGCTGCTTGAGATACCGGAAGGCTACTCAGTGCTGTTTCTCGGGGGAGGCGCTTCGATGCAATTCTGCATGGTACCCTATAATTTGTTGAAGAAGAAAGCTGCTTATATCGATACCGGAACATGGGCGTCGAACGCTATCAAGGAGGCAAAACTCTTTGGCGAGGTGGATGTTGTGGCATCGAGCAAGGATAAGAATTACACTTATATACCTAAGGGGTATGTGGTTCCAGAGGACGCTGATTATTTCCACTATACTACCAATAATACGATTTATGGCACTGAGACGCGTTTTGATCCGGATGTGAAGGTGCCGTTGGTGGCCGATATGTCGAGCGATATATTCTCGCGCCCGATTGATGTGTCGAAATATGACGTGATTTATGCCGGGGCGCAGAAGAATCTCGCTCCCGCCGGAGTGACGATCGTAATTGTTAAGGATAGCGCTCTTGGCAATGTCGACCGCGCGATTCCCACGATGCTCGATTATCGCACACATATTAAGAAGGGATCGATGTTTAACACGCCTCCTGTGTTGCCGATTTATTCCGCGCTTCAGACGTTGAAGTATTATAAGGAGATCGGCGGCGTTAAGGAGATGGAACGCCGAGACCTCGCAAAGGCAGAGCTGCTTTACAGCGCTATAGATTCGAGCCGTATTTTTGTGGGGACTGTTGAGCCGGAAGACCGCTCGATAATGAATGTGTGCTTCGTTATGAAGCCTGAATATGCCGAACTTGAAAAGGAATTCGCTGACTTTGCGGCAAGCAAGGGTATGATCGGGATAAAGGGCCACCGCTCGGTGGGCGGTTTCCGCGCGTCGCTCTACAACGCCCTTCCGATTGAGAGCGTTAAAGCGTTGATTGAAACCATGAATGAATTTGAAAAGAAACATTGAAAAAATGAAGGTTCTCGTAGCTACAGAAAAACCGTTTGCCTCGATAGCGGTAGACGGAATCCGGAAAGAGATAGAGAATGCCGGCTATGAACTTGAATTGTTGGAGAAGTATTCGTCGAAGGCCGACCTTCTTTCAGCAAGCGCTGACGCTGACGCAATAATCATACGCAGCGATGTGATTGACGCTGAGGTGCTTGACGCCGCCAAGAAACTTAAAATCGTGGTGCGTGCCGGGGCCGGTTATGATAATGTGGACCTTCAAGCCGCCACAGCCCATAATGTGGTTGTTGAGAATACGCCGGGCCAGAATTCCAATGCGGTCGCCGAATTGGTGTTTGGTATGGTTATCATGGCGGCGCGCAATATGTATAACGGCACGTCGGGCAGTGAACTGAAGGGAAAGCGTCTCGGCTTGCAGGCCTACGGCCAGGTGGGGCGCAATGTGGCCCGTATCGCCAAGGGTATCGGTATGGAGATATCTGCCTTTGACCCTTATTGCCCCGCCGAGATTATGAAAGAGGAGGGGATCCGCGCGGTAGATAGTGTAGAAGAGCTTTATGCGAACAACGATATCGTGTCGGTTCATATTCCCGCCACACCTGAGACGAAGAGGAGCATAGGATTTGATTTGATAACAAAGATGCCTAAGGGCGGGGTTTTGGTGAACACCGCTCGTAAGGAGGTTATCGATGAAGAGGGATTGGAAAAGGCTCTTGAGGCTCGCCCAGATTTGAAATATGTGGCTGATGTTAAGCCTGACAATGCGGGCGTGCTCGCAGAAAAGTTCCCGGGTCGAGTGTTCTTCACACCAAAGAAAATGGGCGCTCAGACAGCGGAAGCTAATATTAATGCCGGAATCGCCGCTGCGAAGCAGGTAGTGGCCTATCTGCGCGACGGAATCAATAAGTATCAGGTCAACAAGTAGTTGTATTGATAAAAAGTGAATTATTAAAGGGGGCTTTTCGCGGCCTCCTTTATTTGTTTAGCATAATTTAACTGAAAGGCGTGAATAATTATTTGGAATAATAGAGGAAACTCCGTACCTTTGCACACGTAAAACATCGCGGGATGGAGCAGTGGTAGCTCGTTGGGCTCATAACCCAAAGGTCACAGGTTCGAGTCCTGTTCCCGCCACCAAACAGAAAAGCCTTTCTTTTGAAGGGCTTTTTTAGTATTGGGAGAATTGGACTAATTGGGCGGATTAGGTTCTGTAACATCCTCTCTCCCGGTTTATATCGTAAAGCGATGCCCCGGTGGGTTAGCGTTTTTGGTGGAAGAAGGATTGCATCAGGGCTGCGGCTTCGTCGGCGAGGACTCCGCCGATTATTTGCGCTTTTGGGTGGAATGGGGGTTTGGATGCGAATGTGTGGTAGCCCCGCTTGTCGTCGGGCGCGCCGAACACGATGCGCCTTATTTGGCTCCATCCGATCGCTCCGGCGCACATGATGCATGGCTCCACGGTGACGTACAGGGTGCAATCCGGAAGGTATTTTCCTCCAAGAGTGTTGGCGGCGGCGGTTATCGCCTGCATTTCTGCATGAGCGGTCACATCGTTAAGCGTTTCGGTCAAGTTGTGAGCCTTCGCCACAATTCGTCCTTTGCCGGTGATAACGGCGCCGATGGGAATTTCGTCCTCCTCGAAAGCCATGCGCGCTTCCTCGAGCGCGAGTTTCATGAATCTTATGTCGTCATCGGTAATTGTCATAGCAGGTCAAGTTTAAGCCCTTCGTAGGATAATATGGTGTTAGGGAAGATTTTTTTCGCTTCGGCGAGATGCCCTTCCTCGCTTTTATATCTTTTTGAGAAATGTCCGAGCACAAGCCGGCGGGCATTAGCGAGTTTGGCGATTTTGGCAGCCTCGGCGGCTGTTGAATGTCCTCTCGAGCGGGCTTTCTCATAAAAGTCCTCGGTGTAGGTGGCTTCATGGTAAATGGTGTCAACCCCTTTTACGGCCTCGGCCACTCGTTCGTCGAACATTGTGTCGCTGCAATAGGCGTAGCTTAAGCATGGATCGGGAGGTGAGGTAAGCGCGGCGTTGGGAACTATTTTTCCTTCGGGAGTTATGAAGTCGGCTCCCTCTTTGATCGCCCGGTATTCCCTGATAGGGATGTTGTGGAATTTGAGCATATCGCCCTTCAAATGGCGCGGTTTTGGCTTCTCCCTGAATATGAAACCGCTGCAAGGGATGCGGTGGTATAGCAGGAACGCCGTGACAGTCAGCGCGTCAGTGTCGAGCAGGGTTTGGGTAGTTCCGGGAGTGATTATGTTGTACTTTATATCAAAAGGGCGCTCCTTGCAGAAAAAATTGAG
The DNA here is from genome assembly GCA_964512855.1 of uncultured Muribaculum sp. Classification (GTDB taxonomy): domain Bacteria; phylum Bacteroidota; class Bacteroidia; order Bacteroidales; family Muribaculaceae; genus Muribaculum. Next base: position 8,706 of record CAZELD010000033.1, read on the forward strand.
CATCTTGGAAAAAATTTCAGCGCCCTCTTTGAATGTGTGTATCGTGATCACTCCCCCTTCACGCCCGGATAATGCAAGGGTAGACAACATTCCGGTGAGCCCAAGGCAGTGATCGCCATGCAGATGTGATATGAATATATGGTTAAGGCGGGAGAATTTCAATTGCATCCTCCTTAGCGACAATTGGGCGCACTCCCCACAGTCGACCATAAACAGGTTGTCACGGAAATCTATCACCTGGCAACTTGGCAAATGCCTCATAGTAGGGGTGGCAGAGCCACACCCGAGGTAATTTATTTGAAATTTAGCCATATTGCAAATATACCGTTTTTCTGATTAACAGCGGGCGCGCGGAGGAAGTTTTTGTCAGATATAAATGAAACGCCGGCTGTCAACGGAGATTTGCAAGGAATTATATTTTTATATAACTTTGCGGAGTATTAAACCCGCAATCAAGTGAAACTACGTTATTTAATTATTATATGCGGAGTTATGCTCCTTTCGTTGCCGATGTTCGGGCAAGCCGATTCGGCGCTCGTAGCCGGTGAAAGTATAGTGAAAAGTATCGAAACCGCAGGGCATATACGCATCAATATGCCTGACCGGTTGAAATCACGTCTGTATGTAGAGCCGGAAAAAGCAGTCGCCGCCGAAGTCAAGAGCGAAGTTGCGTCGGACGCTCAACCGGCGTCATCGACAAGGCGCGCCACCGGAAAAATGGGGGGCTACAGAATCCAGGTGTTCTCGGACAGCAATCCGACCACCGCCAAAGGGGAAGCCCGCGCGCGAGCCCGCAACATCAGCTCCCGTTTTCCTCAGTATGACACTTATGTGGTGTACAGCTCACCTTATTGGCGGTTGAGAGTGGGCGATTTCCGCACGCATGAAGAGGCTAACGCCGCCGCCCATGAGCTTAAAGAGGCGTTTCCGTCATATAGCCGGGAGATAAGGGTGGTTAAAGACCGTATCACCGTCAATAATGATTAATAACCGCAATTGGTTGCAATGGATGAAAATCAAATAATCGAGCAGCTTGCCGGGCATTATGAGAGCATAATCAGGCTATTGGGCGACGATCCGTCACGTCCGGGGCTTGAAAAGACTCCTCTTCGCGCCGCTAAAGCGATGTATTATGCGACATCGGGCTATCGTCAAAATCCGGAGCAGATACTCCGCTCGGCTGTTTTTGAATATGCCGGCTCCAAGATTGTGATAGTCAGAGATATTGAATTTTATTCTCTTTGCGAGCATCATATATTGCCTTTCTTCGGACGAGTGTCGGTGGGCTATATTCCTGACGGGGAGATGATAGGGCTGTCAAAACTTGCCCGGCTCGTCAATGTGTTCGCCCGTCGGCTTCAAGTGCAGGAACGTATGTGCGCCGATATATGCGAATCGCTGACAAAGGCTTTGAGCACTAAAGGTGTTATTGTGTATTGCTCCGCCGAGCATCTGTGTATGAAAATGCGCGGAGTAGAGAAACAGGATTCATTTACCACGACGCTTGAATATTCCGGCCAATTTGCCGAGGATGCGTCGCTGAGAGCGGAATTTTTCAATCTTATCGGGTCGAAATAGAAGATGTCATCACAAAGTCAAGGTGATGCCGCGAAATAAAAGAGCAAACGCCAACGAGGAGAAGTAATTGTTATTAATTTGTTGAATCTAAGCAAGTTGATTGTGCTTATCCCTTATTGGCGTTTGCCTTTTTGCGTATTGTTTCATCAGAGCGCGATTTTGACGTATATTTTGGCTCATCTTCTTTAAACTTTTAATTTTTAATAGGCTGTTTCTGCCGAATTACCGTGTAATTTTGTAACTTTGCAAAAATTATTTTGTAACCTACATTACAGCAACATAAATCAGTCAATTGTGATGAAGAAAAAATTCAATGAGTATGACAAGTTCAATCTATCTGAAATAAATCGTCAGGTTCTTGAACAATGGAATAACGACCATCTATTTGAGCAGAGCATGAAACTGCGGGAAGGCGCTCCTTCATTCGTGTTTTATGAGGGGCCTCCATCGGCCAACGGTATGCCTGGCATACATCATGTGATGGCGCGTACTATAAAGGATATTTTCTGTCGTTACAAAACGATGAAAGGCTTTCATGTAAAACGTAAAGCCGGTTGGGACACGCACGGACTTCCTGTTGAGCTTGGCGTAGAGAAAGCTCTCGGTATCACAAAAGAGGATATCGGCAAAAAGATTTCGGTTGATGAATATAACGCCGCTTGCCGCCGCGAGGTAATGAAATATACCCGGGAATGGGAAAACCTTACTAATTCCATGGGGTATTGGGTTGACATGAAGGATCCATATATCACATATGACAATCGTTATATCGAGTCAGTGTGGTGGTTGTTAAGCCGGCTTCATGAAAAAGGATATTTGTATAAGGGTTATACAATCCAGCCATATTCACCGGCAGCCGGAACCGGCCTTAGCACTCACGAGCTTAATCAGCCTGGATGCTACCGGGATGTGAAAGACACTACCGTGACCGCCATATTCAAGGCTGTCGACACTAAGCCGGAAATGGAAGGGTGGGGTACGCCATGTTTCATCGCATGGACAACAACGCCGTGGACTTTGCCCTCCAATACCGCCCTTTGCGTGGGACCCAAATATGAATATGCTGTAATAAAAACTTATAATCCTTATACCGGAGAAAAACTTACGCTTGTGATGGCCAAAGATCGCATAAGCGCTTATTTTAAGGCCGAAGGGGAAACGATGCCGCTCGAAGATTATAAGCTCGGCGACAAAATCGTGCCTTACCGCATCGTCGGTTCATATCTTGGCTCGGAACTTGTCGGTATGTCATATAAGCAGCTTATGCCTTGGGTTAAACCTTCGGAAAAATTGACTGATAACGTTCCCGCCTTTGTTAGAGATTATGCCGAAAATCATCCCGAACACATATTTTCGGTGGGTAGCGACAAGTTTGTAGAACTTGAATCGGAGGCGTTCAGGGTAATCGGAGGCGATTATGTGACTACCGATGACGGTACCGGAATCGTGCACATCGCGCCTACTTTCGGAGCCGATGACGCGCGAGTGGCAAAGGCTGCGGGTATTCCGTCGCTGTTTATGATAAATCAGCGCGGAGAGACGCGCCCGATGGTAGATCTTACCGGAAAATACTATACACTTGACGAATGCGCTCCTGAATTTGTTAAACATTGCGTTAATGTAGCTCTTTATGAGCATCATGCCGGTGACTATGTTAAGAACGCATACGATCCACAGTTTAACGAAGGTGGAAAATATGATGAAAAGGCTGCTGAAAAAGCAGAAGACCTTAATGTGGTCATCGCAATGGAGATGAAGCGTTCAGGCGAGGCGTTTAAAATAGAGAAGCACGTACACAACTATCCTCATTGTTGGCGCACAGACAAACCAGTGCTTTATTATCCGCTCGACAGTTGGTTTATCCGCACAACCGCCGCGCGCGAACGGTTGATGGCCGCTAACGACACGATCAAGTGGAAGCCGGCGGCGACCGGTAGCGGCCGCTTCGGGAAGTGGCTTGAGAATCTTCAGGACTGGAATCTTTCACGCAGCCGATATTGGGGCACTCCGCTGCCAATATGGCGTACTGAGGATGGAAAAGAGGAGATTTGCATAGGCAGCGTGGAGCAGCTTTATAATGAAATTGAAAAATCGGTGGCTGCCGGAATTATGAGTTCCAATCCGTACAAGGAGAAAGGATTTATCCCCGGCGACTATTCCAAGGAGAATTACGATAAGATTGACTTGCACCGCCCATACGTGGATGATATAATACTTGTGTCATCGACCGGTGAGCCTATGTGCCGAGAACTCGACCTTATTGACGTGTGGTTTGATTCGGGTTCAATGCCTTACGCTCAGATTCATTATCCTTTTGAAAATAAGGATAAATTTGACGTCGGCGAGCTTTTCCCCGCCGATTTTATAGCTGAGGGAGTGGATCAGACGCGCGGATGGTTTTTCACGCTTCACGCCATCGCCGGAATGGTGTTTGATTCAGTCGCATATAAAGCTGTTATTTCCAATGGCCTTGTGCTTGACCGCTTCGGCAACAAGATGTCAAAACGTCTTTGTAATGCCGTGAATCCGTTTGAGGCTATTGCGGAATTTGGATCGGATCCGTTGCGTTGGTACATGATTGCCAATTCATCCCCATGGGATAATTTGAAATATGATTCAGAAGGTGTGCGTGAAACGTCACGCAAGCTTTTCTCGACACTCTATAACACCTATTCATTCTTCGCCCTTTACGCAAATGTGGATGGTTTCGACAATAGCCAGCCGCAGGTGCCTATGGCAGAGCGTCCTGAAATAGACAGGTGGATTCTGTCGCTTCTATCGACCCTTATCCGTGACGTGGAAGAGGCTCTTGACGATTATGAGCCGACTAAGGCCGCGCGTGCGATAAATGATTTTGTCAATGATAATCTCAGCAACTGGTATGTGAGGTTGAACCGTAAACGATTCTGGGGCGGAGAGATGGACGTAGACAAGCTTTCGGCATATCAAACATTGTATTCATGTCTTGAGACTGTCGCATTGCTTATGGCTCCTATTTCTCCATTTTTTGCCGATCGTCTTTATACTGACTTGACGACAGTGACTCGTGGGGATAATGCGACATCAGTGCATTTGGCTCTGTTCCCTGTCGCCGGTGAGAGCGACAAGCAACTCGAAGAGAGGATGAAACTCGCTCAGGATATAACGTCGATGGTGCTTGCGTTGCGCCGTAAAGTCAATATCCGAGTGCGTCAACCGCTTGCCACATTGATGATTCCTGTGCTTGACGACCGTCAGAAGGATATGATATCCTCAGTAGCTCAGTTAGTGCTAAATGAGGTTAATGTCAAGGAGATAAAATTTGTCGGTAATGAGGATGGAGTGCTTGTGAAAAAGGTTAAACCCGATTTCAAGAAGCTTGGGCCGAAGTATGGCAAGATTATGAAAGCTCTCGCCGCCGAGGTGGCGAAAATGTCGCAGCATGATATTATCGAACTTGAAAGAAACGGTAAATTCATATTTGACATAACAGGAACTCAAGCTACAGTTGAACTTGGAGATGTAGAAATTATATCGGAGGATATTCCGGGTTGGCAGGTGGCTAATGATGGGAATATCACTGTGGCTCTTGATATTACGATTACCGATGAGTTGCGTAAAGAGGGAATTGCCCGTGAAATTGTGAACCGTGTTCAGAATATACGTAAAAACCGTGATTACGACATCGTTGACAAAATATCAATCACATTCGCGCCCAACGATGCAACCGATGCGGCCATTGAAGCGTTTAAAGATTATATATCATCACAGGTGCTTGCCATGGAGATAAATATTGCTCCTATAGCAGATGGCGTGGATCAGGAGGTTCTTGACATTGATGACATAAAATTAAATGCGGCTATAGTGAGAAATAAATGAGGAATAAATCCCTTACCAAACATAAAAACAATAATTATGAGCGAAAAGACGCGTTACACTGATGAGGAGCTTCAGGAATTTAAAACAGTGATTCTTCAGAAGCTTGAGAAAGCGCAGCGAGACTACGAATTGCTGAAAGCTAATGTCATGAATAATGATGGCAATGACACCGCCGATACATCTCCCACATTTAAGGTGCTTGAAGAGGGCGCGAGCACTCTCGGAAAGGAGGAGGCAGGTCAACTTGCACAACGCCAAATGAAATTCATACAGCACTTGCAGGCGGCTTTGGTTAGAATTGAAAATAAAACTTATGGAATCTGCCGTCAAACTGGCAAATTGATTCCCAAAGAGCGCTTGTTGGCGGTGCCCCATGCCACTTTAAGCGTCGAGGCTAAGGAGGGAAAAAGAAAGCATTGAAAAGATAAGGTTTGCCGGATTGATTCCGCATCAACCGGGCAATCTATAAAACTGTGAACCGATTCAGAGTTAGATGATGAAATTGTCGAGAGGACTGCTCGCCACAGTGATCATAGTGGGAGTATTGTTGATAGACCAAATTGTTAAAATTTGGGTCAAGACCCATCTGTATATTGGCGAAGAGATCGTCATCACCGATTGGTTTAGGATTTATTTTATTGAAAATAATGGCATGGCCTTCGGAATGGAGATAGGGAGCAAACTTTTTCTCACGCTTTTCCGTATAGTAGCGGTGTCGCTTTTGATATACTACATAATCCGCATCCGTAATCGCAGCTATATAAAAACCGGTTATATTGTGTGTTGCGCGCTTATCACCGCAGGCGCCGCCGGCAATATATTCGATTCGGTCTTTTACGGTGTCATTTTCAATAATCCTTATGCGCCTGGAATAGCCACGATGTTTCCGGCCGATGGCGGCTATGCTCCGCTTTTTCACGGAAAAGTGGTGGATATGCTTTACTTTCCGTTGTTCAGTTTCTATTGGCCTGATTGGATGCCATTTGTAGGGGGGCAATATTTCTTGTTCTTTCAGCCGATATTTAATGTTGCGGATGCAGCTATTACTGTAGGGATATTTGTGCTCATATTGTTTTATTCGCGTTATTTGTCAGCTCAATCATTTTCCAATGACGCCGCAACACCAACGGTTCACGACGGTTCTACTTCAAAAAAAAGGCAATGGGTAGATTGATACTAATAGTGATGTTGGCATTGGCGTGCGTTTCGTGTGATCGTACTCCCGGTTATGTGATAAAGCCGAAGAAAATGGCGGCTTTGCTCGCTGATATCCATAAAGGTGAGGGAGTTGTTGATTTGCAAGGCTCACATTATCGAAATGATTCGGTTAAAAAAGTTCTCAAACAGTCGATTTATATGCATCATGGTGTGACGCAGGAGGATGTCGACACCTCGCTTGCGTGGTATGGGCATAATATTGATGTGTACAAGGAGATGTATGGTATGGTTATAAAGCAACTTGAGGATGAACTGAATGATGCCGATATCGCCGCAGATGGCAAGAGTGTTCAGGTTTCTGTGGTGGGGGATTCTGTGAATGTGTGGAGTGAGCTTCCTTATCGTCGATTTTCTCCGCAAAGTCCGTCGGATTTTATCAGATTTAAGTTCAACTCTGATGAAAACTGGGAGAAAGGAGACTCCTATACATGGAAGTTATACGCCAATAACCATGTGTTGCCCATTAGTTGGACTATATGCGCCGATTATAATGACGGCTCTACTGATTACATATCATCTAAATTTTATGGTGGTGGATGGCAGGAGCTTAAATTACATACCGACACGGCAAAGACGCTTAGAAGTGTGTATGGAGCGTTGCAATATCTGCCTATGAAGGGCGAAACATCATATATTGACAGTATCAGCCTTACTCGCGTCCGTTTCAGTCCTGACGATTATTCCCGCAGCTCGGTAAAGCATTATAATAATTTGAAATGACAAGGTACCTTGCCCATGCTGTGATTCATGACGGCAAAGTTTACCGTCAATCTATAGTTGGTCTTGATGGCGGCGTATTGTCGATTGTCGGGTTTGACCGGGAGATTCACTCTACAATCTTTGTCCCCGGCATAGTGATTGTCGCTGCAGAAAATAAAATTACGCAGAATGATCGTCGGCAGTTGGATTGTCTCTTTAAAAAGGAACAGTTGATAGAATGTGGTATAAAGAGAGTGATGCGCTATCTTGAGCGGCGCGATATTTTCGCTGTGGATGCAGGGGATACTCCGACACTCATAGTGATAGAACGATGAAAAATCCCGAAAAATAGGCTAAATCAGGTTTATTTATGTGCCTGATATCATTTTTAGACATAGTTTAGGTTGAGATACGAAAAATTTTATGCAACTTTGCATAATAATTAAATTTTACTACATAAAATTTTTTATATACATGGAGTTTTCCGCTTCTCAAATTGCTGCTCTCGTTTCGGGAAAAGTAGAAGGTGACGGTAATGTCACCGTAAGCGCGTTTGCCAAAATAGAAGAGGGTCATCCGGGGGCGATTTCTTTCCTCGCGAACCCTAAATATACTCATTATATATATGACACCAAGAGTTCCATAGTATTAGTCGGTAATGATTTTGAACCGGAACATCCTGTTGGGTGTACATTAATCAGGGTTGCTGATCCATACGCTACCGTAGCTTTTCTTTTGGATATGGTAAGTAAAATGACGGCAATAAGCCTGAGCGGCGTTGAGCAGCCTGCCCATATTGCTGAAGGTGTTGAAATTTCAGACGATTGTTACGTAGGAGCTTTTTCATATATCGGAAAGGGCGCGGTGATTGGGAAAAATGTGAAAATTTATCCTCAGTCATATATAGGATTTGGAGTTACAATCGGTGACAACACCATCATTTATCCAGGCGTTAAGATTTATCACGGATGTAAAATCGGGAAGAACTGCATACTCCATTCCGGAGTGGTTATCGGAGCCGACGGTTTTGGTTTCGCCCCTGTCAATGGCGAATATAACAAAATACCTCAGTTGGGTATTGTTGAAGTTGAAGATAATGTGGAAATCGGGGCTAATACGACGATAGACCGCGCGATGATGGGCGCTACCAAGATTCATTGCGGTGTTAAACTCGACAATCTTATTCAGGTGGCTCATAATTGTGAAGTTGGAGCTAATACGGTGATTGCGGCTCAGGCCGGTGTCGCCGGATCCACTAAAATAGGCGCCGGTTGTATGATTGGCGGCCAAGTGGGTTTTGCCGGCCATATCCATGTCGGTGACGGTACGGTGATCGGCGCCCAATCAGGTATCCCTAATGATGTAAAGCCAGGGAGCCGACTGATGGGCTATCCGGCGGTAAATGCAGGTGAGTTCGCTCGTCAAGCGGTATATAATAAAAATCTCGGCAAATTGTTTGACCGAGTAAAGAATATTGAAAAGGAATTAAATAAATAAACCATCATAATGAAACAATTAACACTTAAAGAACCTTTTAAAGTCCATGGCAAAGGGCTTCATACCGGACTTATGGTTGACGCTGAATTTTGCCAGGCGCCTGAAAATCACGGATATAAAATTCAACGAATAGACCTTGAAGGAGAGCCTATTATTGACGCTCTCGCGGAATATGTGACAACTACTACCCGCGGCACGGTTCTAAGTAAGGGTGATGTAAGCGTGAGCACTGTAGAGCACGCTCTTGCCGCTCTTTATGGAGCCGGCATCGACAATTGCCTTATTAAAGTGAATGCGCCTGAATTTCCTATTCTGGACGGTAGCGCGAAGTTATATTGCGATAATATAATCAAGGCTGGAATTGAAGAGCAAAATGCAGATAAAGATTTTTATGTCGTAAAGCAAAAAATCGAGGTGCGTGATGACGCAACCGGTTCTTCGATCACTGTGCTTCCTGATAGCGAGTTCAGCATCGATGTGATGGTGTCGTTCAATTCCCATGTATTGAAGAATCAATATGCCTCATTAGACCGCCTTCAGGATTTTAGCTCAGAGGTGGGAAGCAGCCGCACATTTGTGTTTGTTCGTGAGGTTGAGCCATTGGTAAAGGCTAATCTTATTAAAGGCGGAGATCTTGACAATGCTATTGTGATTTATGATAGTCCGATGGAGCAAAGCGAGCTTGACCGTATTGCCGATTTGATGGGTGTTCCTCACAAGAATGTGACGGAATTCGGTTATATCAATGATTTTCCCTTGTTCACCGATAATGAACCGGCACGCCACAAGTTGCTTGACGTGCTGGGCGACATCGCATTGATCGGTCGTCCGCTTAAGGGAAAAATAATAGCCACCCGTCCCGGACACTCAATCAACACCGCATTTGCAAAGAAGATTCGCAAAGAAATAAAGCATCAGGAACTTCAAGCTCCCTTATATAATCCGAATGTGGAGCCGATAATGGATATAAACCGCATCAAGGAATTGCTGCCTCACCGCTATCCATTTTTGATGGTGGACAAGGTTATCGAAACTGGAAGTAATTATATTGTTGGAGTAAAGAATGTGACGGGTAATGAACCTTATTTCCAAGGGCATTTCCCTCAAGAACCGGTGATGCCGGGCGTTCTTCAGGTTGAGGCTATGGCTCAGACCGGAGGTTTGCTTGTGTTAGGACAAGTTGATGAACCGGAAAAATATTCCACTTACTTCATGAAGATCGACAATGTGAAATTCCGCAATAAGGTTGTCCCCGGCGACACATTATTGTTCCATGTTTCATTTATGACTCCTTTGCGCCGCGGCTGCGCTATAATGAAAGGGTATGCCTTTGTGGGCGAGAAGATTGTGACTGAATGTGAGTTCATGGCTCGGATTATCAAAAATAAATAACAAATAAGATTGAAATGAAGCAACCGTTAGCATATATACATCCCGCAGCAAAGATTGCGTCAAATGTCGTTATTGATCCGTTTGTGACAATTGATCAAAATGTTGAAATCGGAGAAGGTACGCGCATTGGAAGCAATGTAACTATAATGGAAGGAGCGAGGATAGGAAAAAATTGCGTTATTTTTCCTGGCGCTGTTATTGGCGCTATTCCTCAGGATTTGAAGTTCCGCGGCGAAGACACTGTCGTTATTATCGGAGACAATACAACTATCCGCGAATGTGTGACTGTGCATAGAGGTACCGCATCCAAAGGTAAGACTGTGGTTGGGAACAATTGTTTGATTATGGCATATTGCCACGTGGCTCATGACTGTGTTGTCGGCGATAATGTTATTATGTCCAATTCTACTCAGCTCGCCGGCGAGGTAGTGGTTGATAATTATGCTATCATTGGCGGAGGGACATTGGTGCATCAATTTTGTCATATCGGGCCTCATGTGATGATTCAAGGAGGATCGCTTATAAATAAGGATATACCTCCGTATGTTAAAGCCGCTCGTATTCCAATCGCATACGCCGGTGTAAATTCCATAGGTTTGCGCCGCCGTAATTTCACTAATGAGCAGATTCGAGAAATTCAGGAGATATACCGCTACTTATATTTATCGGGATATAATATTTCAGATTCTGTGGAACGCATAGAAACTGAACTTCCGGCCACGAAAGAGAGGGATGAAATAATCCTATTCGTGCGTAATTCTAAGAGGGGTATTATAAAGGGTTATGTGTGATTTTTTTTTCGCAAATAATCTATATAAGATAATAGGCGCTCCTGTGCCAAAATTGTAAAAATATACAGAAGCGCGCAAGCACACAAGAAACAGAAGATAATTAATTGACTGCTATTCGTCAAGTTAAAAATATCTTCTGTTTTTTGTTTTCTTTTGACCTTTTGTGTCAAGGTATATTTTACACAACCGACTTTTTTAATTTATTTCAGAGGCAATCCGCATTTCATCATATTCCGCCCAATTGGGATCGTTTTCGGTGTATATTGTTATCGGCAGAAGGTCGAATGGAGCTAACGCTTCGTTTATCTTCTTCCCGAATATGTGGACTGAGAGGGTATAGAATATCCAGTTGCGTTCATCGTCTCCAGTATACACTCCGGTCATCACTGCGACAGGATCTTTTCGGAAAGTCTCTTCCAACGCCTCCTGTACACTTTCCATCACAACTGAGGTCGGTTCGTCGGGCATCCCGGCGTTATTCCCTTGATATTTCCATGTTATTTCTGCTCGTATTTTATATTTTCCGGAGGTTCTGAATTTATTAACGTCTTTACGTCCGGTTACCATTATCAGTCGCCCTGATTCGCTTTCGGTGGGTGACGTCCACCAATCTAATTCTTCTGACATATTGTAAATTTTGTCCGCTAAATTACGTAAAAAGGAGGGAACGTAGGGTTAAAACGCTCGATTAATTTTGAATGAAAACACTTTTTATGTATTTTCGTATGAGATTTTAGGGTTATGTTCAAACGTATTTTTTGCTATACGATTATATTGATGCTCGCATCGCTCACTTCATTTTCAGAATTGAGAGGAGTGTGGCTCACCACTAACTCCGGGTTGGATTGGCCGGGGAGGAACTATGATGAGGAGCATCAAAAACGGCAGATGATTGAGATGCTTGATAAATTGCAGAAAGCTCATTTCAATTTGATCTTGTTTCAAGTTCAAGCTAATGGAGATGTCGCATGGAATAGCCGTTTTCAGCCTGCTATGAGCGCTTTGACCGGTAATGGATCCAAGTGCTTGTCATACGATGTTTGCCGATTTGTGGTTGACGAATGTCATCGACGAAACATGAAATGCCATGCGTGGGTAGTGCCCTATCGCGTAGGTAGCTTGAAAAACGCTTCATCATATACGGCAAACAAGGTGCAGCATATTATCAAGAAACATCCTAAATGGTGTATAAAATATTCCGGAAACTACTACATTGATCCTGCGAATCCGGAAGCTCGTGAATATCTGGTTAAGTTATATACCGAAATGGCCGAATTGTATGACTTTGACGGCATAAATCTGGACTATACCCGTTATCCGGGCGATGCTTTCCCCGACGAACGATCTTATAAAAAATACGCCGGAAAGAATCAGCGTAAGGCTGATTGGCGCAGGGAGAACATAAATAAGTTTGTCGCTGAGTTGTATTCTGCGATAAAGAAAATACGGCCGGATATGGTGGTGGGAAGCGCGCCTATCGGAACATATAAGAATGTTGAGGGCACAAATAATTCCACGGCATACGAAAGTTATCAGCAGGATCCTGTGCAATGGGTGCAATCGGGAAATCATGATATGGTGATTCCTCAGATGTACTGGGATGAAAAATCCGGTTTTTCCACTCATTTGTCGACATGGGTTTTCCATTGTGGCAATGTGTCATTGCTCGTGGGATTAGCTCCTTATAAAATGATTGACGCAGGCTGGAATTTTGATGTTATAAAGGGGCAGATAGAGAAGTCGAGGAATATGGCGGGTGTTGCCGGAGTGTGTTTTTTTAGAGCCGAGCACGTGGTCGGAAATAATTTGGAAACAAAAAAATTATATCGTTTTTTGGTCGACACTCCGTTGATTGAGGAGGCATCGGTTGACGATTCAAGTTATTCGGATGATTATGTTGTAGAAAAATTTATGGAGTAAAATTTGGCAAACCTCAATCGATTGGCTATCTTTGATAAAAAATTATAATACAGTACAGATAACATGGAAATTGAAGGGAAAATTATCCTTGCATTACCCGAACAGTCGGGAACGTCAAAGGCGGGAAATGAGTGGAAAAAGCGAGAATATGTGCTTGAAACTCATGAATCATATCCACGAAAAGTGCATTTTGACCTTTTTGGGGCGAAAGCGGATCAATATCCTTTGAATGTAGGTGATGAGATTGTTCTTAGCTTTGATATAAACAGCCGTGAATATAACGGGCGTTGGTTCACCTCAATCAGTGGTTGGAAGGTGGAGAAAGCCGGTGAACGCGCATCGATGGGTGGCAGTGTGCCTCCTCAGGATTTTCCCGGAGCGGTGCCTCCTCCCCCGGCAGTAGCAGATCTTGGAAGTGAGGCTACCGACGACCTGCCATTCTAAATACAATAAGGGAATAAAAAACAGCCGCAAGGGAAGCTATAGCCTTGCTTTGCGGTTGTTTTAGTATATTGGTTGTTGTCGATGTTTATTGCGATTTTGTGGATTCTGTTTCTTTCAGGCATTGTCATTGGAAGATATTTTAGGGATAGGCGCATTGTGAGGCTGGCCGGTAGGAATACGATGCCTACAATATTGCTGTTGCTGTTTCTGTTTGGAATCGTAATTGGTTCTGATCGCCGGATTATGGATTCACTTCCTGAGTTGGGCGCTCAAGCGATGGTGATGGCTGTTGCTTGTGTCATGGGAAGTGTGTTTTTGGCAGGGCTTGTTTATCGCATAGTGAAAACACGCATTAAAGATTAGATATGAAAGATGTGATTCTTGTGCTTCTTGCATTTAGCCTTGGCCTGTTTTTGGGAGATATGGATTTTATGCCGATTGAAGCTGAGTGTTCTCATTTGTCGTCGATCGTGCTTTTGGTGTTGATGACGCAGGTCGGGCTCGGTTTTGGGTCGAGCGATAGTTTTACATCGCTTAAACATGATTTCCGGATAGAATGGTTGCTATTGCCGCTTGCGACTATTATTGGTACCCTCGTTGCTGCAGTAGTGATGGGGACGTTTTGGTCATTAGGTTCTATATATGACGCTCTTGCCGTGGGTAGCGGACTGGGTTATTATTCTCTTTCATCGCTTTTGATAACACAGTTGAAAACCCTTGCCGCATCGCCGCAACTTGCTGCGCAATTAGGGATAGTGGCGCTTATCGCCAATGTCGTGCGTGAATTGCTCGCCATAATATGCGCTCCGTTTTTTGCGAAAATAAGTCCGCATTCGCCGATTTCTGCGGCGGGATGTTCATCGTGCGATATTTCATTGCCGGTAATTGCGCGTTGGTCAGGTGAGAGGATGGTGCCTCTTGCGATTCTGCATGGTGTCGCTCTTGATATGTCAGTTCCTGTATTGGTTACATTTTTTTGCTCGTTTTGATTATGAGGCTTCGAATAAAAAATATGGTTTGTGATCATTGTGTAAAAGTGGTTAAAGATCTTGTCGCTTCGCTTGCCATAGACGGTGCTACGGTTGATCTTGGATATATCGATATCTCTCATTCGCTGGATTCTAATCAGTTTAATGTGTTGGAAAAAGCGTTGGAAAATGAAGGATTTGAAATACTTAGAACTCGACAGGAGGAGCTGGTGGATTTAACTCGGGGACTGTTGATGAAACTTGCCAGATCGGAAGATGTCACGTCTAAGAAACTATCAGTTTATTTGTCTGATGCGCTTGGGGTGGATTATACATCCTTAAGCCGCATATTTTCACAGGAGGAGGGACGAACAATTGAACGGTATTATATACGGCAAAAAATAGAGTATGTTAAAGAATTGATTGATTACGGCGGACACACTCTTTCTGAAATAGCCGATATGACAGGATATTCAAGCGTTGCTCATCTTTCAAGGCAATTCAAGGAGATTACAGGATTAACTCCTACATCCTATAAGGAATCGGGGAGATCGCGTACGCAGCTTGATAAAATCTGAGTCAGGAGCGAGATGCAATATTTTTGCGGAATTATGTAACATGAATCTATCGTTATGGAAGTAACTTTGTGAATGAAAATGTTACTGCGATGAAAGATATTTTTATAATTCTATTTAATATGCTCAATGAAATGTCGCCTTACATTTTATTGGGATTTTTGATTGCCGGAGCGCTTCATGTGTTCATTTCTCCTCGTATTATGAGCCGTCATCTTTCGGGTACGGGTTATGGCGCTGTCGTTAAGGCTGCGTTGTTGGGAATTCCTTTGCCGCTATGTTCTTGCGGCGTTTTGCCGACGGCTGTGGCTTTGAGGCGCAATGGCGCGTCGAGGGCTGCATCGTCTTCATTCCTGATCGCAACCCCGCAAACAGGCGTTGACAGCATCGCTGCGACCTATTCTTTGCTCGGTCCTGCCTTTGCCATAATACGTCCGGTTGCGGCTTTGGCTACAGCGTTTTTTGGCGGTATTGCAGTGGGGGCGGCCGAACGCGCCGATGCGGCAGATGAAGACTTTACTCATGATGATTGCCGTGCTGGTGTTGAGAAAAAGAGCCTCTATAAGAAATTACGAGAGATGTTTAAATATGGGTTCTTTGATATGGTGAAGAGTATCGGAAAATGGCTTATTCTCGGGCTTGTGATAGCGGCTTTGATTACGATATTTGTGCCTGAAGATTTCTTCGTGATGCTGAGTAGCCGCCCGCTGCTCGCCATGATCGCGGTTGTGATTGTGGCGATACCTATGTATGTGTGCGCCACCGGTTCCATCCCTATAGCCATGTCGCTTATGCTAAAGGGTCTTTCGCCCGGAGCGGCGTTTGTTTTGCTTATGGCTGGCCCGGCAGCTAACTTTGCTTCAATGACCGTGATATCACGTGTGATGGGAAGGAAATGCGCGGCGGTTTATATAGGCTCTATCGTGTTGAGTTCGATTATGTTTGGATTGATAATCGATTACTTGCTGCCACAGGAATGGTTTCTCAATCACATAGTGCAAATGCATGGCGCCTGTCATGTTGAGAATGTGTCTATTTTCAACCTTATTTGTTCAATATCTCTTGTGATATTGCTGATTATTGCGATGGTCGCCAACTATTATCCAAAACACAAACAACATATAACTATGAGTAAAGAATATAAAATTAAAGGAATGTCATGCGCCCATTGTAAGGCTACGGTAGAAAAAAATCTGGCTAAATTGCCGGGTGTTACCTCTGTTTCCGTAGACTTGTCAAAAGGAATTGCTTTTGTCGGAGGAGAACATGATGAAAAGACTGTGATTGAAACGATAAGTTCGCTCGGATTTGATCCCATACCGTAAATCTGTGAGGGGCGTGTATATTTTCAAGTTGTTATCATGTTACTGCTTGGATGAATTCAGTGTTCCCTGT